>NZ_JCAMPD010000008.1:0-257316 GCF_059511845.1 Flavobacterium sp. PLA-DH12
AGAAACGATACTTCTCTAAATAGTTCCTCTCTAATGTACAATCTTGACTATTATTTCTCATCGTAACAAAATTTATTAAATTTAAATTTTGTTACCGAAATATCTAACCTTTACAATTTCGACGAAGGAGAAATCTTCGCGAGAAGCTCGACAAAGATTGGATTATCATTGCGGAGTTACTTGCGAAGATTTCTCCTTCGTCGAAATGACAAAAAATGAGAATAAAACTTTGCGCCTCTGCTCTCGATGACTATCGGGATTGCGAGATTTTTTTAAGCAACGTGAGACGCACAGCAGTGCGTCTCTACAGAAAAACCTTTGTCACTTTGCATCTCTGCACCTTTGAACCTCAAAAACTAAGAAACCGTTCTCTTAATCTTCGAAAGAAACTCGTGAGAAACGCCTAAATACGATGACAAATTCTTATTGTTTATCGAAGTTACTTTTTGCGGGTAACGTTCTTTAAAATCCAAATAACGCTGTTTTGAGGTTTTATGGAGCACATCTAAAAGCCGCTGCTGAATAGCGACATTGGCCCGTTCGATCATTAAGACATGAAACTTAATTAGTTTTGGAATTACAGCAAACAAATACGCTTTCTGCATTTTATTGATAACTACTATTTCGCTGTCTTCTATGGCTTTAATATTGTATGTCGTTGGTTTCTGATGGTAAAAACTTTCCAGATCGCATATCCATTCATTTTCGAATGAGAAAAAAATGACGGTTTCTGTTCCGTTTTCGTTTAGAATGTAGGTTTTGAAAGATCCCTTCAAAATAAATCCCTCATAACTGCTATTGGAGTTCTGAACTTGTAGGAATTGATTTTTCTTCAGTTTAATGAGCTCTGCTTTGGAAACAATAATATTCCATTCTTCATCTGTGAGCGGAATCTTTCGCTCAATGTTGGTTCTTAGTAGGTTGTACATCTTGTGGTTTTTGTGGTTTTTGGTGAGGTTAAATTTGTTTTTTCAACTCATTATTAATTAGGGGCTTAAATTAATGTAATCGATTACGTAAAAATAGACATAAAATACATTTTTGTAAATTTAGAAGTGTTAAAAAAACATATTTCATAGATTTTTTTACGAAAGTTTGAACTTGTTCAACTTTTTTCCTACAAATAATATTGAGTTTTGCGTTGTTAACTTATTAAATAACCAAACTTTAATTATGAACTTAAAATCAACACTTTCAATGTTCGCTGTAACATTGATTTTCGGATTTACGGCATGTAACTCTGAAGAAATCGCTTCAAACACAGAAGCAAGTATTCAACCAACAAACGAAACAGCGATTGATGCTTCTGCAACCAATCCGACTGGTAAAATCGGAAACTGTGCTGAGGTTCCGGGATGGGCTTCTCAAAACGGCGGAACAACTGGTGGCGGTTCTGCTGCTGAAACTACAGTTACCACTTACGCTCAACTAAAATCGGCTGTAGAAAACACGGCTGTAAAAGTGATAAAAGTTTCAGGCACTATTACAGTTACAGCTAGACTGTCTTTTCAGGATCAAACTGGAAAAACTATTTATGGCGCAAGCGGTGCTAAATTAGTTTCTACTGACCAAACTAAAGACGGTTCTGGAATTTTCAATATCAAACGATGCAAAAACATCATCATCAGAAACTTGATTTTTGAAGGCCCTGGCGCTTATGATACTGACGGATGGGATAATGCTGTTTTAGACGAATGTACAAATGTTTGGATAGACCACTGCGAATTTAGAGATGGTGTTGACGGAAACTTCGACATCAAAAACAAATCAGATTATATTTCGGTTACCTACACTAAATTCCATTACCTAAAACCTCCAAAAGCGGGCGGTTCTGGAGGATCAGATGATCATAGATATTCAAATTTAATTGGTTCAAGCGATGGTGCAACTGCTGATCGCGGAAAATTGAGAATCACTTTTGCAAGATGCTGGTGGGCTCCAGGCTGTAGAGAAAGAATGCCAAGAGTTCGTTTTGGACAAGTGCATATTCTAAACAGTTTCTTTAACAGCACCGTAAGCAATAAATGTATTGCTGCAGGATTTGAAGCAAACATTCGCGTAGAAAGCAATGTTTTTGAAGGCGTAAAAAACCCAATCGAATTAATGACTGGTTTTACAGCCGTTACTTCTACGAGCAATATATTTACAAGTGTAACAGGAACTCAAGCTGGAAGCGGAACTGCTTTTACTCCGCCATATTCTATCGTAAAATTGGCTAATACTGCCGTTAAATCTGATATTTCTACAAATGCAGGACCTACTTTAGGCGGTAATGTTTGTGGTTCTTTCTAAAAAGAATCACCATTAAAAATAAGTTATTTTTAGTTTTTAAACCACGAATTGCATTTAGATGTAGTTCGTGGTTTTTATTTTCTTGCCACGAGGACGCGAAGACACTAAGTTTTTTTTAATCTCGCAAAGTCGATAGCTATGCAAGCCGAAGCACAAAGATTTTTCACGCAGATTTAAAAAGATTTAAGCAGATCCAAATAGATATTTATCAAATTAAATCTGCCTGAATCTGCGAAATCTGCGTGAAAAAAAATCATTTTAATCCATTTAATCTGTGGCAAACAAATAGACGCACTGCAGTGCGTCTCTACAGAAAAACCTTTGTCCCTTTGAACCTCTGCTCCTTTGAACCTTCTTAAAGAACTAACTCTTCAAACAAACGCTGAATCGTTTTCTCCAAATCCTGAGTCAATCCAGGATGAGGTCTTGAGGTTTGAATTGCAGAACTTCTAATGGCTGTTAACCATCTAAAACGTTCTGGAATCTCAAATTCGGCAATTGGGCCGCCGTCTCTGGCTCCGTTGGCTATTTTTACTAGCGAAGTCAGGTTACATTCTAACTGTTCGACATCAAAATCGGCAGAAAGGGCTTGTATTTTTTCTTTATTTAAATGAAAAAGAACCTTTATAAATTTGGCTTTTTTGCAAAACAAAATGATTCCGATATTCAGGAATTCTTCGCGCTCTACCCTTGGCACAACGCGAATCACAGCATATTCGTATAAGTGGTTATCTTGCATTTTGCGCCTGATTTACAAATATTTCTGAATTCTCTAATCGTGTTTTTAAAAACTGCAGATACACATTTCGCAATCCTTCTGGAGTTTCGTCTGCGTCTTCCCATTGCAGCCAATCTAGCGGAATTGTATTGACAATTTCTTCCAAAACTTCTGGTGTTAAAATCGCTTTAAATTCAGCATCAACTTCTTTTAAAAGTGACGCCTGAGGCAATAAAACGTGATCTTTTATCAACGCGAATGGACTTTTAGCATGTTGTTCCCAGTTATGCCAAGAATGATGAAAATACAAACATGCACCATGATCGATCAGCCATAATTCTTTATGCCAAATCAGCATATTTGTGTTTCTGAAAGTTCTGTCTACGTTTGTGATATAAGCATCTAGCCAAACAATCTGAGAAGCCAATTTAGCATCTACGGTTGTTACAGCAGGATCAAAAGTAATAGCGCCAGATAAAAAGTGTAACGCTAAGTTTAATCCTTGACTTCCTTGCAGTAAGTCTTGAATTTCCTCATCGGCTTCCGTTCTTCCGAAAGCTTCGTCTAAGTTAGCGAATACTAATTCTGGCAATTGCAGTTTTAAGGCTTTAGCGATTTGTCCGCCCACTAATTCGGCGATTAAGGCTTTTACGCCGTGTCCGGCACCTCTAAATTTTAATACGTATTTAAAGTCGTCATCGGCCTCTGCTAATGCGGGTAAAGAACCGCCTTCGCGCAGTGGCGTTATATATCGCATGACGTTTACCGTTCTGAGATCGAAGTTGTTTTTCATTTTTTTAAGATTCTAAGATGCTAAGAAACTAAGTTGCTAAGTCTCTAATCTTGGATGTTACAAACTTAATGATTTTTGATTTTAGATTTTTCCTTTCACGCAGATTCAAAAAGATTTGAGCAGATCTTGGCAGATTTACTCTCATTTTTTGTCATCCTGAGGAACGAAGGATGACAAAACGTACAACTAATTATCTAATTGACACATTCTCTAATTCTCTAATTCAAGAAAAGCTTTTCCTAAGTACTTAATAATTGTTGAAGCTGTAAAAGACTCAAAACCTGTTTTAGGCAAAGCCAAATCAGCTGTTAATCCGTGGAGGTAGACGCCCATTTTGGAAGCATATTTGGGTTCGTAACCTTGTGCTAAAAGACTTGTGAGCATTCCGGTTAAGGCATCTCCGCTTCCAGCGGTTGCGAGTGCTGCGTTTCCACTTGTGTTTTCGTAAACTGAAGTTCTATTGATGATGTAAGTTGGTGCATCTTTCATAACCACAATGACTTTGTACTTCTCCGAAAAAGCGATCGTTTTTTGGAATTTCTCGGCTTCTGAATTCCACTTTCCTATCAAACGTTCTAATTCTTTTGGATGTGGCGTTAAGATGGTGTCTTCTGGAACTAATTCTAACCAAGATAAGTTTTCTGAGATAATATTCAACGCATCTGCATCTAGAACCAAAGGCGCTTTATTGACTCTTAAAAATTCAAACAAGGCTTTTTGTGTTCCGAGCTCCTTCCCTATTCCAGGTCCAATTCCTACTGCTTGCGGAATTAAAGGCAAATGTATATTGGTTATAAAATTCACGTTTTCATCGGTTGCCACCATTACTTCCGGCATGGAAATTTGAAGTATTTGATAACCGCATTTGGGAACAAAAGCTGTTACGAGTCCACAGCCTGTTTTGAGACAAGATTTTGAAGCCAAAACCGCCGCTCCTATTTTGCCATAACTTCCGGCAATAATCACCGCATGACCTTGTGTTCCTTTATGACTTTGAGGATTTACGGGTTTGTATAATTTCTGAATCTCTTCTTTATTAATTAAATACAGTGATTTCATTTGAATACTTTTATATAATAAAATTACGTAAAAAATCGAAATCCTGATTGTTCTTTTGAAAACGACAGCCTTAGCCCTGATTACTTCACTATATTTTATTTTTTTATTGGAGTTCAGTGAACTTCATTTGCAGCGGCATCGTTTTGCTTTTTTCTTTAAAAAGCAAAAGATATAGCGGATAGCAGGAAATAGCTCCTAATTATTGCGAAATTTATAATTTAAGCTCTTTTAATTTGATATTTTTTGAATAGATTTGCAAAACAATTTTATAAAACAACACAATGAAAAATACTGCGCTTACGCACATACATGAAGGTTTAGGAGCAAAAATGCTTCCTTTTGCTGGTTACAATATGCCTATTACTTATGAAGGGGTTAATGCAGAACACGAAACGGTTCGTAATGGCGTGGGCGTTTTTGACGTTTCGCACATGGGTGAATTTTTGTTAACGGGTCCAAATGCCCTGGCTTTGATTCAGAAAGTGACTTCAAACGATGCTTCTACTTTGACGATCGGAAGAGCACAATATTCTTGTCTTCCAAATAACGAAGGCGGAATTGTTGACGATTTGATTATTTACAAAATGAAAGAGGAAGAGTATTTACTCGTTGTAAATGCTTCTAACATTGAAAAAGACTGGAACTGGATTACTTCTCACAATGATTTAGGAGTTGAAATGAAGAATCTTTCTGACGAATATTCTTTATTGGCAATTCAAGGGCCAAAAGCAGTTGAAGCTATGCAGTCTCTAACTTCTGTAGATTTGTCTGCAATTACATATTACCATTTTGAAGTAGCAGATTTTGCTGGTTTTAGCGATGTTATTATTTCAGCTACAGGTTATACTGGTTCTGGCGGATTTGAGATTTACTGCAAAAATGCAGATGCTGAAGCTATTTGGAACAAAGTCTTTGAAGCTGGAGCTTCTTTTGGCATTAAGCCAATTGGTCTTGCTGCTCGTGATACTTTACGTTTAGAAATGGGATTCTGCCTTTACGGAAATGACATTAACGATACAACTTCTCCGCTTGAAGCTGGTTTAGGATGGATTACAAAATTTACTAAAGATTTTACTAATTCTGAGGCGCTTAAAAAACAAAAAGAAGCAGGTGTTACTAGAAAATTAATTGCTTTTGAAATGCAGGAGCGTGCCGTGCCAAGACACGATTACGAAATTGTTGATGGTTCTGGAGCGGTAATCGGAATTGTAACTTCTGGAACTATGTCTCCTTCTATGAATAAAGGAATTGGTTTAGGATATGTAACCGTTGCAAACAGTGCAGTTGACAGCGATATTTTTATTAGAATCAGAAAAAATGATGTTCCTGCAAAAGTGGTAAAATTACCTTTTTACAAGAAATAAGTTTTTGACTTTATAATTTTAAAGAATGCGTTACGGTTGTAACGCATTTTTTTTGCTTTAAAATAAGCAAATTCAAGTTAAATTATTTGGTTCGCGTTCGTTTAACGATGAAAAACTTTTCGTTGTCGATATTTTGCTAAAAATACTACAATTTGTAAAAAAATTGATGTAACTTTAATCATGAACCCATGAATTTCCATTTATGAAAAAGATTTCACTACTCCTTTTTTTGCTGACATCAACTATATCCATTGGTCAGAACAGCGCAGAAACTTGTGAAATATTAAACAAAATAAATGCGCTTATTCAAGCAGAACACCTAAGACCAAAACCAGTTGATGACAGTTTATCTGTGTTCGTTTTTGACAACTTAATTAACGAACTTGACCCTTCACGCAATATTTTTTTTAAGAGTGAATACGATGACTTAGCTAAGAAATACCGTTACAATTTAGACGATCTGATTCTAAAGAATGATTGCAGTTTTCTTACTGATATAAAGGCAGTGTACATAAATGGCCTTATACGCACAAAAAAAGTCTTAGAAAAAATTCAGACAATCCCTATTGATTACGCTAAGAAAGATACAATCCGTTTTTACAAGAAGTCTTTTGCCTTTTATTTGAAGAAAGAAGACATGGAAAAGGTTTGGATGAAAAAGCTACGCTATCAAATCTTGGACGATATTGCTGAGATGAGCGAGAATTTAGATTCTGTAAAAGCTAATTTTAAATCGATCGAACAAGCTTCTAAAAATCAAATTCTGACGAATGAAATTTGCCGTTTTACAACTTTAATTGACAATACCGGCAAACAAGAAGAAAAATTATACAATTTCTTTTGTACGTATTTTGATCCGCATACCGCTTATTTTAGTGATGACTCTAAAACAAGTTTTGTTGCATCTTTATCCAAAGAGCATTTGTCGCTAGGAATGACGGTAAACCTCAACGAGAAAAACGAAATTATTATTGATGAGGTTGACCCAAACGGACCAGCGTATCAGACAGGGCAAGTAAAAAAAGGCGATCAAATTATTTCAATTTCAAATCAGAAAGAAACGCTTCAGGTTTCGTGCGCTTCGTTAGAGTCTATATCGACCATGATTTTATCTGAAAGCAACAAACATATTACGCTTACCTTAAAACGCAACTCAGGTAAAAGCTTTGATGTTTATATTGAAAAACAAATGATGAAAGATGAAGAAAATTCGGTTTTCAGTTTCATCATTGGTAAAGACAGTAAAATAGGTTATATAAAAATTCCGAGTTTTTATGCAGATCTTGACGGCAATAGCAGAAAAGGATGCGCCGATGACGTTGCGCGTGAGGTTATAAAACTGCAGAGAGATAGCATAAAAGGTCTTGTGATTGACCTTATTGACAATGGCGGCGGTTCTATGGAAGAAGCTATAAAATTGGCAGGAATGTTTGTAGATTATGGTCCGCTGTCGATTGTAATTGACAATAAAAAAGAGAAATCTGTAATTAATGACCCTTTTAAAGGTGTAATTTACAGAGGTCCAATTGTGGTATTAATTAATAGTAATACGGCTTCGGCAAGCGAATTTTTTTCTTCTATAATGCAAGACTATAATCGTGCACTTTTATTAGGAAGCACTACATTAGGAAAAGCAACCATGCAGACTATTCTTCCGCTTGACGAAGAAAAAAATACCGATTTCTTAAAAATAACAATCAATAAATTTTACAGGATTACAGGCAAAAGCCATCAATATATTGGCGTAAAACCAGATGTGGTACTTCCTGAATTTTATGAGGATGTTTACCAGAAAGAAAGCGATTTTCCGACAGCCATAAAAAACGATAGTATCGAACCTTTCCTAAAATACAGAACGTATGTAAAGCGAAATTTAATCGATAAAATTGCCAAGAACAGTTCAGTAAGACTGTCCGACAATTACTTTTTTAACAATATTAAAAAGATTAATCTCAAAATAGATCAACTTGTAAATACTCCAAAAGCTGAAATTCCGTTGACGCTTGATGCTGTTTACAAACAGAAAAAAACATTAGACGCACTTTGGACAGAGATCAATACTTTTAACGATGAAAACAATCCGCTTGATGTGTATAACTCGAGTGTTAATCAGTTTCTTTTAGGAGCTTATCCAAATGATAAAACGATTAACCAATATCAAATGGATAATCTAAAAACCAATCCGTACCTCAACGAAGCTGTAAATATTATTAATGAGTTTAATGGCGGAAGCAAATAGTTTGTTTCAGGTTTCAGGTTTAACCGCATGAGAAGTTTTTTTACCGCAAAGTGCGCAAAGGTTTACGCAGAGAACGCTAAGAAATTTTTAAGTTAATTTACAAAATAAAAGAGTGCGCAAAACTTTATCCCTTTAGCTTTGCGAACTTTGTGTTTATAAGCATAATCTTAAATAAAAAAACTTTGCGAACTTTGCGGTTAAAATCAGCGTAAGCCATTCAACTTGAAACCTGAAACTTGAAACAAAAAAGAACAATTTTGTTTTTGTAAAAAATAGGAAAACCGTATTTTTGCATCACAAAACTAAAAATTAGAAATGGGAAGAGCGTTCGAATTTAGAAAAGGAAGAAAAATGAAACGTTGGTCTGCAATGGCCAAAACATTTACCAGAATTGGTAAAGATATCGTAATGGCTGTTAAAGAAGGCGGACCAAACCCAGACGCCAATTCTAGATTAAGAGCTGTTATACAGAATGCAAAAGCCGCAAACATGCCTAAAGACAATGTGGAGCGCGCTATTAAAAATGCAAGTAATAAAGATACTGCCAACTATAAAGAAATTTTGTTTGAAGGATATGCTCCTCACGGAATTGCAATCTTAATTGAAACTGCTTCTGATAACAATAATAGAACTGTAGCAAACATTCGCAGTTATTTCAACAAATGCAACGGAACAATGGGAACTCAAGGTTCTGTTGAGTTTATGTTTGACCACACTTGTAACTTTAGAATTGCGAAAGATGGTATCGATGCAGAAGAATTAGAATTAGAATTAATTGATTTTGGTGCTGAGGAAGTTTTTGAAGACGAAGACGGAATCTTAATCTACGCTCCTTTTGGAAGCTTTGGTGCTTTACAGAAAGAATTAGAAAACAGAGGTCTTGAAATTTTATCTTCTGGTTTTGAGCGCATTCCGCAAATTACAAAAGAATTAACTGAAGCTCAAATCGCTGATGTTGAGAAATTAATCGAGAAAATCGAAGAAGATGATGATGTTATGAACGTTTATCATACCATGAAGGAAGAATAGTCTTTCTATAAAAATATATTTTAAAAAAGCTCTGGATTTTTCTGGAGCTTTTTTGTTTTAGAGAATTTCCCCTTAATTCTAATAAAAAATTATATTTGTTATTTATAGAAATAAACTAATTTAAATCTCGATTTATGCAATCATCAAAATTTATGAAATTTGCTGTAATAGCGCTTGTAATCTTATTTATTGTGATTAGTGTTATTAGCTAAAAAAATAGAAGTCTTTTGATTTTCAGAAGACTTTTTTATTTGTTTGCATTATAAAATTCTCAAGGCCAACACAAAATGAAAGAGAAAATTGTTTTTCATGGTTTTATATTAATAATTTTTCTCATTTTCCTTCAGAGAATTGTCATTAATGTAATCTATACAAACGAAAATAATCTTGGCGAAGGCAAAATTTATGACAGTAGCTCTTACAAGAGAGCCGCTAATTCTGCCAGAACATATTCTTATTCCATTATAGGTAAAGACGGAATAAAATATGAAGATAGTGGCAACAGCGATACCAATCAATATGGTTTTTTAATTGGAGATCAAGTTGTGTTTAGAAAACTTCACAATGGCGATTCAAAAGCTGTCCGTATGATAAAACGAAATGGAGAACAAGTCCGGAATTATTATGGCTTTGTAGATTACGCCAGTTTTATTTCTGTAATACTTATAGTTCTTGGCTATATTTATATCCCTAAACTGCTGAAAACTTAAAGCCAAATTCTCTGAGCTAATTATGACCAAAATTTCAATTATAAAAAAAATACAATTAGGTGGCGGAAGATCGCTTCCAATTGAAAGTCCTGATTCTGAAGTACATTTTAATTTCTACTGCGGAAACGGACGAATAAAACATGAAGCTATTATTTCTTTTAAAACCTCTAATTTCTTAAGTTCATTAATCAAAACTGGCGTGATAACCAATCAGGAATTAGCCCAAAACAATATTGTTAAGTTAGAATATTTAGAAGATCCCAATACAGCGATTTCATTTAGATATCAAATTTGTAATTTTAAAGATTGCCAGAACACTTACCTTTTAATTTTTGATATTCATGAAAATAGAGGTTATTATGGCTTTTATATATATATGGAGTTTTACAGATAGATAATAATTCTTTATAAAAATAATTCTACTTATAAATCATTCGAGAAATCATTATTCGCGTAATAATAGTTTTTAAAAAACAGAAGCAAATCTTCTGTATCAATTGAAGATTTATTTTTGTTTAATGTAGTGCTAATAATGTCATTGTCTTCATTTTTTTCGATTTTCCAAATATCGTCTTCATTAACCAATAATAGAAAAATCCATTCGTTGCAGTATTTAGAACAAAAGGTTATTCTTTCCTTTCCGTCTCTCTTTTTTTGTCTAAATGAACAAAACCTGTAAATCCAATTAATAAAAACTTTTCTTTTATTGTCATATTACCGTGTAAATATTTAGGAGATCAAAACTAAAATAAACTCGGTTAAGATTATTATTTGAACTCATTTTAAACTAAGCTTAGATCAAACTAAAGATAACATTTAGATTATATTTGCAACACCCCAAATAAATTTAAACTTAAAAATGCAAACATCAAAAATCACCCGAATTGCTGTCGTAGTATTAGTTCTTTTGTTCTTAGTATTAAGCGTAATCAGCTGCAGTACACACAGTCACACTTACACACCTGCTCCATCAGGTAAAAAAATACCGCCAGGACAAGCTAAAAAAATGAATGGAGATAAAAGCGCTAAAGCGTATGCTCCTGGCCAGCAGAAAAAAAGATAATTACAGTCAAGCCTTCCAAAATATGGAGGGCTTTTTTATAAACAGTTATTTTTTTCCAGCCGAATTAATGACCTTAATCAAATAAGTCCCTTCAGGCAAATCGGTTATATTAGAAACATTAGCACTCATTATTTGTTTTCCTTGCGAAAAAACCTCAATAGTTTTAATGCTTTTATTGGTTTCTGCTGGAGCGTTGACAGGTGCAGAAGCTTTTACAGGTGTAGCAGCTGCTTTTTTAGGTACATTTACAGTATTAGTAGCCACAGCAACTGCTTGAGATACTGAAGAAATGCTTGGTTTTGAGCTATTATATGCTTCCCTCACTTGTTCGTCTGTCATAGCAACGCTATATAATCTTAAATCATCGATATCTGCATTAATACTCGTTGAAGTGTTTAATTTTCCGAGATTTAAAATATAGCCCTTTGCTGAACGCTGAATTCTTTCTACAGATTTTAGCAATTCGCCATTACGATAAATTTTTGATACATTTCCATCATAAGTGACACTATACATATACCATGTCTCTTTTACTAATGGCACTGAAACTATTACATTATTTGTGTCTCCCCAACCCACTAAACTTAAATCTGCACTGCCACCAGCTACTGGCTGATGCACCAAACCAAAATATTGTCCATTTACCGCCGCACCGTATCCTAAGATGTAATTCGGAATATTGACTGCATTAAATTTTACCCAAATAGATATTGTTTTTGGTTTATTATCCTGAGGAAGCTCTCCAACCACTGCCTGATAAGCTTTGTTTGCAAGTCGTAAAGCACTTTTAGGATTTCCCGATCTGTCGTTTACAAAAACTGGAGTACCCAAAAAAGAAATGGTGTTATCGGCACTGTTTAAATTTCCGTTGAAATTAAATTCTTGCACCGGATTTTGCGCATTAGCAGTTAAAAAATTTACAAACATTAAAGTGAGTAATATTTTTTTCATAATTATAGCTTTTATCAGAATAGTTTTGGGTTAAGGCAAATAGTATTTGATTGTAAAATTTAAACGATTAAGATTTTACAATTTTAAAATTTCGTTTATTATTTTTAAAAAATTTGTTAAAACTATAATTAAAATTCAGCATATCCAAACCATTCCTACATAGAAATACATAATTCTCACAAAAATACTTTTATAGTTCAAATACCATTTTTTCAAACTGTTTTTAAACTCAATTTAATTTATCTGCAGTAATTGAAACATTCAAAACACTAATTTTTTATAATTCTATCTTACATTACATTTTTATTTCTAACTTTAATATTATAAGCTGTAAATCAAAGAAATAAACTTAAATATGAAGAAAACTATATTTCTATTTTTTCTTTTATTTTTCTTAAAAATCAGTGCACAGGTTTCTGATACTCTTGTCTTAAAAAACAATGATATCATCGTTGGCGAAATAAAAACAATGAACAAAGGCATATTACAAATAGAAACCGATTACAGCAAAGAGGATTTTAAATTAGAATGGAAACATGTTAAAAATATTAGTTCAGATCGAATTTATATTATCAATCTTTCTAACGGAAATTTACTAAACGGAAAAATCGTCAAAATTGAAACTCCCGGCAAATGTGAAATAACCAATATTGAAACACAAACCAAAAGCATCGCTGATCTCACTGATATTGTACGCATTAAGCCTGTTGACGAAAGCTTTTGGGGAAGGCTTGATGCTAGCTTTGATGCAGGAATCAAATTAACCAAAGCACAAAGTTTACAGCAATTGACAATAAATGTAAATTTAGGCTACACTGCTAAAAAATGGTACGGCACTGCAACCTACAAACAAATTCAATCTATACAAGATGATAGCGATCCTATACGAAGAATTGACACCGATGTCAGCTATATCCATTTACTGCCCAAAGACTATTTTATTCCACTATCTGTTGTAACTTTAAAAAATACAGAACAAGATATTGATCTTCGAGTTGTCTCAAAAGCAGGTTACGGAAAATACCTTATGCATAGCAATAAAAAATACTGGGGAATTGCTTCCGGATTGTCTTTTAACCACGAGCGTTTTACTGAAACTACAGCGCCTAATAAAAGTTTGGAGTTATTTCTAGGAAGTGACCTTAACTTGTATGATATTGGAGATTTTAGCATTCAGTCTAAAGTGAATTTTTTTCCGAGTTTAACAGAAAGCAAAAGAATTCGTGCCGATTTTTCTGTAGATACCAAATATGATTTACCGTTAGATTTCTTCATTAAACTTTCGTTTGTTTATAACTATGATAACAAACCAAAACCTGGCGCATCAAAAGATGATTATGTATTTCAGACTACTTTTGGATGGAAATTAGACTAAAAAAAAGCCTTCTGAATACAGAAAGCTTTCATTACTATTCCAAAAACCCAATTGCATGCGCAATAAAAAACTAACTAACATTTAAAAAGTAAACTAAAAAACCATTTATTTTGAAGTAATTTTTTTCGATGGAGTACTTGTAATTTTTAATAAATAAGTCCCTTCTGGAAGATCGCTTAAATTCGTTGCATTACTTCCCACTATTTTTTGCCCTTGCGAATAAACTTCGATGCTTTTTGCTGTTCCGTTAACATCGCCCGAAGTAATTATTGTTTGATTTGGTTTTGCTTTTATTGCAGTTTTTGTCGTCTTCGCCTCTGCAGCCACTGCAATTAAATTAGATGCTTTCTCGTTCTCATATAACTGACTTACCTGATCTGGAGTCAAAGCTACATTATAGATCTTCAAATCGTCAATATCTGCATTAATTCCCACCGTCGTATTGATTTCGCCCAATCTAAAAATATTTCCATTAGTAGATCTTACCATACCTTCCAAGTACTTTAATAATTTACCATCACGATATATTTTAGAAGTCGTACCTTCATAAGTAATAGTATAATTGTACCATACGTTCTTTTCAAGCGGTGTAGAGACAATTACATCATTAGAAGCGCCCCAAGCAGCCAAACTCAAATCAGAGTTAGAAGAGGTTGTTCCTTGTTGTAATAAACCGCAATATTGTGCATTAAGAGGATTTCCGTAACCCCAAACATAGTTTGGATTCGAAATATCATTGAATTTAACCCAAATGCTAATTGTTCTTGAGCTCTTTCCTTGAGGCAGATCATCGATTACAGCTTCTAAAGCTTTATTATTTAATCGTTGAGCTCCTCTTACAACTCCTGCTCTGTCAGCCACGAAATTGTTGGTTCCGATAAATGAGATGGTGTTTGCTGTATTGTTTAAAGTTCCGTTAAAGTTAAATTCCTGAATCGGTGTTTGCGCATTCACATTCAAAAAACTTACAAACAATACTGCTAGTAGTAATTTTTTCATAATAGTAGATTTTAGGGATTAAACAACTTATGTTATTTTAACACCTCTAAACTAGATTATTATGATTTTGAGCGGAAATATTTCCGACAACTGACCTAAATACTCGTTAAAGTAACACTTTTCAACAATTTTATCAACAAAAAACTTTTACACAAACTCATAAAAACTATTAAATTATTAAATTAAAATCATTGAAAATCATAATTTCCTACGTATAAATACGGTATACTCAACAATACTATAAATTATACTTTTTGAATCGTTTAGTATTTCATGGAAATTTGCTCCAAAAAAAAACTCCATTCGAAAATTACGAATGGAGTTTAAATATTTTTAAAAGTACTTTATTACTTTACAAATTCAATTTTTTGTGCTTCTTCTTCGTTAACACTATCAAAGAAACCTTGTTCATTCATCCAATCATCGCTGAATACTTTACTCATGTAACGAGAACCGTGATCTGGGAAAATAGCAATAATATTACTGTCTTTTGTAAATTCGCCTTCTTCAGCATATTGCTTAATAGCTTGCATTACTGCTCCAGAAGTATACCCAACAAATAAACCTTCTTTTCTAGTAATCTCTCTTGCAGAGTGAGCACTTTCTTCGTCGGTTACTTTCATGAATTTATCAATAATATCAAAATCTGTAGCTGACGGGATTAAGTTTTTACCTAAACCTTCTATACGGTATGGATAAATTTCTTTGCTGTCAAACTCTTTTGTCTCGTGGTATTTCTTCAATACAGAACCAAAAGCATCAACTCCTAGAATTCTAATATTTGGATTTTTTTCTTTTAAGAATTTTGCAGTTCCAGAGATAGTTCCTCCTGTTCCGCTGCAAGCAACTAAGTGCGTAATTTGTCCTTTTGTCTGTTCCCAAATCTCAGGACCTGTAGTGTTGTAGTGGGCATCAATATTTAGCTGATTAAAATATTGATTAATATAGACTGACCCTTTAGTCTCTTCGTGCAAACGTTTGGCTACATTATAATAAGATCTTTCATCATCTGCAGAAACGTGAGCCGGACAGACATACACTTTGGCGCCTAAACTTCTCAACATGTCAATTTTATCCTTAGATGATTTTGAACTTACGGCCAAAATACAATTGTAACCTTTAATAATGCTTACCATTGCTAAACTAAATCCTGTATTACCAGAGGTAGTTTCGATAATGGTATCTCCTGGAGATAGAATTCCTTTTCTCTCGGCTTCTTCAATAATATATAACGCTATTCTATCTTTTGAGGAATGACCTGGGTTGAAAGCTTCTACCTTTGCGTAGAAATTTCCTTCTAACTCTTCGGTAATTTTATTTAGCTTAATAAGGGGGGTGTTTCCTATTAACTCTAAAACATTATTATAAGCAGTTATTTCTTCTTTCATAAAAAAATAGTTAATCAAAGGCCTTTTCAAATTAACCTTGATAGGTTGCAAATTTAACAAAAAATTTCTAATTAGCTTTTAATTTTTTCTAAATCTAATAAAAAACTAAATTCTTTTGCTAAGTCTTTTAAAGCCTCAAAACGTCCCGAAGCCCCACCATGACCTGCATCCATATTGGTATCTAAAAACAAAAGCTTATTATTTGTTTTTAAATCTCTCAATTTTGCAACCCATTTAGCTGGCTCCCAATACTGTACCTGCGAATCGTGTAATCCGGTAGAAACATACATATTAGGATATTCTTGTGCTTTTACATTATCGTAAGGTGAGTACGACAACATATAATCATAATACTTTTTATTGTTTGGGTTTCCCCATTCGTCATACTCTCCAGTTGTAAGCGGAATACTGTCATCCAACATTGTAGTAATTACATCTACAAAAGGCACCTGAGCGATAACGCCATTATACAATTCAGGAGCTTCATTTACGATTACTCCCATTAAAAGTCCGCCAGCAGACCCTCCTTCTGCATACAAATGTTCAGGAGAAGTATACTTTTGGTCTATTACAAATTTAGAGCAATCAATGAAATCTGTAAAGGTATTTTTCTTTTTTAACAGTTTTCCGTCTTCATACCATTGCCTTCCTAAGTCCTCACCTCCTCTAATATGAGCTATTGCATACACAAATCCGCGGTCTAAGAGCGATAATCTTGTTGAAGAAAAATAGGTATCCATCGTAATTCCGTACGAACCGTATGCGTAAAGCAACAACGGACTTTTACCATTTTTCTCTAATCCTTTTCTATAAACCATAGAAATAGGCACTTTTACTCCATCTCTTGCTGTTGCCCAAACTCGTTCTTCTATATAATTGTCTTTATCAAATTTTCCACCTAAAACCTCTTGCTCTTTCAAGATTTCTTTGGTTTTAGTCTTCATATTAAAATCAATCACAGAAGATGGCGTTGCCAATGATTGGTAACTGTAACGCAAAATATCAGTATCAAAATCAACATTTGTTGTTGTATAGGCATTGTACGTTTCGCTGCCAAAAGGAAGATAATAATCTGGCTCCTCATTCCAAGGCATAATTCTAATATGATTCAATCCATTAGAACGTTCTTCTACAACTAAATAGTTTTTAAATATCTCAATATCTTCCAACAAAACATCTTCTCTGTGCGGAATAAGATCCACCCAGTTTTTCTTTCCTGTTTTGTCTTCTGGCGTTTTCATTAACTTAAAATTCGTCGCCTTATCTTTATTGGTCAGAATATAAAACGAATCTTCGTAATGAGAAATACTGTATTCTAATCCGCGAACGCGTGGCTGAAAAACAGTAAATTCTCCTTCTGGATTACTAGAATTCAAGATTCTATATTCAGTTGTCAAAGTACTTCCAGAACCAATAACAATGTATTTTCTTGATTTTTCTTTGCTGATAGACACATTAAAAGTATCATCAACTTCATCATAAACTAAAACATCATTATCTGAAGTTGTATTTAATTTATGCCTGAAAACTTTATCAGCTCTTAATGTTACTTGGTCTTGTCTAACATAAAAAACAGTCTTGTTATCATTTGCCCAAACAGAAGCTCCTGTAACATTTTCTATTTTATCAGCTAAAATTTCACCTGTTTCTAAATTTTTAAATTGAATTGTATATATTCTTCTTCCGACAATATCTACTCCAAAACTGGCAAATTTATTATCTGGACTAATGCTTAAACCTCCCAATTTAAAATAAGCATGTCCTTTTGCCATTTCGTTGCAGTTAAAAAGAATTTCTTCTTCTGCAGAAAGGCTTCCTTTTTTTCTGGCAAAAATTGGATAATCCTGACCAGTTTCAAAACGTGTGATATAAAAATAGCCGTTGTAGAAATAAGGAACAGAAGAATCGTCTTCTTTAATCCTTGCTTTCATTTCTTCAAACAGACTATCTTTTAATTTTTGGGTATGAGAAGTCATGCTTTCGTAATAAGCATTCTCCTTATTTAGATAATCAATTACTTCTGAATTCTCTCTGTCATTAAGCCAGAAATAGTTGTCAATTCTAGCTTCTTTATGTTTTTTTAATGTCTTTGGAATTATTTTAGCCTTTGGAGCCGATATATCATTTTGCATTTATTAAGCATTAATTTTTTAATATGAAGACGCAAAAATAGCACAAACCCAACAGAACAAAATTAATTTTTTCATAAAATATTCTATTGAATTAACACAGCAATATAGTAATTTTGTCTGAAATAATTTAAAAAATCAACAAAAATGGATTTAATGGGAATGATGGGTAAACTTAAAGAAACCCAGCAAAAAATTGAAGATACCAAAAAGCGTTTAGATACTGTTTTGATTGATGAACAAAGCGCTGACGGATTATTAAAAGTTACTATTACAGCTAGTAGAAAAATAAAATCACTTTCTATTGATGATTCTCTTTTAGAAGATAAAGAACAATTAGAAGATTACTTAATTGTAACGTTAAATAAAGCAATAGAAAAAGCAACTAGTGTAAACGAAAGAGAATTAGACGCTGTGGCAAGAATGGATATGCCGTCTATTCCTGGAATGGATAATTTGTTTAAATAAGTTTGGCTAAGGTTCTAAGTTTTATTTTTTTGATAAAAAAAAGAGGATGTATTAACATCCTCTTTTTTTTAAAGCTTTATTTCTTTCTTCCTTGGAACCTCAGTTCCTTAGAAGCTTAGAATCTTTCTCCTAAAACTTCGAAAGTGTTTCCAACACATAAGTATGCATTACTTCTTTATAATCTAAATGCGTTACAATTCGGAGTTTATTATGTCCTAATGAACTTATCAGGATATTTTTCTGTTTCAATTTCTCAATTAATAATTGATCGCTGTAACCTTCGGCAAGCGAAAAAATTAAAATATTAGTTTCTACAGGTTCGATAGATGAAATCCAAGGTTTTGTGCTTAAGATTTTTGCTATTTCCTTTGCACGACGATGATCTTCTGCTAATCTTTCGATATTATGAGCCAAAGCATATAATCCAGCCGCAGCCAAATAACCTACTTGACGCATCCCTCCACCTAGTATCTTTCTGATTCTCAACGCCCTGTGAATATCAGCTTTACTCCCAAGTAAAACTGAACCAATTGGAGCACCTAACCCTTTAGACAAACAAACGGAAATTGTATCGAAAATTGCTCCAAATTCTCTGGGATTCTGTCTTTTAGCCACTAACGCATTCCAAATTCGAGCGCCATCTAAATGGAACTTTAAATCATGAGCATCGCAAACTTTTTTTATTTCTCTTAAATCTTCCAATTCGTAACACGCTCCGCCTCCTTTATTGGTTGTGTTTTCAACACAAACCAAACTTGTTAGCGGACTATGATAAAACTCCGGATCGTTTATTGCAGCTTTAACTTGTGCAGCCGTTATCATTCCACGATTTCCGTCTACTAAACAGCAAGAAACACCGCTGTTAAAAGAGACTCCTCCTCCTTCGTAATGATACACGTGAGCATATTTATCAGCAATTAGCTGTTCTCCAGGTTGTGTATGCAGTTTAATTGCAGTTTGGTTTGCCATAGTTCCAGACGGAAAGAAAAGACCAGCTTCCATACCAAAAAACTCTGCTGTTCTGTTTTCCAATTCAATCACCGTTGGGTCCTGTTTGTATACATCATCGCCAACATGGGCGTTAAACATATACTGCAGCATTTCATAAGTAGGCTTTGTTATGGTATCGCTGATTAAATTTATTTCCATATTCTAAAAACTATATCTTATTTTTGTATGCAAAATTACGTATTACTTATAGTTATTCTCAGCAAGTTTTGGTAAAATTTAACTCGCTGGTTTCTCTAGACCAAATTAACGTAATAATTCTAAAAAACATATAAAAACCTATTAATTAATTTATGACAACAGCCGAACAAGTAAAAGGTATTGTGGAGCGCCTTGGTGCGTTGAGGAGGTATCTTTGACGTTGATGCCAAGCTAATCGAAATTGCAAACGAAGAAGAAAAAACGTTCGCTCCAGACTTTTGGAACAATCCGAAAGAAGCAGAAAACATTGTAAAAAACCTTCGAAACAAGAAAAAATGGATTGAAGATTATGATAAAGCAGTAGCATTAACAGAAGAACTACAGCTAGCTTATGATTTTTACAAAGAAGGAGAACTTTCTGTAGATGAATTAGATGAACAATATGAAGCTGCACAAGCGCATATTGAAAATATCGAATTCAAAAATATGCTTTCTGACGAAGGTGACAGTTTAAGCGCTGTGGTCCAGATTACAGCAGGTGCTGGAGGAACTGAAAGTTGCGACTGGGCAGGAATGCTAATGCGTATGTACATGATGTGGGGAGAAAGTTATGGCTACAAAATTAAAGAGCTTAACTTTCAGGAAGGCGAGGTTGCCGGAATTAAAACCGTAACTTTAGAGTTCGAAGGTGATTATTCATTCGGATATCTAAAAGGAGAAAATGGTGTACACCGTTTAGTTCGTATTTCGCCTTTTGACAGTAATGCGAAACGTCATACTTCTTTCGTATCCGTTTACGTTTATCCGCTTGTAGATGACAGTATCGAAATCGACATTAATCCCGCTGATATCGAAATTACAACTTCTCGCTCAAGTGGTGCTGGTGGACAGAACGTAAACAAGGTTGAAACTAAAGTACAACTGGTTCACAAACCAACTGGAATTCAAATTCAGTGTTCTGAAACTAGATCTCAGCAAGATAACAGACAGCGTGCTATGCAAATGCTTCGTTCTCAATTGTATGAAATCGAATTAAAGAAACAGCAAGCGCAGCGTGCGGATATCGAAGCTGGAAAAATGAAAATTGAATGGGGATCGCAAATTCGTAATTATGTAATGCAACCTTATAAATTAGTAAAAGATGTTCGTACAGGTTATGAAACCAGCGATGTTGACGGTGTAATGAACGGAAATATCGACCCATTCTTGAAAGCCTATCTGATGATGATGGGACAGAAAGAGGAGGAATAGTGTTCAGTTCTTTTCTAGTGTTCAGTTGCAGTTTGCAGTCACAGTAAACTTGAAACTTTAAACCTGAAACTTTAAACTTTAAAACAAAAAAGTTATGATAAAATGGGCAGATGTAATTCATTTTACAAATAAAGGAAATCCAGCTCCAGACAAAAGAGTGGAGAAAACGGAGGACGAATGGAAACAGATTCTAACTCCAGAAGAATTTCAAGTAACACGTTTAAAAGGAACAGAGAGATCTTTTAGTTCTGAATTGTGCAGTTTATTTGATCCTGGAATTTACGAATGTAAATGTTGCGGAACGGTTCTTTTTGATGCAAGCGAAAAATTTGAATCAGGAACTGGCTGGCCTTCTTTTACACAGCCAATTAAAGAAAATGCAATTGGCTACCATGCCGACAAATCGTACGGGATGATTCGTGTTGAGGTAGTTTGCAATGTCTGCGATGCACATTTAGGTCACGTTTTCCCTGACGGCCCACCACCAAGCGGTTTACGTTACTGCATCAACGCAGTTTCACTATCAAAAATTAAAGAATAATTTATAAAAGCGGTTCATTAAAACGAATCGCTTTTTTTATATAATCCCCAATCAATAAATGATTTAACAAAACAAATGTAAGCTATAACCTAACAATTAAATTATTTATTTTCTCCATCAAAATTTTCATTGCTTTTAGACAGAACTATCAACATACTGCTATTCAATAGATTAAAAAAACCTCATTAAATTAATGACCTAAATGTTAATTTTACAAAAATTACCATCTTATTTTAAATATTTATTAAGAAACGTAAAAAAATAATTAGGTAATTAAAATGTAATTCATTTTATTTGGCAAAAAATAACCCTTTAGTCGATTAAAATTTATCAATGAGATCCTATTCTATCCAAGAAATTAACGAAGTTATTAATGGCGTAATTTACGGCAGCACTTCACAAAGCATAACTGCTACAGAACAATTAGAAAAAGCAACAACTTCGGAAATCTCATTTATCGGAAATAAAAAATACGAAAAATACTGGTCGACATCTAATGCTTCAATTGCAGTCGTAAACGAAGATATTTCAATAGAGCCTGGAGAAAACCGTGCTTTTATAAAAGTTAAAAATGCCGATTTGGCAATGTCACAAATCCTTACCCTTTTTGCTCCCCCTGCCCCAATCTTTCATAACAATATTCATAAAACAGCCACGATAGACGAAACCGCTAAAATTGGCGAAGGCGTTAAAATTGGTGCCGGATGTTACATTGGTCCAAAAGTTGAAATTGGCGCTAATACAGTAATTTACCCGAATGTGACCATTTTAGACGAATGCACAATTGGAAGAAACTCAACTATTTGGTCTGGAACCGTTATTCGTGAACGTTGTCATATTGGAAGCGAATGCATCATTCACCCGAATGCAACAATTGGCGCAGATGGCTTCGGATTTCGTGCTTGCACTGAAAAAGGTTTGGTGAAAATTCCGCAAATTGGAAATGTAATTATTGGCAACGGTGTAGAAATTGGAGCAAATTCGTGTGTTGATCGCGGAAAATTCAGTTCTACAATACTTGGCGACGGATGCAAAATAGACAATTTAGTTCAGATTGGACATAATAGCAAATTAGGCAAGTTCTGCATTATGGCTGGAAACAGTGGTTTAGCAGGCTCTGTAACCTTAGGAAACGGAGTTATTATTGGCGGAAGCGCTTCTATAAAAGATCATACTTCTATTGGCGACGGTGCTATAATTGGCGCAGGATCCGGCGTGACTGGAGATGTCCCTGCAGGAAAAACAATGCTTGGATATCCAGCTGTTGAAGCTCGAGACGCTTTAAAACAATGGGCTTTACTTAAACAAATGGTTTGTAGTCCTAAAAAATAAATTTAATTCAAACTCCAAATAAAAAAACATCCACTAAACGGATGTTTTTTTATTTAAGAGCATTTCTTAATTCTTAAAGCAACTCATTTATTTCAATTGATTTTGTAAATTAGCCAACACTATTTTATCAAATCAATACTACATCATGGATTTAAACTTCAATAAAAACGAAGATCACAATAAATTACTTCTTTCTGAACTAAAACAAAAATTCGCAAAAGTAAAATTGGGCGGAGGCGAAAAAAGAATCGAGAAATTACATTCTGAAGGAAAAATGACCGCTCGCGAAAGAATTGCTTATTTATTGGATGAAAATTCTAAAAGTATTGAAATTGGAGGTTTTGCTGGCGAAGGAATGTATCCAGAACACGGCGGATGTCCTTCGGGAGGTGTTGTGGTAAAAATTGGTTACATCAAAGGAAAACAATGCATAGTAGTTGCTAATGATGCTACTGTAAAAGCTGGAGCTTGGTTTCCTATTACAGGAAAGAAAAACCTTCGTGCACAGGAAATTGCCATGGAAAACCGACTTCCTATTATTTATTTAGTAGACAGCGCTGGCGTTTATCTGCCAATGCAAGATGAAATTTTTCCTGATAAAGAACATTTCGGACGCATTTTTAGAAATAATGCTCAAATGAGCAGCATGGGAATTACTCAAATTGCTGCCGTTATGGGAAGCTGTGTTGCTGGAGGCGCTTACCTTCCAATTATGAGCGATGAAGCTTTAATAGTTGACAAAACTGGAAGTATTTTCCTTGCGGGAAGTTATTTAGTAAAAGCTGCAATTGGCGAAACAATTGACAATGAAACTTTAGGTGGCGCTACAACACATTGCGAAATTTCGGGTGTTACAGACTATAAAGCCAAAGACGACAAAGATGCTTTGGACAAAATCAAAAATATTGTAGATAAAATTGGCGATTTTGATAAGGCTGGATACAGCAGAATCAAATCGGAGAAACCAGCTTTAGAACCAAATGAAATTTACGGAATTCTTCCAAAAGCTAGAACTGAACAATATGATATGATGGAAATCATCAAACGTTTGGTTGATAATTCAGAATTTGAAGCCTATAAAGAAGGTTACGGGCAATCGTTGATTACAGGTTACGCCAGAATTGATGGCTGGGCTGTGGGAATTGTAGCCAATCAAAGAAAAGTGGTAAAAACCAAAAAAGGCGAAATGCAGTTTGGAGGCGTTATTTATTCTGATAGTGCTGACAAAGCCACACGTTTTATTGCAAATTGCAATCAGAAAAAAATTCCATTGGTATTTTTACAAGACGTAACAGGTTTCATGGTGGGTTCAAAATCAGAACATGGCGGAATTATTAAAGATGGTGCCAAAATGGTAAATGCCGTAAGTAATTCTGTTGTTCCTAAATTTACCGTTATTGTAGGAAACTCGTATGGCGCAGGAAATTATGCGATGTGCGGAAAAGCATACGATCCTCGATTAATATTTGCTTGGCCAAGTGCGGAACTTGCCGTTATGGGTGGAACTCAAGCTGCAAAAGTATTGGCGCAAATCGAAGCTTCTTCGCTTAAAGCAAAAGGAGAAACCGTTGACGAAGCAAAAGAAGCCGAATTATTCAACAAAATAAAAGTACGTTACGACGAACAGACTTCACCGTACTATGCGGCCTCAAGACTATGGACAGATGCTATTATCGATCCATTAGAAACCCGTAACTGGATTTCGATTGGAATCGAAGCTGCAAACCACGCTCCTATTCAAAAACCATTTAATTTGGGAGTAATCCAAGTTTAGTGATTTAAGAATTCTCAACAAGACGTTAAATAAAAAGCAAAAAACTCATTTTCCAGCTGTTTAAAATATACATATCATTAAAAATTAGTAACTTAGTACATAATTTTTAATCACACAACATCATGGAAAATGTAAAAAGTTTGAATAAATGGGCGAATTCGCACACTTATTTACCAGTTGATTTAGTACGTATTGTTTTGGGTGGATTTTTATTTATGAAAGGTGTCTCTTTCGTCACCAATATTCAGTACCTGCATGATTTGATTTCCCCAATTGACAAGTTTGGAGGAGGTATGTTTATGCTGCATTACATTGCTCCTGCCCACATGATTGGTGGTATAATGATTATTTTCGGACTTTTAACCAGATGGGCAATCGCAGCCCAATTACCCATTTTATTTGGTGCTGTTCTTGTAAATTCTATGGGAAGAATGCATTCTGAAAGTTTGGCTTTAGCTATCATCGTTTTATTAGTCTGCATATTCTTCTTGTTTTATGGAAGTGGAAAACACTCGGCAGATTATTATTTTAAAATGCAACAATAGCCTCATATGTCCTCAGTTTAGCTGAGGACTTTTTTTTGAGTGTTAATTAATTCCATAAAATTTCTTTAATTGCGTTTTATGACTTAAATTCGCCGACATGAATTGGATTCGTAAAACCGTTATTTTTATTACGCTTTTGCTCGCAGGATTGTTTGCTTATCAAGCAGACCAAACTTCTGTACGCGTAATCGAAACGGAAAAATCCGATACTAACTTCTGCAAAGACATTCCTGATTCGTCTGCTTTTATACAGCCACAAGGAAGCTACCAATTTGCAGCAAACATCAAAACAAATCCAACGGGAATAATTAAATGTTTTGATACTCTTTTACCGCTGATCCCGCAG
This sequence comes from Flavobacterium sp. PLA-DH12, assembly GCF_059511845.1. Taxonomy (NCBI): domain Bacteria; kingdom Pseudomonadati; phylum Bacteroidota; class Flavobacteriia; order Flavobacteriales; family Flavobacteriaceae; genus Flavobacterium; species Flavobacterium sp. PLA-DH12. Next base: position 25,516 of record NZ_JCAMPD010000008.1, read on the forward strand.
CATCAAACCGTTACATCTGTTACAGCATATACTAAACTCTTTACAACTCAAAGTAAAAAAGTTTCGGTCATACTCTATGCTTTCCATTTTTTCTGGTAAATAAATACTTGATTTTCTTTAGAAGAATTAATTCTTCTGTACTTACATAGCCGTTTTCAAGCCGAAAACTGTTTTGCATATCATTTATTTATTACATTAAAACTTTATGGAAACTACTACCACAATAATGGGTATTGTAATTTTAATTATTGTTGCTATCCCAATTTATTTTTCTGCACGTTCATCAGCTGCAAGCAAATCAAGAATTTTAAATATTAAAAAAAGATTCAATCCCACTCATCCAGAGGATTTTGACTTGACAGAATCAATCAACAATAAGACTTTAACGATTGATCAGAAAAACAATAAATTTATTTTGATGAATTTCAATCCAAATCAGCAAGAATCAATTTATGTCGATTTGAATACTATTTCTTCATGCAAGTTAATTCCAACAACGGACGCCGGCTCAGATACTATTATGAAAATAGATTTTGAATTTCAAGAAAAAGAAACATCTAAAAAATTAATAATTCCATTCTATGATTTTGATGACGACCGCATCAAACAGATTAGTGTCTATCAAGATCATCAGTTTGCGAAAAAATGGCTTAAAATCATCCAAGATTCTATATCACGTTAGTTATTTAATTCAGAAAAGAGGCTCAATTTTGGGCCTCTTTTTATTTACAAGTTTCATGATATTTGTCATTTTATGTCTTAGCCTAAAGTTTTAATTTTGATGTAAACTAAATCCGTCATTATGAAAATTTCTTTGACTCAAAAGTACAATGTCCCAGGTCCAAGATATACTAGTTATCCGACAGTTCCATACTGGAATGAAGCAGACTTTACTGCAGAAAAATGGATTACTACTTTAAAGCAATCATTTTCTGAAAGCAATTCAAAGAACGGAATAAGTTTATACATTCATCTTCCTTTCTGTGAGAGTATGTGTACTTTCTGTGGATGCAATAAGCGCATTACCAAAAATCATTCAGTAGAAGAAAAATACATTCAGGCTGTTTTGAAAGAATGGAAAATGTATTGTGATTTACTTCCTGAAAAACCCGTAATTAAAGAAATCCACTTAGGTGGAGGGACCCCTACATTTTTTTCAAAAGAAAATTTAGAATGTCTTATTAACGGAATTTTTGATCATGCTGTAAGAGCAGAAAACCACGAATTTAGTTTTGAAGGACATCCAAATAACACTACTCACGAACAACTTAAAAAATTATATGATTTAGGCTTTCGCAGAGTAAGTTTCGGAGTGCAAGATTATTCTGCCACAGTTCAAAAAGCAATTAATCGAATTCAGCCATTTCATAATGTTGCCAAAGTTACTTTTTGGGCAAAAGAAATTGGATATACTTCTATTGGACACGATATTATTTTTGGCCTTCCATTTCAAACTATTGAAGATGTTGTTGATACGGTTGAAAAAACCAATTCATTAAAACCAGATAGACTGGCATTTTACAGCTATGCGCATGTGCCTTGGATAAAAGGAAACGGACAACGCGGTTTTAATGACGAAAATCTTCCAAAAGATGCAGAAAAGAGAAAGTTGTATGAAATTGGTAAACAACTCCTTATTCAAAACGGATATCACGAAATTGGAATGGATCATTTTGCCTTAGCAGATGATAGTTTATACAAAGCTGCTCACAACGGAAATCTGCATAGAAATTTCATGGGTTACAGTGCGTCTAAAACTCAAGTTATGATTGGCTTAGGCGTTTCTTCAATAAGCGACAGCTGGTATAGTTTCGCTCAAAACACGAAGAACCTTGAAGAATATTATGAAATTTTAGATTCAGGTAAACTTCCTGTTGTAAAAGGCCATATTTTAACTGACGAAGATTTAACCATCAGAAAACATATTCTGAATTTAACGTGCGAATTAGAAACTTCCTGGACTGACGAATCTTTAAACTTTACGGAACTTCCAGAAGCTTTAACAGCTTTAAAAGAAATAGAAAACGATAATTTAATTGTTATTGAAAATAATAAAATCAAGATTACAGAAGAAGGAAGACCTTTTGTCCGCAATATCTGCATGGCTTTTGATTTGCATCTAAAAAGAAAGTCACCGGAAACAAATCTGTTTTCGATGACTGTATAATTTAAAATCTTAAACCTATTTCTAGTGGCAGTTTGGAGTCTGCTGTACAAACAAACTCATGTTTGAAGGAGAAATATAAGGAATTCCTAAACCTAATCCGCGAAGGATAAATAAAACTCCAATTATAACCGCAACATAAGGGATTGCCTTTTGGATTTTGTTTCTGAAAGGCAATTTTAATAATGTGTTGACATAAACTACAACTGTCATTAGAGGTATGGTTCCTATTCCAAATAAAAGCATGTAAAGCACACCATAACCAGCACTTTGCATTGCAATTGCTCCAAATAATGCAACATAGACCATTCCGCATGGTAAAAATCCATTTAAAAGGCCAATAGTAAACAGCGATTTATAGCTCTTATTTTTAAACTGACTTCCTAGATTGGCTTTAATTTTTGAAATGATTTTATAAACTGGTTTAGAAAAATTGTATTGAGCAATTTTTTTTTCAGGAATCAAAACCACAATAATCATGATTACCCCAATAATTATCGACATTTTCTGCTGTAATCCTGCCAGAAAAAAACCTCTTCCCAGTAATCCAAAAATCAATCCAATTGTTGAGTAAGCTGTTAATCGCCCTAAGTGATACGTCATAATCTGCGTTGCCTTTTTAGCTTCATTTTGTCTATCTACAGGAAGCATCATGGCAATTGGCCCGCACATTCCAACGCAATGCAGACTACTGATTAATCCTAAAAAGAAAGCAGAGAATAACATTTTTTTTAATTTACGTAAATAACTTCTTTAGTGAGATATTTTTTGCCCTCGTACTGCCACTCCATATTAACATCCCAACGTCCTTTTAATAATTTTTTCTGCGGAATAATTATTTCTGAATTAGTTAAAGCTATTTGAGTATTAAAATCAAATTTTTTATTTGAAGGTCTGTATAATTGAATATTTCCTTTCACTTTATCACTTTCAAATCCTGCAGGAAAAATTACTGCTACACCATTTTCTGTATACTTGATTGATGGCTTATGCTGTAAGTCATGTGCATTTTGAATTCTTGCCATTTCTTCCTGAAAGTGTGTATCATGTTTGTAATATTCCTCTACAACCAAATCATTATCATATTTAGAGTTTGATTGCACTTCAAAAACAAAATATAAAATAAATGTCATAAACAAGCCGAATGCAATGACAATCCCTGTTCCCCAATTAAATTTCATGATGTAAATGTTTTAATTAAAACTGCGTGGTCCTAAGAAATTTGTTGATGTAGTTTCTATGAGTTCAGAACCATTATAAACTCCTATTTTTACTTTAGTTTTATCACTTTCTAATAAAACTTCATCAATTTCGATAAACAATGTTCCTTGAGAAATTCCTTCTTTTGGAACTTTAAAATGTCTTTTACCAACATTTTTTATTTCACCTTTTTGATCGATTAATTCAAAATGAATGTCGTTGTAATCTTTCATAGTTTTGTTTACAATCTTATAGGTGTAAACATTACTGATTTTTTCACCGTCATGTTGGAACAACTGACCAGGTAAACGTAGAACAACTGCTTGAACATCTGTTCTTAAAAACAGCATACCAACAAAAATACTCAATAAAATAAACAAAACTGCCGTATAACCTTTCATTCTTGCTGTAAATTTGAAAGGTTCTTTTTTTGCAATTTCATCTTCAGATGCATAGCGAATAAGACCTTTTGGCAATCCTACAGATTCCATAATATGATCACATTCATCAATACAAGCTGTACAGTTTGTACATTCAAGTTGCGTTCCGTTTCTAATGTCAATCCCCATCGGGCAAACATGAACGCATTGAAGACAATCAATACAGTCGCCTTTTCCAGTTAACGCTCTATCTTCATTTTTTTTGAATTTTGCACGTCCTTCTTCTTTCTCTCCACGCACAAAATCGTAGGCAACATTTATCGATTTATTATCTAAAAGAACTCCCTGCAATCTTCCGTACGGACAAGCTATAATACAAACCTGTTCACGAAACCATACAAAAACAAAATAGAAAATTCCAGTAAATATAAGCAGTGCAATAAAATTGCTAGCTTGAGCAATAGGCCCTTGCTCTATCATTAAGAACAAAGTATCGCTTCCTACTAAATAAGCCAAAAAGACATTGGCAATAAGAAAAGAGATAAGAAAGAAAATAGTCCATTTTAAAACTCGTTTTCTAATTTTCTCACCATTCCATTCCATTCTTGCTAAACGAGACTGAGAACCTCGGTCACCATCAATCCAGTATTCGATACGACGGAAAACCATTTCAAGAAAAATCGTCTGGGGACAGATCCATCCGCAAAATATTCTTCCGAAAACAACAGTAAACAATATTATAAATACAACGCCGACAAGCATTGAAATTACGAAGAGATAAAAATCCTGTGGCCAGAAAGGAAATCCAAATATGTTAAAACGACGTTCCAAGATGTTGAACATCATAAACTGATTCCCATTAACCTTAATGAAAGGATTTATGAATAAAATTGCCAATAAAACATAGCTGACAATTTTTCTATATTCATAAAATTTACCAGACGGTTTTTTAGGAAATATAAATTTTCGTTTCCCACCTTCATCTATTGTTCCGATGGTATCTCTAAAAGCTTCGTCTGGTAAATTTGACATGATATTCTAATTATTTTTTAACTTCTGTAGTATCTTTTGGGGCTGAAGAGGCTGCATCTGTTTTAGGAGCACTATCATCTACCCAAACTTCTCCCTCTGCTTCTTTCGGATCTTTAGGATTACTTCCTTGTAAAGACAGAATGTAACTTGCCACTTTTTGTATTTCTTTTGGCTTAAGGGTTCCTTTCCAAGCAATCATCCCTTTACCGTCTCTACCCCCATTTGTGATAGTGTGGAATAGATTTTTAATCCCTCCGCCTAAGATCCATTTATCATCTGTAAGGTTTGGTCCAATCTGTCCTCCAGCATCTGCACGGTGACAGGCTGCACAATTGGTTGTAAAGATTGTTTTACCTTCCTCTAAACTTGGTGCATCTGTTAGTAAAACAACTGTTTTTTCGTCCATTAAATCTGGCGCTGTTTTCATGTATTCTGCAACGTCAATCTTTGCTTGAGCCAATTCTTTTTTCAGCTCCATTTCTTGATCATCAGCTCCTAAAACATCGTAACGAACAACATAAATTACTCCAAAAATGATACAGATATAGAATAAATATACCCACCATGGCGGCAAATTATTATCTAACTCTTTGATTCCATCATAGTCATGATCCATCAATAAGTCACCTTCTTTTTCAATTGGCTCTGTTTTAGTCAATTTATGCATTAGATTCTTGAACCAAGTACTTTCTTTGAAGCTTAAACTTTCTTCAAGTTCTTTTTGCGCTTTCTCTTCTGGTGACAATAATTGGAACATTACTCGATTTACAGCACTAAGCGTAATTTCGATTGCAATCAGAATAAACAAAAAGACAAATAAAAAGAGCGAAACCATTGGGAATTTTATAAAAGCTGGTTTATCGCCTGAGTCTATAAAATATTCCATCAAAGCAAATACGATGAAGAAAATCAACGGTACTCTAACATATACTGGGAAAAACTTTTTCATTTTTATCTATCTTTTGTGATTACACTAAGTCCTTCATCTAAAGGTATATTACTCATTTCTTGAATTTTTTCTTTTCTATAAGAGAATACCCAAATGCCTAATCCTACAAAGAATAAGAAGAAAATCAAGAGGGAAATAATCGGGTAAATTTCTATACCCGATATTGTTTCCATATTGTGTTTTATTTGTTCAAACATAATGCTGTTATTTTGAAGTTTCTTTTACTTTAATATCAGTACCAAGTCTTTGAATATATGCGATCAAAGCAACGATTTCTCTTTCGTTCATCGGAATAAACTTCTCGCCTTTTGCAGCAGCTTTTTTACGGCTGTCTTCATAACTCTTAACAAAATCAGGATCGCTTTCTAAGCTTTTTTCAATCTTAACAGCCTGCTCTCTTAATGTTCTTTGCGCATTTGCAACTTCTTCTGGAGTATATGGCACTCCCAAAGAAATCATTGCCTGCATTTTTTTCTGAGTCAATGAAATGTCCATCGGTTTGTTATCAAACAACCATTTATAACCTGGCATTATTGATCCTGCAGATGTACTTTGAGGATTCCACATGTGGTTAAAGTGCCAGTTATCATTGTACTTACCACCTACTCTTAATAAGTCTGGTCCTGTACGTTTTGATCCCCATAAGAATGGATGGTCGTAAACAAATTCACCCGCTTTTGATTGTACTCCATAACGTTCCACTTCACTTCTAAACGGACGAACTGACTGTGAGTGGCATCCAACGCAACCTTCTCTAATGTATAAGTCACGTCCTTCAAGCTCTAACGGTGTATATGGTTTTACACTTGAAATTGTCGGAATATTTGATTTTACCATAATCGTTGGCACAATCTGAATTATACCTCCAATTAAAATCGCAATTGTTGCTAAAATGGTTAATTGAATTGGTTTTCTTTCTAACCATGAGTGGAATTTCTCTCCACTTAATCTACTGCTTTTTATTGTTTGTAAAGCTGGAGCCTGAGCCAATTCATCTTCAATTGTATTACCCGCTTTTACTGTCATGATAATGTTGTAAACTAATGTCAACATACCAATCAGATACAAACTACCTCCGATAGCTCTCATCCAATACATTGGCATAATAGCTGTTACCGTTTCAAGGAAGTTACCATAAGTTAAAGTACCATCTGGATTAAACTGTTTCCACATTGATGCTTGTTGGAAACCAGCTACATATAACGGAATTGTATATACAATAATACCTAAAGTCCCAATCCAGAAATGGAAGTTTGCTAATTTCTTAGAGAATAGCTCCGACTTTGTCATTCTTGGAATCAGCCAATAGATAATACCAAATGACATGAAACCGTTCCAAGCTAAAGCTCCTACGTGAACGTGCGCTACGATCCAGTCAGTATAGTGCGCAATAGCATTTACATTTTTTAAAGATAACATCGGACCTTCAAAAGTTGCCATACCGTAACCCGTAATCGCTACTACAAAGAATTTTAAAACTGGTTCTTCACGAACTTTATCCCAAGCTCCTCTTAATGTAAGAAGACCATTGATCATACCTCCCCAAGATGGAGCAATTAACATTACTGAGAATGCAACCCCTAAATTCTGAGCCCAGTTTGGCAATGCAGAATATAATAAGTGGTGTGGTCCCGCCCAGATATAGATAAAGATTAAAGACCAAAAGTGAATAATAGATAATCTATAAGAGTAAACAGGTCTGTTTGCAATTTTTGGAACGAAATAATACATTAATCCCAAGAATGGAGTTGTAAGGAAGAATGCCACCGCATTGTGCCCGTACCACCATTGTACAAGTGCATCCTGAACACCTGCATACACTGAGTAACTTTTTAAAGCTGAAACCGGAATTTCGATATTATTAAAGATATGAAGTACGGCTACTGTTACAAATGTTGCTAAATAAAACCAGATTGCAACATACAAATGGCGCTCTCTACGACGTAACATTGTACCAATCATATTAATCCCCATTACAACCCAAATTAAAGCGATTGCAATGTCAATTGGCCACTCTAGCTCTGCATATTCTTTAGAAGAAGTATAACCTAACGGAAGTGTAATTGCTGCAGCGACAATAATCAACTGCCATCCCCAGAAATGAAGGTTACTTAAAAAATCACTAAACATCCTGGCTTTTAGCAATCTTTGTAGCGAGTAGTACATACCAGCGAAGAAGGCATTACCCACAAAGGCAAAAATAACTGCATTAGTGTGTAACGGTCTTAATCGTCCGTAACTCAGCCACGGAATCCCATCTGTCATGTTGGGAAAAAGGTACATTACCGCTAAGGTAAGTCCCACTAACATACCCACAACACCAAAGAGTATTGTGGCGTAAATGAATTTTTTTACAATTTTGTTGTCGTAATAAAACTGTTCCATTTCCATAATTATACTTGTTTTTCTTCGATTGGTGAATTATTATTTTGGGAATTAATTTTGGTTTCGTCATCAAAAAGAATTCTGACTGAAGGTGTATAATCATCATCATACTGCCCAGATTTGACAGCTGCGATAAAGGCAATAAAGAAACAGATTGCCACAAAAATACTTACTGAAATTAATAGATAAATAACACTCATACCCTGGATTTATATTAACAAAATTAGCTTGTTAAAGGCGCATAAAATATGATAATTATCATAGAAGATTAGTTATGTTAAATTTAATAAAATATCTTCTCTAATAATTTATAATCATTCTAAATTTCTGCTACTGAAATAGTTAGACATAAAAGTCACAAAACTTACAATCGTAATTGTACTCAACGGCATAATGATTGCCGCAACCAATGGAAGTAAATTTCCTGTAACCGCAAACGCAAGTCCAACAACGTTGTAGAGCAATGATAATCCAAAACTCATTTTTATAATTAAAATAGCTTTGTGAGAAAGCTTTAAAAAGTAATTGAGACGCGAAAATTCTGTTGCATCTAAAATGGCATCACATGCAGGCGAAAAGACATTTACGTTCTCTGATATCGAAATCCCAACATTACTTTGTGCTAATGCTCCAGCATCATTTAACCCATCTCCAACCATCATTAAATTTTGTCCATTCTCCTGAAGTTTCTTTATGTATTCTAGTTTTTGCTCGGGTTTTTGATTGAATATCAACTCAGTACCTTTTGGCAGAATGGCTTCCAAATTTGATCTTTCGCCATCATTGTCACCAGAAAGCACTTTGATTTGATAGTCCTTACTTAGACTTACAAAAAGTTTCTCCAGACCTTCTCTATATTGGTTTTGGAAAGTGTATTTTCCAAAATAAGTGCCACCTATCTTAATGTGTAATGCAGTTTTTTCAATTTCTGAACCATCCGCAACTATATCATCAACGAATTGTCCAGATCCTATTTTTATTTCCTTACTTTCAACAATCGCCAAAATACCTTTTCCAGTAATTTCTTGAAAGTCTTCTACATTAATACGCTTAGTTTCCGGCAGAAAATCATAAAGCATTCTGCTTAACGGATGGTTTGAACCGCGCAATACATTTTTAATCAACACAATATCTGAATCTGAAATAGGATTTCCTTCATACATTATATTCGACTTTTTGTTGGTTGTAATAGTTCCTGTTTTATCAAAAACAATAGTATCAACTTTAGCAAGCTGCTCAATCACAACAGCATTTTTTAAGTAAAATTTCTTTTTACCCAAAATACGCAATATATTTCCAAAAGTAAACGGAGCAGTCAGAGCCAACGCGCAAGGACAAGCTACGATAAGGACGGCCGTAAAAACATTAAAAGCTGTATTAGCATCTATAAAAATCCAATAACCAAAACCAGCAAATGCAATGAGCAATAGTATAGGGGTAAAATATCGGCTTATCGCATCTGTTATGGTTTTGTGTTTCTGGTCTACTTTTTTCTGAAAAATTTCATTACTCCATAATTGAGTTAAATAACTTTGAGAAACGGAATGTAAAACTTCCATTTCTATAACTTTTCCAATCTGTTTTCCTCCAGCAAATACTTTATCTCCAGACTTTTTTGTGATTGGCACTGCTTCACCCGTAACAAAACTATAATCTATTTCGGCGCTTTCGCTAATTAAAATTCCATCAACAGGGATAAGCTCCTGATTTCTAATCAACAATCGATCTCCTTTTAGAACATCATAAATGGCTACATTTTCTTCAGAAGCATCTTTATTGATTTTAGTAACTGCAATTGGAAAATAGGATTTAAAATCTCTCTCAAAACTTAAAAAACTATACGTTTTAATTTGAAACATTTTGCCAAGAAGCATAAAAAATATCAAACTGGCCAAACTGTCAAAAAATCCTGGACCGTGATCCATCAGCATGTCGTATGTGCTACGAATAAACATCACGATAATTCCTAAAGCAATCGGAATATCAATATTAAGCATTTTGGTTCTAATACTATGATAAGCAGAAACATAATATCCGCTCGCTGAGTATAAAAAAGTTGGCAATGCTAAAAGAAAAATAAGTAATCTGAAAAACGGTTTGTAGCTATCTAGCCAAAATTCTTTCATTTCGAAATACTCCGGAAATGAAAGCAGCATGATGTTTCCGAAACAAAAAAATGCTACACCAAGTTTATACGTTAGACTTCTGTCTATCTTAGCTTTTGCGGACCCGTAATTTTCTAAACTAATGTAAGGTTCATAACCTATAGAACTTAAGAGGTAAACTATCTCTTTTAAAGAAACGACATCAGAATTAAAGGTAATTCTAACTTTCTTTTCGTGAAAATTAACTTGAGAAGTACTAATTCCAGACTGAAGACGATGAAGATTTTCTAAAATCCAGATACAAGAACTGCAATGGATATGCGGAATATTAAGTGAAACAATTGATGTGTTTCCTTCTTGAAACTCTAAAACTTTTGCTAGTATAGTTTCATTTTCTAAAAAATCATATTTCCCTTTGATGTCTTGGGGAGTGGCTCCCGGAGACTTTTCAAAATCATAATAAGATGTTAGATCGTTGATACTGAAAATTTCGTAAACTGTTTTACAGCCTGTGCAACAAAACTTCTTATCATCAAAATCAATTTCTTCATTTTGTTCAATAGTTAAACCACAATGAAAACAACTTTGCTCCCTCATAAACTTGTTTTTATTTGATGCAAATTTCCAATTAAAGCACAATTATTAAGATGATAATTGTCATGTTATTTTGAAATCGGATTCCTAAATTTATAAAATAAGAAGCCCCGATTAGAGTTAGCCCTAATTTATAATAATTTTACCTTACAATGGTAGTTAAAACCCTTAAAAAAGTTTATTTTTGCAGCAAACAAATATTGTCATGAATAAATGTGATCAATGCATTGTACGCCAGCTAAGCTCATTAAAAGCCCTTAATAAAGAAGAAGTTATTAAATTAGCCAGCAGTAAAACGACTTATAAAATTAAAAAAGGTGAAGCTCTTTTTGAAGAAGGCGAAGTAACCAATGGTGTTTTCTGTGTAAAAGACGGTGTTGGAAAACTTTCAAAATTGAGTGCGAACGGAAAAGATCAAATCGTAAAATTGGTCAAATCTGGTGAACTTCTTGGACAGCGTTCTATGATTAGCAATGAGCCAGCAAATTTAACTGCAAAAGCAATCGCAGACATGGAAGTTTGTTTTATTCCTAAAACAGAAATCATCAATTTCTTTAATAGCAACAATCAGTTTTCTTTAAATATGATGCAGTCTGTCTGCGAAGATTTAAAGGAATCTGAAAATGAAAAAATTGCTTTAGTCCAAAAAACAGTTAAGCAGAGACTTGCTGAAACGTTACTGCACCTGCATGATGAATTTGGCGAAGATGCTGACAAAACACTTAAAGTTCAACTAACAAGAGAAGAACTTGCAGGTATTATTGGAACTGCTACCGAAAGCTGTATTCGATTATTATCTGATTTTAATAAATTGGGATTAATAGAATTGGTTGGTAAAAAAATCATGCTTAAAGACGTTCGCGCTTTAAAGAAATTAGCGGACAATTAAAGCTTTTTAGCTTCATTCCAAAAAACATCCATTTCTGTAAGTGTCATATCCATTAATGGTTTTCCTAATTCATTTGCTTTACTTTCTAAGTATTGAAAACGTTTAATGAATTTTTTATTGGTTCTTTCTAAAGCGTCTTCTGGATTTACATTTAAAAATCGAGCGTAATTAATCATAGAAAACAAAACATCTCCGAATTCGTCTTCGATTTTATCTTGATTTCCAGATTTCACTTCGTCTTGCAATTCTTGTAATTCTTCTTGGACTTTATCCCAAACCTGATGAGGCTCTTCCCAATCAAAACCCACTCCTTTTACTTTATCTTGAATTCTGCTTGCTTTAACCAAAGCAGGAAGACTTCTTGGAACACCTTCCAAAACTGATTTTTTACCTTCTTTAAGCTTTAGTTTTTCCCAGTTTTGCTTTACTTCTTCTTCGTTTTCCACTTTGACATCACCATAAATATGAGGATGACGATGAATTAGTTTCTCGCAGATTTCATTGCAGACATCAGCGATATCAAAATCATTGGTTTCACTGCCTATTTTGGCGTAAAAAACAATATGAAGAAGCAAATCTCCCAATTCTTTTTTTACTTCATTTAAATCATTATCCAGAATAGCATCTCCCAGTTCGTAAGTTTCTTCAATTGTCAAATGTCTCAAGGTCTGCAACGTTTGCTTTTTATCCCACGGACATTGTTCACGCAATTCATCCATGATATTCAATAATCTATCAAATGCCTTTAACTGGTTTTCTCTATTCATTTTGAAGTTTCTTATGATTTAAACTCGATTCTGTAAAATTAAAAAATCCTGTCAAGAAAACATCTCAACAGGATTATTTTATGTTTAAAGAAAAATTACTATTCTTCTTTTTTAGCTTTTGCTTTTTTAGCTGCTGGCGCTTTTTTTGGTTTTTCTTCAGCAACTGGAGCTTCTTCTTTTGGTTCTTCAGCTGCTGGAGCTAAATCTGTTACTAAACCTTTTGCTTGAAGCGTGTTGTACCAATTTAATACTTTTTTGATATCTGATGGGTAAACTCTTTCTTCGTCATAGTCAGGAAGAATTTGTTTAAAATATGCAGACAAAGTAGCGTTGTCTTCTTTGTGAGAGATCGCTTGACCTTTGTTTTCTTTAACGGCAATCTGCTGCATTACTTCAGTTAACGGTTTTTCGCCTTCATAAGTATAAATCGAAATTTCAGACAATAAACTTACATTGCTTTTTAGATTTACAGTAATCTTCTTCCCATCAATTAATGATTCCGCCACAAAACCTGTACGAGTTTGAACTTTCAATTCGTATAAACCTGGTTTTCCTGAAATGGCTAAAATTTTCGTTAAATTCATTTTTATTAAAATTAGTATTAAGAATTTTATTTATTTTTTGTTTCTAAGTATTTAGAAAACTTATCTTGCTTTTTTAGCTGCAAAAAACTTCATTCTATATTCCTGAGACGTTTTTCCTTCGGTAATATTTTTCAATTTCTTTTGGATTAAACGTTTTTTAAGAGATGAAATTTTATCTGTAAACAAGATTCCTTCAATGTGGTCATATTCGTGCTGGATAACTCTTGCAATTAATCCGTCAAATACTTCCGTTTTCATAACGAAATCTTCTTCGCAATATTCGATTGTAACTGTAGGTTTTCTGTAAACATCTTCACGTACATCTGGAATACTCAAACAGCCTTCATTAAATCCCCACTCTTCTCCTTCTTCTTTAACGATTTTAGCATTGATAAAAGTCTTCTTGAAACCTTTCAAATCTTTTTGTTCCTCTGAAGGAAGATCCTCATCATCACTAAAAGGCGTTGTATCTATCACAAACAAACGAATTGGCAGTCCAACCTGCGGTGCAGCAAGTCCAACTCCATACGCATTGTACATTGTCTCGTACATGTTTGCGATCGTTTCTTTTAGGTTTGGATATTCTGGTGTAATATCTTGTCCAACTTTTCTTAAAACAGGATCACCGTATCCTACAATTGGTAAAATCATTTGTTTTTATTTATGTTTTATGTGCTGTAAAAACAGAATTAAAGTTCTGATATTTCAGCTGGCAAAAATAGTAAAAAATAGTCAATGAATAATTCTTATAATGTATTATTCGTATTTTTTACTTGATCCTAAAAATCTCATCCATAATTATGCCAAAATCACTACTACAATTCTTACCTTTGTTAGTAAACCTCTTTTTATGATTGATAAGATTTCGAAATTTACTAACAGTACTTCCTTCCTCAACGCCTCTAAAGTAACTATTGCTTCTGTTGTTCCTGTTTTAGTTTTAAATTTTCTCGGTCATTTTGAAATTGGGTTTACAATTGCGCTTGGTGCTTTTTATACTTATCCCAGCGACATCCCTAGTTCTCTTAGCCATAAAATAAAAGGATTAATAGCAGCCTCTTTTATTGTTTCTGGGGTTAATCTTCTAGTAAATCTAATTTATCCATTTCCTTTACTTTTCTACATATTTTTAGGTTTTTTGCTGTTCTTATGTTCTATGATTTCGGTTTATGGACAGCGAGCCACTTTGATTTCTTTCTCTGCCTTATTATCAATTTCTCTATCATTTGGGCATTTGCATGAAGGCTGGGAAGCTTTTGAATACTCTGGTTTTATTTTCATTGGAGGAATTCTCTATTTAATAGTATCTCTTGTTTTTCATTTTGTTCAGCCTTATAAATATGTAGAATTACAAATTGCCGAAGGAATAAAACTCACCGCAAAATATCTCAAATTAAGAGGCGATTTGTGGAGTCCCGAAGCGAACAGAACAGCTATTATCGAGAAGCAGCTTGCTGTACAAGTCGAATTGAATCTTATTCACGAAGATTTAAGAAAGATGCTGATTGGAAACCAAAATGCATCAGGAACTACGAGTCAAAACCGAAAAATGCTTTTGGTTTTTATTACTTTAGTAGAAATTCAAGAATTGGCACTATATACATCTTTTGACCACAGCAAACTTCATGAAAAATTTGCCAAGCATCCTGATGTTTTAAGAACGTATCAAAATGTGGCTTATAAATTAGCTTCAACCCTCAAAAAACTTTCAAAAAATGTCAATCATATTAGTGTTTATGTCGATAAGCATGATTTAAAAAATGAATTGGATGCACTTGAATTTGCCATTTTTGATTATGAAAAAACATTAGGAAAAGAAGAAGCTGCAGAAGGTGTTTTAATGCTGACCAATATGCTGAAATATGCTAAAAATCAGGTTGGGAAAATTAAAACTATTCAGCGTGCACTTTCTTTAGCAATGCAGTCCTATAAACTGAAAGATCAAGATAAAGAGCTTGAAAAATTCTTAACACCTCAGTATTATCCGCTGCGAACTTTAACTGAGAATTTAAGTTATTCTTCTTCAATTTTTAGGCATTCGATACGATTAACAATCACTATTTTGATTGGTTTTTTTCTTGGACAGGTTCTGCCGTTTCAAAATGTATACTGGATTCTCCTTACTATCGTCGTAATCATGCGCCCTGGTTATGGTTTAACCAAAGAGAGATCCTACAATAGAATGTTCGGTACTGTTTTGGGGGGAATTATAGCTTTCGGAATTGTATCTATCATTCAGAACCACGTTGCACTAAGTATTTTCTCTATTGTATGTATGTTGCTTGGGATTTCATTTACCCAAATCAATTACAAGATTAGCGCGACATTTGTTACAATGTATGTCGTTTTTATCTACGGAATTTTAACTCCAGACATCAATGAAGTTATTCAATACAGAATATTAGATACTCTCGCTGGAGCAACTTTAGCTTTTATTGCTAATCAGTTTTTATGGCCTGCTTGGGAATTCATTAATACGCCCATTCATATTGAAAATACAATTCGGGCCAATAGAAATTACTTAAAAGAAATTGCCGATTTTTATAATAAAAAAGGTGAAGTGCCGACTTCGTATCGTTTAGCAAGAAAAAATGCCTTTGTTGAAATAGGGAATCTAATGACTTCTTTTCAACGCATGATGCAGGAACCAAAGTCGAAACAAAAAACAATGCCTTTAGTAAATAAACTTGTGGTTTTAAATCACTCGCTATTATCTGCTTTGGCATCGCTATCAACGTATATTCAGTCACACCAAACAACATCTGCATCCGATTCTTTCAATTATATTATCAAAACTATTCTCGCCAATCTAGATCATTCTATTTCTGTTTTAAGAAATGAAGTTGTAATTCAAGATACTTTTTTCGAAAAAGAAGATGTGACTTTACAATTTGAAGAATTAAAGCGTAGGCATTTCACAAGTTTGGCCGAAGATGATGATTTAGACAAAGAAACGCGTCAGGCCAAAATGCAGGAAGCACAGATGGTTATAGAACAATTAATCTGGATGAGCAATCTAGCAGAAAAGATTCTAAAAAACACAACCGACTTAAAAGCAACAAATCCAGATTAATTCATCTGGATTTGTTTTTTATATTGAAATATGAGAAGCTTAATTTAATTTTAAAACTTCTGCTGTTTGTTTTCTAAGCTGTTCTAAAAGTTCTGGCTTATCATTTAAAGTCTGACCGTAAGAAGGAATCATTGTTTTTAATTTTGCTTGCCATTCTGGCGTTTTAATTTGATGAGTAAAACATCTGCTAATCAAATCCACCATAATTGCCACAGCTGTAGAAGCTCCAGGAGAAGCACCTAATAAAACCGCTAAACTTCCGTCGTGTGTATTGATTACTTCTGTACCAAATTCTAAAACCCCACCTTCTTTTTCGTCTTTTTTGATAACCTGAACACGCTGTCCTGCTTTTTCCAATTTCCAATCTTTAGAACGTGCTGTTGGAAGATATTCGCGTAAAGCTTTCATTCTATCTTTTGGAGATTGGCGTACCTGCTCGATTAAATATTTCGTTAATGGAATATTATGATATCCAGCAGCCAACATCGGGATTAGGTTATTAGACTTAATAGACATAGGCAAATCTAAATAAGAACCATTTTTAAGGAAACGAGTTGAAAATCCTGCAAATGGACCAAAAAGAAGCGCTTTCTCTCCATCAATTACACGAGTATCGATATGCGGAACAGACATTGGAGGAGCTCCAACACTTGCTTTTCCGTATACTTTTGCCTGATGTTTTGCAATTACTTCTGGGTTGGTACATTTCAGCCATTGTCCGCTTACAGGGAAACCACCGTATCCGTTTCCTTCTGGCACGTTTGCTTTTTCTAATAAAGGAAGAGATCCTCCTCCTGCACCAATAAACACAAATTTAGTATAAGCCTTACGAGTTTTTCCTGTTGACAAATCTTTAATTTTAATTCTCCAAGATTTATCTTCACGCTGTCTTAGTTTTTTAACTTCGTGATTAAAAAATAAAGAAACCCCGTCTAATTTTTCTAAGTAATTGAACATACTTCTTGTTAAAGCACCAAAATTAACATCGGTACCAATTTCCATATGTGTTGCTGCTAATTTTTCATCAGCATTTCTGCCTTCCATTACCAATGGCATCCATTTTTGAAGTTGCTCAAAATCGGTACTGAAAGTCATGTCGGCGAAGATTGGATTGCTTTGAAGTGCTTCGAATCTCTTTTTTAAATAATCTACATTTTTATCTCCCCACACAAAACTCATATGAGGCACACTTTTAATAAAATTATCCGGAGAAGGCACTTTGTTTTGCTGCACTAAGTAAGACCAAAACTGGCGAGAAATCTCAAATGATTCTGCAATGCTAATTGCTTTTTTAGGATCGATACTGCCGTCTGCCTTTTCTGGAGTATAATTTAGTTCACAAAAAGCAGAGTGTCCAGTTCCTGCATTATTCCAAGCATCAGAGCTTTCTGCTGCGGCAACATCTAATCTTTCGTAAATTTCAATTTTTATATCTGGTTGTAATTCTTTCAAAATTACTCCGAGAGTGGCACTCATTATTCCAGCGCCAATGAGTACTACATCACTATTTGAACGTATGGTTTCGTCAGGCATAACAGTATTTTTATTTAAAGTGCAAAGGTACTTTTTTAATTGCAAAAAAAAACTAATTTTTAGATGATAAAAGTTAGGATTTTCTAAAAACCATTAAATTATAAATAAAAAATACGACGAACAGCGCTATTTTTTTGCGGAAAGATAATCTTGAAGCAGAATTGTGGCAGAAATTTCGTCTATCAAACCTTTATTCTGACGCTGCTTTTTATTTAAACCACTGTCAATCATTGTTTGGAATGCCATTTTTGAGGTAAAACGCTCATCAACACGAATTACTTTCATGTCTGGAAAGATATTCGAAAAGTGAGTTACAAATCCGTTAATCACAGAAGCGCTTTCAGATGGAAGACCGTTCATTTGTTTTGGCTCGCCAATCAAAACTGCTTCGACTTTTTCTTTAGCAAAATAGTCTTTCAAAAAATCAATCAAAGTATGTGTCGGAATCGTTGTTAAGCCTGAAGCAATAATCTGCATTTCGTCTGTAACTGCAATTCCTGTGCGTTTTTGTCCGTAATCTATCGAAAGGATTCTTGGCATGTTTTAAATTTTCAACAAATTTAGTTTAAAATATTTTTCTAATTTTTCATTTCACTAAAAATAAACTTTTTCAAAATTTCTTTCGATAAAAAAATCCGCCTTGAAAACTCAAGACGGACTTTTATCCAAATATTCAAACCTAAAAAATAACTCAATTTATCTTCCAAACAAACGGCTGAAAAAACCTCTATGTTCCTCCTCTTCTCCTGCATCCTCTTCTTCAGAATAATTAGCAAACTTAGATTGTGACTTTTCATGTTCGTAAATCAGCTCCTTAATATATTCAACGTAAGTTCTCTTTTTCTCTTCTAAGAATCCAATTAGGTATTTTTCGCTAAATTCTACTCCACTTGCTGCTTCGATCTGTAACAACTTTTTATACAAAGGTTCAATATGCAATGCAATTACTTCTTGTGGTACAGCTTGTCTTCTACCAAAAAAATTTACAATAGCGTCGTTTTCATCGCGGGCAATTTCAAAATCTGTAATTACCCAATAGTATCTTCCAGACTTTGCAAGGTTTTTTACAATGGCGTGAAAGTTTTTTCCGTTTTTAAGATTTTCCCAAAGCACTTTAAAAATAACTTTAGGCATATCCGGGTGACGTATGATATTATGAGGCTGTCCCATTAATTCATAGTCCTCGTAACCGCAAACATCTACAAATACTTCATTGGCGTATTCGATTATTCCTTATGCATTTGTTTTACTCATAATAACCTGAGTTTTATCCCAGCTTACTTCTTTATCTATAATTACTCTGTTTTGAAGGTGATTTTCTTGATTCATATTTTACTGCTTATATGATTATTTATGGAATGGAATGTTGATCAACACTGCGAAATTAAAGCGAAGAAAAAGCAGAAATCCTGACTTTTGTCATATTTTGATATAAAAAAAACTTCTAGTGGCAGTAGGATTAATCAAAAACACATAAACCCACCACTAACCTTACAAATAAGAAACAAAAAGTTAAATCTATAACATTTTCAAGCTGTTTTGCTTTTTTGCATTTCTACAAATACCTTATCTTTGCCAAAAAATTAAACGTATGAATTCTTTACAGACTATAATTGAACAAGCTTGGGAAAACAGAGCTTTATTGCAAGAAACTACAACTACTGATGCCATTAGAGAAGTTATCGAATTGGTAGACGCTGGAAAATTACGTGTTGCTGAACCAGTTGGTGACAAATGGCAAGTAAACGAATGGGTTAAGAAAGCAGTTGTAATGTATTTCCCGATTCAAAAAATGGAAACATGGGAATCTGGTATTTTTGAATACCATGATAAAATGTTGCTAAAAAGAAATTATGCTGAAAAAGGAATCCGTGTGGTACCAAATGCTGTTGCGCGTTACGGAGCTTACATCTCAAGCGGTGTAATTTTAATGCCAAGTTACGTAAACATTGGTGCTTATGTTGATGAAGGAACAATGGTTGACACTTGGGCAACTGTAGGAAGCTGTGCTCAAATTGGTAAAAATGTACACTTAAGTGGTGGTGTTGGTATTGGTGGTGTTCTTGAGCCATTGCAAGCTGCTCCAGTAATTATTGAAGACGGTGCTTTTATTGGTTCTCGTTGTATTGTTGTTGAAGGTGTTCACGTTGGTAAAGAAGCAGTTCTTGGGGCTAACGTATGTTTGACAGCTTCTACAAAAATTATTGATGTTACAGGTGACGAGCCAGTTGAAATGAAAGGATATGTGCCAGCTCGTTCTGTAGTTATTCCTGGAAGCTATACTAAGAAATTTGCTGCTGGCGAATTTCAAGTTCCTTGTGCATTAATCATTGGAACTCGTAAACCATCTACAGATTTAAAAACTTCTTTAAACAATGCGCTTCGTGAGTACGATGTTGCAGTATAATTGATATAAAAATCTTGATACATTAGGGCGGTCTTTACCGCCCTTTTTTTATTTAATACATCAATATTTAAATAAAAATCCTACAGATATAAAAAAGTAAGAAAATTATATTAATTTTGCTGTTTTTAAAAATCTTCTATAAAATTGAGAAGACCATTTATTTACATGCCTATTAATGAAAAATTACACTTCCAGCTTACACTTATTTCTTCATAGATATTTCTTAATTTTTCTAATTTATCAAATTTGCAATATCTTTTTTTATGTTTTGAACACTAAATACTTTGATCATATAACTGCTCAAAATATTCTGGGAAGCGTTTTGTTTGACCTGTCAGCTATTTCATATGTAACTTTAATTTTTTTAATAGCACATGCAATTCCCGGAAATTTCAAGTATCGTCAAACGTATCAAACAGTATTAAAAGTTTCTTTCTTCATAATCAATCTTTTGTTCATTGCTGCAAATCTCATTGATGTTATATATTTCCGATTCACAGGAAGAAGAAGCACTTTTAACATGATTACTGCAAAAGGAATGGAAAAAGAAGCTTTAGGTTTGTTTTTTTCTTTTGCAAAAGAATTTTGGTACATCCTTTTACTGTTCATTATCCTAAGCATCTTTTTTTGGAAATCGATACCTAATTTTAAAAACAAAAACGAAATAAAAAGTTTTACAAAAGAAAAATTCTTAAAACAATCTTTTTATTTTTTAACCTCAGTTTTTCTATTGCTAATAATTGGGCGCGGGGGATTTCAAAAGAAACCTCTTAGAATTGTAGACGCAGCCAAATACAGTTCTCTAAATAACGCTCCGCTTATTTTAAATACTCCTTTCTGTATATTAAAAACAATATCTCAAAAAGAAGATATAGAGAAAGTCAATTATTTTGATAAAAAAGATCTTGATTCAATATATAAACCAATCTTGTCTTTTAAAAAAGCTCAAACAATAAGCAAAAAAAATGTCGTAATTATTATTTTAGAAAGTTTTGGTCATGAAAATATCGGCATAAAACAAACTCCTTTTTTAGATTCGTTGATAACAAAATCTTATTACTTTAAAAATGGATTTGCCAATGGAAAAGTCTCTATCGACGCTGTTCCATCAATTATTTCAAGCATACCTAGCTTAATGAACAACTCTTTTATTATTTCTAGCTATTCTTTAGACAAAACGAATAGTTTGCCTACAATTCTTAAAAAGGAAGGATACACTACTTCTTTTTTCCATGGTGCCTTTAACGGAAGTCAAAATTTTGATCAATATGCAAAGGCTGCAGGATTTGATAAATACTTTGGCAAAGACGAATACATCGGCCCAGAAGCTTTTGACGGAAAATGGGGAATTTTTGATGAAGAATTTTTACAGTTTTTTGCTGGAAAATTATCCAGTTTTACAGAACCTTTCTTTAGCACTATCTTTACCATTTCTTCTCATAATCCATACACGATACCAGAAAGATATAAAGACAAATTCCCAAAAGGAACAACAGTTATCCATGAAAGTATTTCATATACCGATTATTCTCTGAAACGTTTTTTTGAAAATGCCAAAAAGCAAAAATGGTACAACAATACATTGTTTGTCATTTCAGCAGATCATACTTCTTCTAGCGGAGAATCAGAAATAGACAAAACTATAATTAGCAAATTTCATATTCCAATTTTATTCTTTGATCCAGGCAATCCAAATTTTTCCGGTATAAACGAAAAGAACTTTCAACAAATCGATATTATGCCTAGCATAATAGACTATCTAGGCATAAAAACAGATTTAATTTCTTTTGGAAAGAGCTTTAAAAGCAATCAAAATTTTGCCGTCTTCTATTTGCAAGGAATTTATCATTGTGTTCAAGACGACTATTATCTAGCCTTTGCGAACAATCAAGTTATTGGACTATACAATTGGAAAAAAGACCCTTTATTAAAAAACAATTTACAAACTCAAAATACATTCAAGACAATAGAAATTTCAAATTTTCTAAAAGCCTATATTCAAAACTTTAACGAAAGAGTTATTGATAATAAACTTAGTTTTTGATTGTCTTTTTTCACTCAAAGCATTAAAATTTTCTCCCCAGAATGTGTTTCACGGTTTTAAAACTTTTTAAACTGTTTTTTCTGTAAACATAAGAATGATACCACATTTTTAAGTAAAACATTTGCCAATTACATTTTTAATTGGCTTTACAATCAAAAAGCAAAAACATTCTTATAAATGAAAATAACTATCATTAGCCATGACAATTGGGGATACAATCAAAATATTGTTGAAGCACTAAAAAAAAGAGGACATATCGTAAACCATATTGATTTGAATACATTTAAATATAAGTATCCAAATTTTTCATACCGCATTTATAATTTTTTTCTAAAGGCATTTTTTAATAAGAACATAAAGAACATTCATTTTGGCACTGAGATAAATAATCGTTTAGAGGAACTAGGACAAATTCAAGATATAATTTTAACTATAAAAGGCGATTTTATCGATCCGAAAAAGATTTTGGATTTTAAAAAATATACCAAAAAATCAATTGCTTTTTTCAATGACAATATTAAACGTTGTCCAAAAATAATATCGACAATTTCAAATTTTGATGAAGTTTATACATTTGAAAAAGAAGATGCTTTAAAATACAATCTAAAATTCATAACAAACTTTATTTACAGGGAATCAAAGTTAAATACAGGAAGAGCTTTTAAATATGACGTTTTTAATATTAGTTCAAAAGACAATAGATTTAGGACTATATGTAAAATCGCTAAAGAATTGAAAGGAAAAGGAATATCATTTAAATTCATCATTCATGATAAGAAAAACAAACTTGAAGATCTTAATGTAGAATTCATTTCAGAATCTATTCATATTGATCTAGTAAATAAATTAGTAGATAATTCGAAACTATTACTAGATATCCATCGTAAAGAGCAAAACGGGTTAACTTTTAGAGTATTTGAAAGTTTAGGCCTGCAAAAAAAACTAATTACAACAAATCATAACATTGTTCAATATGATTTTTATAATCCTAAAAACATTTTAGTCATTGATGAAAAGAACATAAATTTTGATATGGATTTCTTTACATCTTCTTATGAGCCAATTCCTGATGATATTTATAAAAAATATACTATTGAAAATTGGATCGAAACGGTTTTTACTTTAGATAGCAATAGCCAAATATCATGAAACTTGAATGATTTAAGAACTTCATTTTAACCTATTTAAGAGATCTTCTTTTCTATTTTGACTCAAATTTTAAATATCTATCAAGATATAAATCAAATCAGTTCTAATAGAAAATTACAAAAAAAAGAGGTGATTTAAAATCACCTCTTTTTTTTACTTTTTTGAAGCTTTATAAGCTTAGCATATTTCATATAAGAGAAAAAAGCCTGAATCATTGCAATTGACAATCCATCAAGACCATTGAAGATTCCTTTCTTGAAGAAATAGCAACGTACAAAAGCTACAGTTCCATTAAGAACAGGTTTAAAAGCGCCAATTCGCTTACCTTGATCATATAATTGCTGCGCATGCCATCCTGAATATTGGTTCTTTTTAGCAATAATCTGATCAAAAGAATCCCATCCGTAATGCAAAATATGTACAGCAACTTTTTTCTCATTTTGAGCAACAATTTTCTGATGCACTTTAGAATCAGAAGGATGCGCTGTTTGTTTATTAAAAAAACGAACTTTATGATCTGGATACCATCCTGAAAAATCAATTAATTTATCGGCTAAAAAGTTTTTTACTCTAAAGCTGAAAGCATCGTAATTTCCTTCCAGATATTTTTTCTTCAAAATAAATTCTTCAGCATCTTTATCCAGAAACTCATCTGCATCAAGATTCAAAATCCAGTCGTTTTTACAAAAAGGCAATCCGTGTGTGCGCTGCGGACCGTCTCCTAGAAATGTCTGCTGAATAACTTGCGCTCCTTTCTCTTGAGCTATTTCTACCGTACGATCTTTACTGAAAGAATCTACAATAATAACTTCGTCACAAACTTTAAATAAGGCATCTATACATTTCCCAATGTTTTTTTCTTCATTGAAAGTAATAACCAAACCGCTAATTCCCATTGTTCATTTTAATTTGTTGAGCACAAAAATATAACTTTTTAATTTAGTTTAATCTTATTAATACCATCACTTGTACACTTCATAAAATAGTTTGTACTTTAGCCTTGAAAATTGATACCACAAAAACAAATGAGAATATTAGTTATCCAACAAAAGAGAATTGGAGACGTCTTAACGAGCACAATTATTTGTAACAATCTTAAAGCCAAATTTCCTGACTCAACAATTGACTATATGTGTTATCCTAATTCGATTGATGTTCTTCTAGAAAATCCGAATATAGATAACATTATACCAGTAACTAATAAAATCAGAAAATCGACTTTTGGGTTTATTAAGTTCATTTTTGAGATGCGAAGAAAAAAATATGATGCTGTAATTGATGTTTATAGTAAATTAGGAACTAGCCTAATCACATTTTTCTCTGGCGCAAAATATAAAGTTTCTTACCATAAATGGTATTCTAATATTTTTTACAATTATAGCTATAAACGTTTTGATGCTATAAAATCAGAATTTGGTCTGGCGATTGAAAACAGACTATTATTGCTTAAACCTTTTTTCTCTGAAAAGATAACAAACGTAAAACCGAAAATCTTTTTAAAAGAATCTGAGATTACCGAAGCAAAAAATATTTTAAAAAGCTATAATGTAGATCCTGAAAAACCATTGATCATGTTTGGAATTTTAGGGAGCGAGCATTACAAAACCTATCCACTTGACGGAATGGCAAAAATTATTGATTTTACAGTTGCTACAACAAACGCTACTATTCTCTTTAATTATATTCCAAACCAGAAAGAACAAGCGTTAGAAGTATACAATCATTGTTCTGAAGAAACAAAAAAGCATATTCTTTTTAATTTATACGCTACTGATTTACGTCAGTTTTTAGCATTGCTTTCTCAATGCGAAATGCTGATCGGAAACGAAGGTGGCGCTGTAAATATGGCAAAAGCACTTGAAATTCCAACTTTCTCTATCTTTACTCCTTCTGTTAGAAAAGAAACTTGGCAGCTTTTTGAAAATGAAGCGAAAAATGCTTCTATCCATTTAAAAGACTTAAAACCTGAGATCTACGAGAAGCACACGGAACAATATATAAAAGAACATACTTTTGAATATTATGCGGAATATCCGTTGGAATTAATGCTTCAAAAGCTAGAGACTTATTTTCAAGAATATAAAAATTGAAAAAAGTAAAATGCATCTCTAATGAATAGTGAAAAGCAGAAATTATCAGTTCTGATTATTACGCTTAACGAAGAACAGCATATAAAATCGCTTCTTGGAGATGTTGATTTTGCTGATGAAATCATTGTTGTTGATTCCTACAGCACCGATAAAACAGTAAGCATTGTTGAATCTTTTGCCAATGTAAAATTAATCCAGAATCATTTTGTTAATTATACTACACAGCGAAATTTTGCCTTAGATCAAGCCAAAAATCAATGGGTTTTATTTATTGATGCAGATGAAAGGCTAACATCTGAATTAAAATCTGAAATCGTTACAGCAATTAATTCTAAAAATGCGGCAAGTGCTTATTTTATCTATCGTATTTTTATGTTTAAAAATAGCCGACTGAATTTCAGTGGCTGGCAAACTGATAAGATTTTCAGGCTTTTTAATAAATCGAAATGCCGATACAATGAGGAAAGAACCGTTCACGAAAAATTAATTGTCGACGGAAAAATTGCTTCTTTAAAACACAAAATCATACATTATTCTTATTCTTCTTATGAAGATTATAAATCAAAAATGTATAATTACGGCATTCTTAAAGCAAATGAAAAATTAGCAAAAGGAAAAAAGTCTTATTTCTTAATGCAACTTTTCCACCCTTTATATACTTTCTTGTATCAGTTTATAATCCGTTTTGGTTTTTTGGATGGCAAAAAAGGTATAATTATATGTTATTTGAATGCCTACAGCGTTTATATTCGCTATAAAGAACTAAGAAAAATTACTTCTTCCAGAATTTAAGCTTCTTTTTTAGGCGTTTTTTTCTATAAAACTTCTCTTGAAAATCTGAAGTGTATTTCCATAAAGTCTCAAAAATTTTCTCTTCAGATGCTTCTCTATAATATTTCGCATATTCATTGCTCATTGTCGCAACCATTTCTTTCAACGGTGTTAAACGGCACAAGTTTTTCATACGCATTTCAAAAGACATAGAATTGTGAAATTCCATTCTGTTTAAATCTACCAGAAAGAAATCATAATTTCCGCTGGCACTCTTTTTAATTAAAGTATTTCCTGGAGAATGATCTAAAAACTCAATTCCTTTTTCATGAAGATCGAAACTAAATTTAGTAAACTGTCTTAAGATATTTTCGCGATCTGGAAAATCAGGTATTTCTACCAATTCTCTATAAGTAAGATCACATTGTAATTGCTCACTTACGTAAAAGCTTTTTTCTAAACCTAATAGTGATGAAAATTCGGCAAATGCGATAGGCTTTGGAGTTCCTACACCTAATTCCAACAATTTGTTTGCAAACTCAAAAGAGCGTTTTGCTTTTGATTTTCTGAAGTATTTATAAGCGATTTTATTGATAAAGTGCGGAACCTTAAACGATTTTATGTTTATCTTTTTATCGTCTAAATCAAAAAGTTTTATCTGATTGCGCTGGCCAATTACAAAGTCCTCTCCTTTTGTATCGAAAAAACGAATATATTCTAGAAGAATATTTTCAAATTTTTCATATCCGCGATTTAATCTTAAAATCATAAAAATTGTTTCAGCAAATTTAGCTAGTTTTACCAACTAATAAAAACTATTTCGTAGATAATGCATATTACTCTTATAAGTTTAGACAACTGGGGACTTAACAAACATATAGCGGCAGACTTAGAAAAACAAGGACATACTGTTCGCCATATCGATTTTAATACTTTCAAATACAAATATCCTTCTATATTTCATAAAGCATATAATCTTGTATTAAAAGCGTTCTTTAAAACGAACTTAAAACATCAGCACTACGGAAAAGAAATCATCAATGAATTAAAGAAAAACGATCAGATTCAAGATGTAATTTTAACCATAAAAGGAGACTTTATAACTCCTGAAAGCATTTTAGAATTCAAAAATTACACTAAAAAATCAGTCGGTTTTTTTAATGACAACATTTATCGATGTCCAAAAATTAAACGTGTCCTTCATTGTTTTGATGAAGTTTTCTCATTTGAAAAAGAAGACTGCGAAAAATTCAATTTAAAATTTGCGCCAAATTGGATTTATAATTCAGAAAACGCTATCCAAAATAATCAATTTGAATATGATGTTTTCAATATTAGTTCAATTGACAAAAGACTACCAATATTAAAAAGAATCGCAGCCAATCTGGCTTCGCAACATTCAAAATTTAAATTCATTGTTTACGATAAAAAGCAAAAAGACAGTGATAAAAACATTACTTATATAAAAAGTCATATGCCTTTGAGTGAAGTAAATGATTATATCAATCGATCAAAAGTGCTTTTAGACATTAATCGACTTGGTCAAATCGGACTTACATTTAGGGTTTTTGAAAGTTTGGGTTTAGAGAAGAAACTTATAACAACAAATACAGATATTAAAAACTACGATTTTTACAATCCAAATAATATTTTAATTATTGACGAAAAAAATCCAGTTATCCCCGTAGCTTTTTTTGAAAATGAATACGAGAAAATTCCAGATTCTATTTTAAGCCAATACACTTTAAAAGGCTGGACAAATCGAGTTATTTTTCAAGAAAGTCTTTCTTCTTAATTGCTAATAAAAATCATTTTACGCTTGTAAGGATTCCTATTTTGTTTAGGATAATTTTAACCCTAATATTTTTGCATTTGAAAATGTTTTCTATTTTTGCTCAAATATTAAAAATCTGTTAAAAAATATCTCAATAAAAAGCTATCCTCTCAAAAAATGACATTAACCTTCTTGCTTTGTTTTTCCCTCATCTTACTTGCTCTTATTTTTTCAGTAATTATTACTAATAGGGTAGTAAAAATAGATGCTCAAGAAGTTCGTTATCCAGAAATTGATGGCTTAAGAGGTTATTTAGCATTTTTTGTTTTCCTTCATCACAGTTACATCTGGCGTTTTTTTCTTCAAAATGAAGAATGGGAAGAACCAAAATCAAATTTATTCAATCACTTTGGACAGACTACGGTTGCTTTTTTCTTTGTAATCACCGCTTTTTTATTTACCCTAAAATTAATCAACAGCAAAAACAAACAAATCGATTGGTCGGCTTATATCAATGCTCGTCTGTACAGACTTTTCCCGATGTATCTTTTTTCTGTTGGAATTATATTCTTTATCGCAGGTTATTTAACCAATTTTAAAACAAGAATTCCCTTTTTTGAAAACCTCCTGCATTTGCTTTCATGGATATTTTTCAACGTAAGAAAGGGGTTAAGCATTAACGGACTAGAAGACAGTTTTTTATTTAATGCTGGAGTAACCTGGACGCTTCCTTACGAATGGGCTTTCTACTTTATATTGCCTCTTATTGCGTTGTTTTTTAAGATTAAAGTAAACTATAAGACATTATTGCTATTTATCTCGACTGCAGCTATTATAATGATTATTAATGAATCTTCATTACGACACTTTTTCCCTTTTCTTGGAGGCATTATTGCGGCTTTAGTAATTAGCAAAAATAAATGGGGAGCTGTTTTAAAACAGAAAAAATATGCTTTTCTAGCTATTTTACTAATTGCAAGTTCTATTTATTTCTTCAATAGCGGAAGAAAGCCTATTCCAATCATCATCACTACGATTGTATTTATCATAATTGCTTCTGGAAATAGCTTTTTTGGGCTTCTGTCAAGCACTTTTTCACGCAAATTTGGACAAATCACCTATAGCATTTATTTACTGCACGGCATTTTATTATTCGTCCTTTTTTATTTTGTCATCGGATTTGAAAGAGCAAAAAATCTAACTGAGTTAGAATTCTGGTCGATCATTTCCTTGTCAATTTTCCCGTTAATTTTCATCAGCCAATTAACATTCAAATATATTGAGCATCCTTTGATGGAACTGGCGAAGGTTAAATTAAAATCTTCTGTAGTAAAATCATAAACATCTACTTCCAGTAAATAGCCACAAAAACTTTAAACGCTTCTATTTTCAAACTCTAAAAAGCTTTTACAAGTAAAATTTATAACTTTGCAACCTTAATGAAGTAAATTATAATTTGTAAAATGAACGAGGAAATCATCAACGCATACGAGGTAATTAAAAACGGAGGCATAATTCTGTACCCAACTGATACCGTTTGGGGAATTGGCTGTGATGCCACAAATGCAGAGGCCATTGCTAAAATTTACAAATTAAAACAACGTGCAGAAACACAAAGCATGATCGTTTTAATGAATAGCGAAAAAATGATGTACAATGTTTTTAAAGACATTCCCGAAGTTGCATGGCAAATTATGGATTTATCTGAAAAGCCAACTACTTTAATTTTAGACGACGCCAGAAACGTTGCGCCAAACATCATTGCGGCCGACAAATCTCTTGGAGTTAGAATGGTAAAAGAACCTTTCTGCTACAAATTGATGGAAAGAATGAAAAAACCTCTAGTTTCTACTTCGGCTAATATTTCTGGACAGCCTACACCTCAGAGTTTCAAAGACATTAGCCCTGAAATTATCAACGGCGTTGATTATGTCGTAAAATTAAACCAAGACAAAGTCAACGGAAAATCTTCAACCATTATCAAATTGACTAAAGATTCGCAAGTAAAAGTAATTCGTAAATAGTTTTTTTGTTTCAGGTTTCAGGTTTCAAGTTTCAAGTTTCAAGTTTTTGAAAAAACTTTGAGTATAGTTTTACCGCAAAGCACACTAAGAATTACGCAAAAGTCGCAAAGTTTTTTTTACAGCTATTAAAATGAAAAAGTTCGCAAAGCTTATTTTGACAAAGCTTTGCGAACTTTTTTTAACTCTATTTAGATTCTCAATAAAAGCTTCTTTGCGACCTTTGCGTAATTCTTAGCGTGCTTCGCGGTTAAAAAAACTTAGAATCTCAGAACCTTAGCATCTTAGCAACTTAGACCGTTTTCAAACTCTCAATAAGCCAATCGATATCTTCTTTAGTGTTATAATGACTAAATGAAATTCGGAGATTTGGTAATTTTAAATCAGCCTCCGAAAGCATTTCATTTAAAACATGTGAAGGTTTTATACTTCCAGATTGACAGGCACTTCCTCTAGAAACCGCGATTCCTTTCATATCTAAACTAAAAAGCAGCATCGAAGTTTTATCTGATGAAAACGGCAGAATAATATTGATGATGTTATAGAAATCATCTTTCTTTCCGTTGATTCTAAAATCTGGAAAATGAATTTCTAACTGCTCAATCAAATAGTTTTTTATTCCCAAGATATAAACTCTTTCTTCATTTAGTTTTTCGTATGAAATAGACAACGCTTTTGCCATTCCAGCAATCTGATGTACAGCTTCTGTTCCTGCACGAAGCCCTTTTTCTTGTTCACCTCCAAAAAGCAACGGCTGTAAACCAGAATTTTTTCTGATAAAAGCAAATCCAATTCCTTTTGGTCCGTGAAACTTATGCGCACTAGCCAAAATAAAGTCAACAGGAGTCTTTTGCAGGTCAATCTCGGTTTTTCCAACAGACTGAACTGTATCTGAATGAAACAAAGCATTATACTGCTTGCAAATCAAACTAACACGATCTAAATCTAAAATTGTTCCCGTTTCGTTATTTACGTGCATTAAACTAACTAAAGTCTTTTTTTCTTCGGCCAATAAATTAGACAAATGCGTTAAATCTAAACTTCCGTCTTCATTTACATTTACGTAATCAACTTGAACATTATACTCTTCCTGAAGCACCCAAACGGTATGCAAAACAGCATGATGTTCAATTTTTGAAGTAATGATTCTTTCTATTTTTAAATCTTCAACAGCAGAACGTAGAATCCAGTTGTCAGCTTCCGTTCCGCCAGAAGTAAAAATGATTTCTTGAGCAGTACAATTGAGATGTTTGGCAATGCTTTTTCTTGAAAGCTCCAAGATGGTTTTAGCATTTCGTCCAAAACTATGTGTAGACGACGGATTTCCATAATCCTCAAGCATAATCCTTGTCATTTCCTGAATTACTTCAAGACGCATGGCTGTTGTTGAGGCATTATCTAGATATACTTTTTTCATTGCTGCAAAGTTAAGAAATATCAATTGTCAAATCTTAAATATCATTTGGCAATTTTTTCACTATTTTTGACCCAAATAAATTTTACGATGAAAAAATATGCTGCCCTCCTATTATTTGCCCTTCTCTTGAATGGTTGCGATGATGGGGATTTGACTGTGGATGATATAGACTTTTCAGATATTGAAACGTCACAAGCCTGTGATCCTACAACTAATACTTTAATTTATAAATTAAAACCTCAGGAAGCTCTTTTACTTCAAATGCCAGAAGGAGCGATCATCAATGATAACGGTACCAAAACATACACAATAGATTCAAAAGGCAATGGTGCGTATCGTGTAGTTTACAGAGCCTATGATGGAGCTGTTGCAAAAGACAATATCTGTGGTACAATTCCGCCGAGCAATCCAAAAGTAACCGAAGAATGGAATGGAATTGATGGAATAATAGAAATTACCACTAAACAAATAGATCCGCCCAATAGTAATAATGACGGAGGAACTCGAATTACAGGTTACGAACACACAATTGTTTTTAAAAATATAACATTTGCAAAACCGGCTGGAAACCAAACGGAAGCAGAATTTGTGTTTGGAAAATACAATACCTCTATAACGCCAGCCAATCTGACTTTCAAAACCAATCCGAATGGTTCTGCTTATGAGTGCGATGAAGTTGCTAGAGTATACAATTACAACAATACGTTTTATTTATCTATTGATGATATCGATCCAACATTGTTTGCAGAGCCCATTACTCCAGGTCAAGCTCGTACAAGTTTAATAACAGCAACACAGAATAAAGTATTTTATAAAACTGCAAAAGAAGGAACTGGATCTATAACACCAGCTTTTGTTTGTGCCAAATTACAGCCGTCTGCACCTGCAATTGAAGAAACCTGGACAGGACAGCTCGGCAAGCCAAATGAAAGTGGAATTATTGAAGTAACCACTACTTTAACTGGACAAATTTATGAGCACACAATAGTACTTAAAAATGTAATTTTAGAGAAGGGTAATAGCAGCTTTAAATTGGGAAGCAGTTTCGTTCTTGGAAAAATCACCAGACCAAAAACAAACTAAAAAAGTAGATTTCCGAAAAGAAATCAGTAGAAATAATTCTTACAAAAAAACGTCTGTTTTTTGAGGTGATTTTACAATAAAATCGAATCAAAAAACAGACGTTTTTTATGCTTTATAAGTAAGCTTTTTATACGCTTAAAGAGCCGTTTTATTTATTGTTTTGCCTTATATAAACTTCGGTAGCACCAAGACCATACTTTTGATAATTGGCATCTTGGAAATCAATCCCGTCATAACGTCCTAATAAAAAATCAAGTTCAGCTTTCAAAATCCCTTCACCAACACCATGAATAAAAACGATTTTCGGAATGCGGTTTCTTATCGCAAATTCGATATGTCTTTTTGCCGTTTCGGTCTGTAATGTCAAAATATCATAGTTCGACATTCCGCGTTTATTAGGAACCAATTTTTCGATATGTAAATCAAATTCAGGAACTCCAACATCTCGTTTCTCTTTCTTTTCTTTAACAAAACTTCTTGGTTTTGGCTCTGTTTTCTCTTTTGAAATTTCATCTAAATCAATTCTTTTAATAGAATTCATTAAATTACTGGTTTCTTGAATTTTAAGCAATTCGCTGACTAAAAATGTCATCGTAAATCCGTCCTCAGTTTCTATCAAAACCTCGTTATTTTTAACCGAAACTACTGTTCCGTTTATAGCTTCGTCTAGTACCGAAACCTTATCTCCTTTTGCCAACATCCTACTCTTCTTTATCGTTATTTTTACTTGGCGTTTTTGCACTCAGCTGCATCATTCCGAACATGAAAACTACAATTGCAGCAATCATGATATAGATGTTCTTCTCTTCCGAAACTTGTTCGTATAACGCAACCGAAATCGCAAGAATCATTATTATAATTTTAAAAGTTTTCATCCTTTCTTTATTTTAAGATTTCAAAAATATAAAACTTTCAGATAGCGCTCCACTACTTCCCTAAACGTTTGTCATATTTTTTTAGTAAAATTGCAAAAAAAATCTGCCATGAGTTTAGAGAAATACATGATTCCTTGCCTGTTCAAAACCGTGTTTGGTTATGACTGTTTAGGATGCGGATTTCAGCGATCTTTATTCTTACTTTTTCAAGGTGATTTTTTGGCTGCTTTTAAAATGTATCCTGCCATTTATACCTGCCTTTTACTCTCCGTTTTTATCGCCTTTCATTTTTTAGACAAGTCTAGAAACTATAAAAAACTAATCTGGAGAATGGCTATTATAAATCTATTTTTTATGCTTGGTGGATATTATCTGAAGCACTTTTATTTTTAGATTTTAAATTTTCTAAAAGTCGCTTTGCTCCTTTTGGAATTTCAAAAAACTTTTATTTCTTAATCTGATCCAAAATATCATTCATCATTTCAATTTGCACTTTTTGAATTTCAATTAATTCTTGTTGCTGATGCATAATTAAATGATCAATTTTATCGTGAATTAATCTAATCTCTAACTCTGATTTCAGATTGATCATAAAATCTTTTTTAGCACGATTACGGTCTTTTTCTTCCTGACGGTTTTGACTCATCATAATAACAGGTGCCTGCAAAGCCGCAACGCACGACAAGATTAAATTTAAAAGAATAAACGGATAGGGGTCAAAACCTTTGTTTAGAAAAATATACACATTCGAAATAATCCAAATCGAAATAAAAACCACAAACGAAATAATAAACGTCCAGCTTCCTCCAAAATCGGCTACTTTATCTGCCACTTTTTGTCCTAAATTTCGAGTTTCTTCCTCCTCTTCTACAATACTTACAATAGATTTATCTTCTTTTAATGAAGAAATAACATTTTTCTCCATTGCAGAAAGTGCTCCAATTTCGGTAGAAAGGTAATTTGAAATATACTTTTGGCGATATAGATTTAATTCATTTATAGAAATGCAATCTTCGGCACTAAAATCTGGAAACTCTTTTTTTATCAATCCCAAAATAGGGTCATGTATTGCCCTTCCGTAAATTTTCTCATTTTCATCAAAAGAAAGTCCAGAAATTGCACTTGTAAATGTTGGCTTATTTTTCATTTTAGTATATTTTGAAAGCTAATTTACGCAATTAACTTCTTAAGAATTGCATAAATAAGAACAGTTTAGAATTTGCTTTTTATCACAAATCAGACTTTGTAAAGAAAATTTCTTTCGTTAAATCGTGATTTTATTTCCAAAAAACGCCTTACTTTTAACGTTCCAAAATTATTCATTCATTTTTACCATTGTGACAAAAGACAATATCATACAAAACATAAGAGCTTTAAAGAGCCACTCTCACATAAATTACGGCATTAAAACCAAAACGGAAGACTTTACAGAAAAGCTTTTTTACACGCTTTTTGATTCGAATGCGGCGCTTGACGAAAGTATTGACGAACTAGAGTTTCGCTTCAAAGAAATTGCGGTTTTGGCATGTAAAAAGCCTCAAAATTTATGCGAATCTATATGGGACCGTTTTTTAGAAAAACTTCCAGGAGTTTTAGAAAAGCTAAATCAAGATGCCGAATATATTCTTGAGAACGATCCCGCTTCAAATAGCATTGACGAGGTTTATCTGGGATACCCTGGATTTTATGCCATCGCAATTTACAGATTAAGCCACGAATTATACCATCTCGATTTATTGCTTTTTTCTCGTTTAATGAGTGAATATGCGCATAGAATTACAGGAACAGATATTCACGCAGGAGCCGATATTGCTTCACCTTTTTTTATCGATCATGCAACAGGTATCGTAATTGGTGAGACAACTGTTATTAAAAAACATGTAAAAATTTATCAAGGTGTTACGCTCGGTGCATTAAGCGTAAGCAAGGAAATGAAAAATGCAAAAAGGCATCCGACAGTTGAGGCCAATGTCTGCATTTATGCCAATGCCACCATTTTGGGTGGAGAAACAGTGATTGGGAAAAATAGTGTTGTTGGAGGAAATGCCTGGATTACCAAATCGATTCCAGAAGATTCTATCGTCTTAAACACCACTACTACTGAAGTTAAAATAAAAGAAAAAAAATAAAATGAATTCACATAAATTATTAAACCTAATTGGCAATACTCCGTTAATGGAAACTGTCAATCTAGTTAAAAATAAAAATGTAAAGCTTTTACTGAAACTAGAAGGAAATAATCCTGGAGGGAGCGTAAAAGACAGAGCTGCATACAATATGATCGCTGCCGCTTTGGAAAGAGGCGACATTAAAAAAGGAGATAAATTAATTGAAGCAACCAGCGGAAATACAGGAATTGCCTTAGCCATGATTGCGCAGCTATTTGGTATTGAAATCGAATTGGTTTTACCAGAAGATTCTACCAAAGAACGTACTCAAACGATGCGTGCTTATGGCGCTACAGTTATTCTTACGCCTGCAAGCGAAGGAATTATTGGTTCTAGAGACTACGCGGATAAAAAAGTAGCTCAAGGCGGTTATTTGATGCTGAATCAGTTTGCTAATGATGATAACTGGAAAGCGCACTACAAAACAACCGGTCCCGAAATATGGAATGATACTGATGGAACGGTAACGCATTTCGTTTCTGCTATGGGAACAACCGGGACAATCATAGGAACATCAACTTATTTAAAAGAAAAGAATTCAAACGTACAGATTATTGGTGCACAGCCAAGCGATGGTTCTCAGATTCCTGGAATCCGTAAATGGCCACAGGAATACTTACCAAAAATATTTGATGCCTCAAAAGTAGATACCGTTATTGATGTAAGCGAAGAAGAAGCTCGTGCCATGACGAAAAGATTAGCTCTTGAAGAAGGCGTTTTTGCAGGAATGAGCAGCGGAGGTTCTGTTGCTGTTGCCTTAAAAATTGCAGAACAATTAGAATCTGGAGTTGTGGTTGCCGTGATCTGCGATCGAGGTGACCGTTATTTGTCTTCGGATTTATTTGATTGAAAAAGGTTCTAAGGTTCTGAGTTGCTAAGGTTCTAAGTTTTTTAAAGAATTATAAATATAAAATCTTAGCATCTCAGAATCTTATAGACTTAGAAGCTACAAAAAAAAACTTAGCTCCTCAGGACCTTAGCAACTTAGAACCTCAAAAGAAAAAAAATGAACTACAGAAAACTAGGAAAAACAAACTTTAATATCTCTGAAATTTCGCTTGGCACTTGGCAGGTTGGCGGAAAATGGGGATCGGGTTTTGATGATAAAACTGCCGACGAGCTATTGAATACCGCTATTGACAATGGCGTTAATTTTATTGATACTGCCGATGTTTACGAAAACGGATTGAGCGAAACTGCCGTTGGAAGAGTCGTTCGTTCGCGCTCTGAACGAATTTTTGTTGCCACAAAATGTGGACGCCAGATAAATCCACATGTTAATGAAGGATATACTCCAAAAGTACTTCAAAAATTTGTTGAAGACAGCTTAAAAAGAACAGGATTAGAAACGCTTGATCTGATTCAATTACATTGTCCTCCAACAGAAGTGTACTATCGTCCGGAAATCTTTGAACTTTTTGACCGATTGAAAGATCAGGGAAAAATCCTTAATCTTGGCGTAAGTGTCGAAAAGGTTGAAGAAGCATTAAAAGCTATTGAATATTC
Source organism: Flavobacterium sp. PLA-DH12 (assembly GCF_059511845.1). Classification (NCBI taxonomy): domain Bacteria; kingdom Pseudomonadati; phylum Bacteroidota; class Flavobacteriia; order Flavobacteriales; family Flavobacteriaceae; genus Flavobacterium; species Flavobacterium sp. PLA-DH12. Next base: position 62,476 of record NZ_JCAMPD010000008.1, read on the forward strand.
GAATGTAACTACGGTTCAAATTATCTTCAATTTGTTTCGCCAGCGCCCATCTGAGCTGTTTTTCTCAGAAGCTAAAAAGAAAGACATTGGAATCATCGCAAGAGTTCCGTTGGCAAGCGGACTTTTAACAGGTAAATTTGATTCAAAAACCACATTTGAACCTCAGGATCACCGAAACTTTAATCGTAACGGAGAAGCGTTTGATAAAGGCGAAACTTTTTCTGGAATTGATTATGAATTAGGCTTAAAAGCAGTTGAAGAATTAAAAGCTTTATTTCCTGAATCGAAAAACCTTGCTGCAATTGCACTTCAATGGATTTTAAGTTTTAATGAAGTAAGCTGTATTATTCCAGGTGCGTCAAAAACAGAACACGTTTTATCGAATTTATCGGTTTATGACACTCCAAAATTAACCTCAGAACAGATTACAGCAATGAATAAAATCTACAGCAATCTTATTAAACCTTCTGTTCATCAGCTTTGGTAATATATACAAAAAGAAAAATTTAAAGGGTTATTAAGCATTTACAAATCTTAATAACCCTTTTTATTTTTTTTAGATATCAAATTCAATTCTAAACTCCGCACCTTTATTTTTTCCTTCGCTTGATGCGGTTAATAGGCCTTTGTTTCTTTCAATGATTTTTTTACACAAATACAATCCAATTCCTGTAGAACCTTCATTTGCGGTTCCTAGACGGCTCATTTTGGTAAACTTTTTAAACAACTCTTCAATTTGATTTTTATCAAAGCCCATTCCTTTATCTCTTACCGTCACAATTAATTTTGAATTTTCTGAAAAGATCCTGACTTTAATTTCACTATCAAAATAAGAAAACTTGACCGCATTGCTTATCAGATTCACCAAAACCTGAATTAAAAGCCCCTCGTCTATTTTTAGCTTTGCTTCATTACATTCTACAGCCAAATCCAGCTTTATGTTTTTATCAAACAAGCGCTGTTCTACTTGTTCATTAATAAACGGAATGATATTAGGAAATAAAACCGTTTTAACTTCTTGATTTACTTTTACCACTTCATCTTGTTCTTTAAGCAATTTGATGAAATTTTCAATATATCTAAATTGAAGATCAGTCGATTCGCAAATTAATTCGGCCAAATTTTTAACCGATTCTGATGGATTTTCACTTATAATCAATTGCGCCAAACCTTGCGGATTCCCTGCAAAATTTCTCAAATCATGCGAAAGCATATAGATTAAATCCTGTTTTTCATTGATAAAATTCTCCGCTTCATTAATAGATTCCTGTATATTACACAAAAGCAGTCCTGCTTCATCTGTATAGTCTGTTGGCAAATCAGATAATTTTCTTGAATCTCTGTACTCATCTAATGCTTTTGATGCTATCACAATGGGCTTTATCAGTCTATTTAAAACTAAAAGTGTAATTGCCGTTGCCAGCAATGTCATAATTAAAGAAAAGATAAGAATTGAAGATGGAGAAATACTATGTTCAAAAAATAAAACAAAAAACAAAATTCCGATTAAGGGAATATGAATGCCTATAAAAGCGACAAATAGGAATTTAAATGCATAACTTTTTTTAAGAAAACTGATTTGAGAGAGTTTATGATACAACTTCATAAAAAGAGGAGGATAAGCGCAGGTTAATAGCTATTTTTATTGGGGTAATTATAAAAACAAAATTAACTTTTATGCTCAATTAAACTAATATTTTGAAGAATTTCTAAATTTTTTCAAAAATTAAATTTGTAAAAGTTTTCAAAGGCTTATTTTTGCGCTATGGGAAGAAAAAATACAGACAAAGTTGTCTTTCATCAAATTCAAGTTCTTGATGCTGGTGCAAAAGGCGTTTCAGTAGCCAAAGCACCTGACGGAAAAGTAATCTTTATTCCGAATGTGGTACCTGGAGATGTTGTGGACGTACAGACATTAAAAAAAAGAAAGGCTTACTACGAAGGTAAAGCTGTAAAATTTCACGAATTATCTGAATATAGAGTAGAACCAATCTGCGAACATTTTGGAGTATGCGGAGGCTGCAAATGGCAAAATATGAAATACAGCCAGCAGCTTGCATTTAAACAAAATGAGGTTAAAAATCACTTACAAAGAATAGGAAAAATTGAACTTCCAGAATTTGAAGATATTTTAGGTTCTGAAAAACAGTTCTTTTATAGAAATAAAATGGAATTTTCTTTTTCTAACAGCCGTTGGCTAACAGAAAAAGAAATTGGAAGCACTGAAGATTTAGGAAACAGAAATGCTTTAGGATTCCATATTCCGAAAATGTGGGATAAAATTCTTGATATCAACAAATGTCATCTACAAGAAGATCCTTCAAATGCTATTCGTAACGAAATCAGAGCTTTTGCTAATGAACATAACTTGGCGTTTTTTAATCCGAGAGAACATTCTGGATTATTAAGAACTGTAATGATTCGTACTGTTTCTACAGGCGAAATTATGGTTTTGATTCAGTTTTTTGAAGATGATAAAGAAAACCGAGAGTTGATTCTTGATCATTTATACGAGAAATTTCCACAAATTACTTCATTGCAATATGTTGTAAACGGAAAACAAAATGATACTATTTACGATCAAGATGTTGTTCTTTATAAAGGAAGAGATTACATCTTGGAAGAAATGGAAGGTTTAAAATTCAGTATTAACGCAAAATCTTTTTACCAGACCAATTCTGACCAAGCTTACGAATTATATAAAATAACCCGAGATTTTGCTGGTCTTACCGGAAACGAGACGGTTTATGACTTGTATACAGGAACGGGAACAATTGCTCAATTCGTTTCTAAAAAAGCAAAAAAAGTAATCGGAGTAGAAAGTGTTCCTGAGGCAATTCTTGATGCTAAAGCCAATGCAGAACGCAATAATATTACAAATTGCGAGTTTTTTGTTGGTGACATGAAAGTGGTATTCAATGAAGCTTTTATTGCACAGCACGGAAAACCAGATGTTATTATTACAGATCCGCCTCGTGACGGAATGCATAAAGATGTAGTGGAGCAAATTTTAAAAATTGCACCAAAAAGAGTTGTTTATGTAAGCTGTAATTCTGCAACGCAGGCACGTGATTTGGCTTTAATGGATGAAAAATACAAAGTAACACGTGTGAGACCTGTAGATATGTTTCCACAGACGCATCATGTTGAAAATGTTGTACTTTTAGAACTTCGATAAAAATAGATGAAAAAACTAATCTCTCTTTTACTGCTCTTTACTTTTGGCTTATCTAGCTGCGAGAAAGATGATGTCTGTGATCCTAATACACCAACTACACCTAGATTGGTGATTACATTCTATGATATTTCCAATCCGACCAAAACCAGAAATGTGAGTAACTTAAAAGTTATTGGTGAAGGAATGGAACAGGGAATTGTTTTTAATGAAAGTCTTGCGGTTAATGATTCACTACGATATGTAACCAATGGAAGCACTGTTATGCTTCCTTTAAAAGTAAACGACAGTACAACAACCTTCAAGTTTATTTCCAATTCATTTAATCCTGCTTCAATCAATACTGATGTGTTAAAATTTAATTATACATCGCAAAATGTATACGTCTCTAGAGCATGTGGATTTAAAACTATATTTCAGTTAAGAAACGTTCTACCTATTGTTCAAACTGATCCAGACGGTAGTATTTGGATGACCGACGTTGTATTAGAAAACCCTAACATTGAATCTGAAAATGAAACACACATTAAAGTTTATTTCTAGTCTTTCATTATTGTTTTCAATGTTTTTAGGTTACGCTCAGGATGTTCCTGAGATTTCTAAAAATAAAGATACAATAGTGACTAAAAAGCCTCAAACAGAAAAAACTGTAAAGACGGCAAAACCAGAAGTTCAGGAAACCCAAAAAGACAGCGTTGTAAAAACAGACCGCTATGGACTTCGTGTCGGTGTCGATTTGTACAAACTTACCCGCGGACTTTATGACAAAAATTATAAAGGAGTCGAATTTGTTGGAGACTGGCGCTTGACAAAAAAATACTATATCGCTGCAGAGTTAGGCTACGAAGACAAAACTACCGAGGATGACCGATTAACTTCTTCGGCTAACGGAACGTACATAAAAGCAGGTTTTGATTATAATTTTTATCAAAACTGGTTGGATATGGAAAACTTAATTACGATTGGAATGCGAGGCGGTTTCAGTACTTTTAGCCAAGAACTGATTAATTACAAAATCTATAATCCGAATCCGTATTGGGGAGAATTACCGCCTATAGCAGAAGGTCAAAAATATAATGGCCTTACAGCAACTTGGATCGAGGTTGCAATGGGATTAAAAGCACAAGTTTTTAGAAATGTATTTGTTGGTTTTGGCGTACAGCTTAAACTTCTGGCAACCAATAAAGAGCCTAATAATTTTGAAAACCTTTATATTCCAGGTTTCAACAGAACTTATGATGGAAGCTTCGGAATTGGTTTCAACTATACAGTTTCTTACTTTATTCCGATTTACAAGAAAAAAACAATGGCGTCTGAAACTGCAAAAAAAGAAGAACCTAAGAAGAAGAAATAGTTCTTTTTTAAGATGCTAAGGTTCTGAGATACTAAGATACTAAGGCTAAAAAAAGCGGTAAATCAAGTTGATTTACCGCTTTTTTTATGTTGTTAAGAAAACTTAGAACCTTAGTATCTCAGAACCTCAGCACCTAAAAAGTTAACTGAAAATTAATCGCTGCTTGTGTATGTATTAAAGTAGTATCAAAAATTGGAACATTTAAATCGCCTTCTTTTATAACTAGCGGAATTTCGGTACATCCTAAAATGATTCCTTCTGCTCCGTTTTGAATCAATCCGTTTGCGATTTCTAAGTAACGCTTTTTCGTTTCTTCTGTTGCAATTCCTCTTCCTAATTCTTCGAAAATGGTGTAATGAATAAAATCTTTATCAGCTTCGCTTAGTGGTATTATCGTTTCAATTTCTTTCTCAGCCAATTTATCTTTAAAGAAATCCAATTCCATTGTAAATTTCGTTCCTAGTAGACCAACTTTTTTCAATTGTTTTTTATGAATTTCAATCGCTGTTTCTTCTGCAATATGAATAAGAGGAATATCAATAGCTTCTTGTATCCTATCAGCAATTAAATGCATGGTATTAGCGCATAAAAGAATAGCTTCTGCCCCACCCGATTTTAAAACTTCAGCAGCTTTTAAAAGCATATTAAAAGTCGAATCCCAATCGTTAGCATCGTTATTCTTTTTAATATCGGAATAATTAAAAGAGTAGATTAGACATTCCGAAAAATTCAGGCCGCCCAATTTCTCATTAATTCCTTTATTAATCAAAGTATAATAATCAGATGTAGAAACCCAGCTGATTCCGCCGATAAGTCCAATTTTCCTCATATATTTTCCAAATTATCCGATTTCTTTAATTCCTTTTATAAAAAGCCATTTCATAAAAAGCTTTTCACCGTCTTTGGTTCTTACAGCTTGGAATTTAGGTCCAATAATAGTTCCGATTACAAATGCTGTCATCGGAATCCAGATTCCGGTTAATCCTGTGTAAGCAGCAATCAAATATCTAAATGCAAGAAATAAAATGGCAAAAGCTGCCAGTTGGTATAAAAAAGCGCGTAGTTGTAGTTTTGACATGTTTTTTTTTAGAGTTGCTAAGGTTCTAAGATGCTAAGCTGCTAAGTTTTTCTTCTTGCAGCTTATATTCTTAGAAGCTTACTATTTATTTTAAATTATTTTTTTTTTAAGGTTCAGAGTTGCAAAGGCTCAAAGTGGCAAAGTTTTTCGACTTTGCGGTTTCAAAGCTTTTTCTTTGAACTGATAATCAAATTATATTTTTAATACTCTTTTTCTAGGTTAAAGTTTCAGTTTTCTAAACGACAAAAAATTTCACTTTGTCCCTCTGAACCTTTGCAACTTTGCACCTATTCAGAAACCTGAAATTTCGTTCTCTTACTTCCTTCGTACATTTCGTATTTTACCAAACGTGCTTCAAGGCTTCCGTTAAAAAGTTTAATTTTTCTTGAAGGTTTTAATCCTACGAATTTCAAAGCTTCTAGGTTTGCTGTAATAAACCAAGCGTTTGTTCCTGGATAATTCTTCTTTAAGGTATCTCCAATGCTGGCGTAAAATCTTTCCATATGAATATCTAAACGTTCATCATAAGGCGGATTGAAAACAATATGAAGTTTTCCTTCTGTTTCTTTTTCCGTATCAAAGAAATTCTCTTCGTACACTTTAATATAATCCTCTAAATTGGCATTTCTAATATTGTCTTTGGCTTTGCTTACAGCACTTGGCGCTTTATCAAAACCTTTAATCGTATAATGAAACTCTCTTGTTTTTTTCATTAAACTGTCAACAATTGTATCGAACAAATCATTGTCCCAATCTTTCCATTTTTCAAAAGCAAATTCTTTTCTGTTAATGTTTGCCGGAATATTGCAGGCAATCATTGCTGCTTCTGCTAAGAAAGTTCCAGAGCCGCACATTGGGTCTAGAAAATGGCTTTGTCCATCCCAGCCAGATAGTAAAAGAATTCCAGCTGCTAAAACCTCATTAATCGGAGCAATATTGGTAGCTGTTCTGTAACCACGCTGATGAAGCGAAGCTCCAGAAGTATCCAAAGCCACAGAAACCTGATCTTTATCGATATGAATATTAATACGTAAATCTGGATATTGCTTATCAATACTCGGCCTTTGACCTGTTCTTTCTCTAAATTGATCTACAATCGCATCTTTACATTTCTGCGAAACAAATTCAGAATGATTGAAATAAGTAGAATGCACCGTTGCATCGATCACAAAAGTCTGATTCGCATTTAAAAGCTTAGACCAGTTTAAACCCGAAATACCTTTGTACAACGCTTGTTCATTATTTGCTCTAAAAGAATAAATTGGTTTTAAGACTTTAAGCGCGGTACGCAAAGACAAATTGGCTTTATACATAAAACCTTTATCTCCTTTAAAACTCACCATTCTCACCCCCTTTTCGACATCTTGAGCGCCAAGTGCACGTAATTCTTTTTCTAATATTTCTTCAAAGCCAAAAAAACATTTGGCAATCATTTTAAAATTTTCTTCCATCTTGTCTTTTAAATTAAAAAAAACTAAAAATTTAAAAGATGCATTCCTGCATCTCTTTGCATAATGCAACAATGTATCGCTGCTAAATAGTAATTTTTCGGCAAAAATACACTAAATTTGCCGGACTTTGAATTAATTGAAATAGAATAAATGTCCGAAAAGCATAACGACTCCATCCCAAATCAAGAAGGCGACGATCAAAACTGGTACTCTTCGTGGTTTGACACGCCTTATTATCACATTCTTTACAAGGATCGTAATTATCGTGAAGCTCAGGTTTTCATGGACAATTTAACGCATTACCTTAATTTGCCTGAGAAAGCAAAAGTATTGGATTTAGCGTGCGGAAAAGGCCGTCATTCTATTTATTTAAATCAATTAGGCTACGATGTTTTAGGAGCCGATCTGTCTGAAAACAGCATTACTGAAGCTAGTAAAAATAGCAACGAAACCCTGCATTTTAAAGTGCACGACATGCGCGAACCTTTTGAAGAAAAGTTCGATGCCATTTTCAACCTTTTTACCAGTTTTGGCTACTTCGAAAGTGATGACGATAATCTAACAACTTTAAAAGCAATCAAAGAAAGCTTATCTGAATACGGTTTTGCGGTTATTGATTTTATGAATGTTGCAAACGTAATTGAAAACCTTGTTCCAGAAGAAGTAAAAACGGTTGACGAAATAGATTTTCACATCAAAAGATATGTAGAGGACGGGCATATTTTCAAAGAAATTGATTTTGAAGACCATGGCAGAAAATATCATTTTACAGAAAAAGTAAAAGCACTAACTTTGAAAGACTTTCAGGATTTAATGGACGAGGCTGGAATTTTCCTGCTGGACATTTTTGGAGATTATAAACTCAAAAAATTCCATAAAACCGAAAGCGAAAGATTAATCATGATTTTTAAATAAATTGGTTAATCGTTTAATTGTTGAACCGTTTAATCGCTAAACAAAAAAACAATTAACCGATTAAACGAATCAACGATTAAACAAAATAAAAATGAACTATTTACTACCCTTAATTTCTGTACTTTTAGGATATAGTGTGGCTTTGTTTATAAAACCAGAAAACAAAACCAATTTAAAACTGCTGCTTGCATTCAGCGGTTCTTTTTTATTGTCTTTAACCGTAATGCATCTGCTTCCAGATGTTTACGAATCGCATAACCACAATATCGGAATCTTCATAATGGTCGGGATTTTATTCCAGATCGTTCTCGAATTTTTCTCAAAAGGTGCCGAACACGGACACGTACACGGGCATGCAAAAATGTCTCAGATTCCGTGGCTATTGTTTATCAGTCTTTGCATTCATGCCTTTTTAGAAGGTTTTCCAGTAAGCCATCATCATGGCTTAGCTGTCGGAATTGCTATTCATCATCTGCCAATTGCTGTTATCTTAACAACATTTTTCATTAATGCAGATTTAAACAAAAAAGCCATTTTTGCCTTCATGCTCACATTTGCCATCATGACGCCACTAGGAACTGTAGCATCTGAATATTTGCCTTTTTTAAGTAAATATTACACCGAAATAACAGCAATCGTAATCGGTATTTTATTCCACATTTCGTCGACGATTATTTTCGAAAGTAGCGAAGGGCATAAATTTAATATCGCCAAAGTTTCTATGATCGTTCTCGGAATTTTATTGGCATTCTTTTTATAATGTGTCAATTAGAAAATGTGCCAATTAGAAAATTATTATTATCTAATTGGCACATTTTCTAATTATCTAATTTAATTAGCTCTTTTTCTCTCCTCTTGATTTCCAAAATTGCGTTCTTTAACGTTGATTTTTTTATTTCCAAAATTATAAACCACAGACAAACGAATAAATCGGTTACTATTATTTTGACTGTAAACTTGCTTTACGCCATTTACCACAGAAGTGAAATCTTTTAAGTAAGAAGTATTAAAAATATCATTTGCCAAAAAAGCAATTTGCATTGTTTTATTAAACAAATCCTGCTTAAAACCAATATCAAAACTTGATGTATAACCTATTTTGTATAAACCGCTTTCATAAGGTGGAGTGTAGCTAAAATCAATTTGAAGTTTAGAATTTTTTCCTAAAACAAAAGTATTATTTGTCGAAAAATCTACTTCTAAGCTATTTGAGGGAGTTGCATTGATCTCTTTAATAAATTCTGTTTTTGCGCCTAAAAAATACAAAGAATTTTCACTTGTCCACCAATCTGTAAAAGTTGCCGAATATGATTCTCCAACTCCATAATTCAAACTTTTGAAATAATTATCTCTTGTTACAATTTGTGTATTTGTTGCCGGATTTGAGGTAAACAAAACGCCGTAGCCGTTTGTAATTGAATTGACAAAAACAGTAGTTCGCAATATTTCTTTATAAGAATATCCAAACTCAAAGTTGTCACTAAACGAAGGCTGCAAAAACGGATTCCCTTCTGAATAACTATTACTGCTTATATAAATTCGAAACGGATTCAATAAATCAAAACGTGGTCTATTGATTCTTTTTCCGTAATTTAAGGTAAAAGTATTGCTGTCGTTTTTCTTATAAGATGCAAAAACCGTTGGAAACAATTTCAAATAATTATTAACCGTTTCCTGATTTAAAGTTTCAGAGAAGCCTTTTGTTTGCGTATTTTCCAGTCTCAAACCAACTTGAAAATTCCATTTTTCATTGATTTTTTTATCTCCGTTAACATAAAACGCCTGATTATTTTCCGTATAATTAAATCGGTTTGATTGTAAAGGATCTAATTCTGGAGTTCCCGAAATCGTATTATAATAAAGTACATCACTTACACTGTTTGTAAAACTCATTTTCGCGCCATAAGATAAATTCAGGACTTCAAACGGATGTTCCATATCTGCCTTAAAACTCCAATTATGAATATCTTGGTTTGAGATATTTTGCCCTGACTGATTCACCGTAACAAAAGTTCCATCTGCTAAATAGTCGTTTGCAATAAACTCACGATCAAATTTTGAATTGTAATTAAAGTAATCCACATCAAAAGACAATTTTCGGTTCAGCGAATCCAGTTTTGTTATCAAATGCGCATTATACGTTAAACTTCCCGATGCTCTGTCTGCGTAACTTTTATTGATTGTATAATTCTTTAATTGATTCTCAGCATCATATCTGTCTATCACAATATCCGATTGAAAATCCGGATTATTTCTATCGTTTATAAATTGAAAACCCGCTGTTGTTTTTTCTGAAAAATCATAATCTAAAGCAAATTTCCCTGATAGATTTTCATTTTTCATTTTTGTCATCGCGCTCATATTTGAAATTCCTTCTTCAAAATATACTTTTGAAATTTCGTCTATATTCATATATCCTGTTTTTCCGTTGACGCTTGCTGAAAGACGAAACTTATTTTTATTATAAAAGAAATTATCTCTTAAAGTATAAATCCCGTATTTATTCTGATCGTAAGAAACTGTTGTCGAATTTTTCCACGAATCACGAACTCCTTTTTTCATGATAATATTTATCAATCCTCCAGTCCCATCGGCTTCATATTTTGCTGGCGGATTGCTTATAATTTCAATATTCTTAATGTCTGCTGCAGAAATCGATTTCAAGAAATTATTCAATTCCTCGCCAGTCAATTCAATCAAACGCCCGTCTATCATCACGCGTGAAGTTCCTTTTCCTAAAATGGTAATTACATCATTTTTTACTACAACCCCAGGCGCTGTATTAATGGCGGTTAAAGCATCGCCACCAGTTGTTGTAACATTGTTTTCGAAGTTATAAACTAAGCGATCTGTTTTCTGTTCGATGGTTTTCTTTTTAGACTGAACCACAACTTCAACTAATTTGGTTTCATTTTCTTTGAGAATAATAATTCCTAAATCGGTATTTTTTTCTAGCGAAATTTCTTTTTCATAGTTAGTAAATCCTAAAAGATCGATTTCTATCTTATAAAAGCCGTTTTTAAGTTTTATTTCAAAAGAACCATCTTCTTTAGTTGTAGTTCCATCGATAATTTTTCCTTCTTTATTTAATATTGAAATTTCTGCCCATTCTAAAGCTTTTGTTTCACTAGCTACTTTTCCTTTTAATGTTGATTGTGCTAAACAAAATAAAGGCAATAGTAAAAAGATTAGGAGATTTAATTTTTTCATGATTTCTAATTTTTAACTTGTTCGATTAATTTGAAGCAAAGTTGCTATAGAAAATTTCCATGTGCGACCGATAAAAAAAAGTCGAACCATTTTCTCAAATAGAAATTGGTTCGACCTTTTTTTGTAATGCGTTCGACTTTTTACAAAGCCTTTATTTTTAGCTATTTCTGTACGCTGTCGGTGTTAAATTTGTATATTTTTTGAACGAAGTATTAAAAGATGATTTTGAATTAAATCCTACTTCGTACAAGATTTCTAAAACCGTTAGATCTTTTTTGGAAGGATTTTTAAGAATTTCCATCGCTTTTTGAATACGATATTCATTCACAAAATCAAAAAAATGCTGATCCATATGTTGATTAATCAAAACAGATAAATCTCGAACTGGAATTTCAATTTGATTAGAAAGTTCCTGAATTGTAAGCGACGGATCAAGAAAAGGTTCTTTTTCTGTCATATAGTGTTTCAATGCCAAAATTTGGTTTGTAATTATTTCGTTTTGGCTGTCTTTTGCACCAGTACTTTCATTCTTTTTCTTAGGAAGAATATCTCTCGCTAATAACAATTTAGAATCGATGCCTCTAAAAAGTTCAGGATAATTGAGCGCTTTTAAAACGAACCAACAAGTGATCGTCAAAACCAAAAACTGCAATATGGTGTGAGACCAAATCAATAAGAAATCAATGGCAGCATATCGCAATATATTTTTGGCTATCGATAGGTAATACAAAACAAAAAGTGCCATTGCGATTTGAAACAGCCATTTAAAAATAGAAGTTCTCGGATTCGTATAATTTTCCTGAAATATTTCTCTGTACTTTTTCAAAACCAAAAAGACACCTATGCTATAAAAGACTGTTTGTAAACCTAGGATAAGAAACAAATAAAACATTTCTGGCGATTGGTCACGATGGTCATAAAACAGTCTTTTGTTAGCTTCATTTAATAGATAGAGTCTAAACAAGAAAACCACATTTGTTAGAACAAACGGAATTAAATGCAACAAATGTTTTGAACGCAACCTAAAATCAGCAAAACAAACGGATAAGACATAAAGATAGAAAGCTGGCAGTACTAACGCACAAATAGTCCATCTAAAAAATTCGAAATTAAAATGATCTCTAATGAAGTTCTCATCGATGAAAATACCGCTATTATCAATGGCAAAAAATATCAAATAGCAAGCAAATAGCCTATTTGCAAGTTTGTTTTTTGTTTGCACAGTGAGTAAAAAGAAGGCCAACAATAAGGAAACAAAAACTGATATTCCGGCCATACCTGTTAAAAAAGTGACTGTATTCATTACTTTTTTGATTAATTAACAAATATAATGTTTTAGTCCTTAAACATAAACTCATTAGAAGTTAGATCAATTTACAATAGCGTTTCGGTAAGCCGTAGGCGTTAAATTTGTATATTTTTTGAAAGAAGTATTAAATGAAGATTTCGAATTAAAACCTACTTCGTACAATATTTCTAAAACTGTAAACTGATTTTTTGAAGAGTCTTTCAAAATAGTCATCGCCTTCTGAATGCGATATTCATTCACAAAATCAAAAAAATGCTGGTCCATATGATGATTAATCAAAATAGATAAATCTCGAACAGGCATATTAATTTGATTTGCCAATTCCTGAATTGTAAGCGATGGGTCTAGAAATGGTTCTTTTTCAACCATATAATTTTTTAATGCTGAAATCTGGGCAGAAACAGCTTCATCCTGATTGTTTGTAATTTCGATGACTTCATTATTTTCTTTAGGAAGAAAGTCTTTAGTTAACGTCAATCTTGAATTAATTCCTCTAAAAAGCTCTGGGTGATTTAATGCTTTCATAACAAACCAGCATATTACGCTTAAAGCCATAATCACCATTAAAACATTTCCCCACAAAAAAGTATCTCTGGAAGCGGTATAGCGCAATAAATTTTTTGAAGCTGTAATAGAATGCATAACTACAAAAACACAATTCATCTGAAAAAGCCATTTGTAGGTAGACGTACTAGGATTGGTGTAATTTTCGAGATAAATTCTTTTGTATTTTCTTAAAATCAAGAATATACTCACAATATAAAACCAATACTGAAATTCGATTAGAATTTGAAAAAAGTAAATTTCAAACATTGTACTGTAATGTTCTAAAATAAACTGCTTTTCAGCACCCGATTTCAAATAAACTCTCGGCATTAAAACAAAATTCATCACTATAAATGGAAGTGTATAGATTAAATGCCTCCATTTTAGTCTAAAATCAGAATAACAAACTGCCAAAACATAGAGATAAATCAACGGCATTTCTAACAAACACACTGTACTTCTAAACAAATCTATATTTATATATTCTATCGGAAATGAATAATCCATTAAACCGCTAAAATCAATCGCTGACAAAATAATAAAACAAGCAAAAAGTCGGTTAGCCAATTTATTCTCCGTCTTTACAGTAAGTAAAAAAAGTGCCAATAATAACGAAACAAAGACAGCAATACGGGCAACGCTATCTAAAAATCCTAATTTATCCATTTATCTTTTTATATTAAACAAATATAATATTTTAGTTTATGTAACAATGATGAGAAAGAAGCGTCTTTATTCAAAAAAATAAAATAAAATGAAGATTATAAAGCTTTGAACTTTGCGAGATTGAGATAAAATATATTAATTTTGGCGCGTCTAAATAACTATAAAATGACATTTACAAAAACCACGGAACAATCATCAAAATATGAACATTTAGAGAAAATGTCTGTTCATGAATTGTTATCTAATATTAATCAAGAAGACAAAACTGTTCCTTATGCTGTCGAAAAAGCTTTGCCACAGATCGAAGTTTTGATTCCACAAATAGTCGACAAATTAAAGTTGGGTGGTAGGTTGTTTTATATTGGAGCGGGAACTTCTGGCCGACTTGGTGTTGTTGACGCTTCTGAATGTCCGCCTACATTTGGAGTACCTTTTGATTTAGTAAATGGTATTATAGCTGGTGGAGATACCGCTATCAGACGTGCTGTCGAAAACGCTGAAGATAGTACAACAAATGCCTGGATCGATCTTCAAAATCATAATATCGATTCAAATGATGTTGTAATTGGAATCGCGGCATCTGGCACAACTCCTTATGTAATTAGTGGTTTAGAAGCTTGTAATGAAAATAATATCGTTACAGGATGTATTACATGTAATGCCGGAAGTCCGTTGGCATTGACGGCTCAATTTCCTATTGAAGTTGTTGTTGGACCAGAATTTATTACCGGAAGTTCAAGAATGAAAGCTGGAACTGCTCAAAAACTGGTTTTAAATATGATTTCGACCGCTGCAATGATTCAGCTAGGAAAAGTGAGAGGCAATAAAATGGTGGATATGCAGCTAAGTAATATTAAGCTGGTTGATCGCGGCGTAAAAATGATTATGGACGAAATTCCAGTATCGTATGATGAAGCATCAGAATTATTAAAAAAATACGGCAGCGTGAGAAATGCAGTCGATAATTATAATAAGTAAAAAGTTTTCTGTGAAATGTTGTTTCAAACTGCAATTTGAAACTTGAAACAAAGAAAACTTGAAACAAAAACAAAATGGCAACAAACAGACAATTACTAGGAAAAGGAATTAAATATTTAACAGGTGCTTTGCCTTTAATGTTTCTTGGTCCATCGTTGATTTATAATGCTTTTCAGAATCAAAGCAACAACTGGCACTATCTTGTTTTAGGAATCGGAATTATAGCTTGCTTGTCTTCTATGGTTTTGATCTTTTTGGGATTGAAAACCATTATGAAAGGTATATTTAATGACTAATTTGTATCTTTACTAAAATTCTTTGTTATGGATATACAAGCAGAAATAAACTGGATTCATCAAGAAATTGATAAAGTAAAAGATCCTTCTTTTGTTGAAAAACTAAAACACCTTTTACAATCAATAAACAATACTGCAATTGATTCGGATGCAGCTTATAATTTAGATATTGAAAATGCCTTAGATGATATTAAAAAAGGTAATTTTTATACTGAAGATGAAGCTAAAGAAATTGCAAAAAAATGGGGAAGAAAATAATTTGGACAAACAGTGCTTTGAGCCAATTAGAAGATATTCATTTTTACATTTTTTTTGAAAGTAAATCAATCACGATTGCTGACAAAGTAGTTAATACTATTTTTGAAAGTACAGAAATTCTTAAAATACAGCCTGAAATCTATAAACTTGACATACAGAAAGCCAAAAATGATGGCAATTTTAGAGTTTATTCTGTTTACGATTACGCTATTTCTTATCAAATAACGAACGAGAGTATCTATATACTTCGAGTGCGCCACAATGCACAAAAACCTAAAAAACATTCATGGAAAGTCTAATTCACATTCAGAAAACATTTGACAAAGTTGTTTATATTGATAAACGAATAAACAATCGGGAGTTTGAAGATTGTGTGTTTAAAAATTGTGATTTTTCCAACAGTAATTTTAGTTCTAATACTTTTCTTGACTGCGAATTTATAGACTGTAATTTATCTATGACAAGTTTGGCTGGAACAAGTTTAAAAAATGTCACTTTTAAAAATTGTAAACTTCTAGGAATCGCTTTTAACGAATGTGACGATTTCTTATTTCAGGTATATTTTGAAGATTGCGTTTTGGATTATGCGCTTTTTTCGAATAAAAAAATGCCAAAAACCAAATTTATCAATTCTTCCGTGCGTGAAGTAACTTTTATCGGAACTAATTTAACGAGTTCTATTTTTGATAATTGCAATCTTGATGGCGCTATTTTTAACGAAACACAATTGGCTGGAGTTAATTTTAAAACAGCTTATAATTATAAAATCGATCCTGAATTTAATCCGATGAAAAAAGCACAATTTTCTACAGACGGAATTGTTGGATTATTACACAAATACGATATCAAGATTGTTTAAAAACAACGCCTCGAATTACACGAATTAACACGAATTGAGATTTCGATCAATTTGCGATTCAATTAATACTTGTACTATTTGTGGCAAAAAAAATAGCTATGAAATTATCTGAATCTTATCTAGAAAGTGTCAAAAAACAATTTTTATACTATAAAATGCTTGGAGAAAAAGCTATAGAGCAGCTTGAGCCTTCGCAACTTTTCGTATCGTTTAATGAAGACACCAACAGCATTGCTACCATCATAAAACACATTTCTGGCAACATGCTTTCGCGCTGGACTGACTTTCTAACTTCTGATGGAGAGAAAGAATGGCGAAATCGTGATGCAGAATTTGAAAACGATTTACAATCTAAAGAAGAAGTTTTGGAAGTCTGGAACAAAGGCTGGACTTGTCTAGAAAATGCTTTAGAAAGCTTAAAACCCGAACAGCTTTCAGATATCATTTACATTAGAAACGAAGGTCATACTGTTATTGAAGCTATCAATCGTCAGTTGGCACATTATCCTTATCATGTCGGACAGATTGTTTTTTACGCCAAACAATTGAAAAACAGCGAATGGAATAGCTTATCGATTCCGAAGAATAAATCGGGAAATTATAATGCTGAAAAGTTTGCCAAAGAAAAAGAAATCAAGAACTTTACTGACGATGAATTAAAAAGATTGAAATGATCGAATATTATGCAAATTTTGGCGGAACATGTTGGTGGATCTTAATTAAATTCTGCAAAACAAATTTAACCGAAGAACAGAGTTCTAAAAACAAAAAACGGAATTTACTTTTTATAGCTTTTATAACTCTTGTAATTTTCTTTTTATTCTTTAATTGAAAAAAGGACTTTTGACAACTAAAGCCCTAGCCCCGATGGTAGCGGCATCCTTTTGTGGTGGGGTTCACCACAAAAGATATAGCGGACAGCGGGATTAGCTCCTAAAAAACAACTTATTTAAAATGAAAAAAATACTATTCTTATTCCCTATTCTGACTTTAGTTTCATGTTATAATGCTGAACATAATTGTAAAGATTTTAAAACTGGAAAATTCAAATTTGAAACAGAAGTCAACGGAGAGAAAAAAACGACCTATTTTGAGCGCAAAGACGATATCGAAATCGAAACTTTTGAAGGAAAAACAGATACTGCAACCATTCGCTGGGTAAGTGACTGCGAATATGTGCTGCAGAAAAAGCATCCAAAAAACATGGCTGAAGAAAAAGCAATCAGCATGAAGATTTTAACAACTTCTAAAGATTCTTATACGTTTGAATTTGGCTTGGTTGGTTCTGAAGAGAAACAGCGAGGTACTGTTTATAAAGTTGATTAAATAATAAAGGCTCCAATTTGGAGCTTTTTTTTTGCCACAAAGGCACAAAGACGCTAAGAATTTATTTTTTTGTGCCTTTGCGTCTTTGTGGCAAATTAAAATAATGTGTTTCTTTTACATTTCTATTATAAATAGTACATTAGAACTCTAATCTAACCAAATGAAAAATACCATTTCGCAACGTGTTGCCGACTTTTTAAAGAATTATCCGCCGTTTAATTTTTTGCATCAGAGAGATTTAGAAAAACTATCTGAACAGATTTCTATTATTTATAAAGAAAAAGATTCAGTAATTTTTGCAGAAAATGATAAAACACACGATTCTTTTTATGTAGTTCATAAAGGTGCAATCGCTTTGAAAAAAAGCACTAAAAACACCGTTTTAGACATGTGTGACGAAGGCGATATTTTTGGACTTCGTCCGCTTTTGGCACAAGAAAATTACATTATGGAGGCTGTAGCGCATGAAGAAAGTATTCTTTACGCTATTCCTATTGCAGTTTTTAAACCTTACGCCCTTGAAAACAGAAACATTGGTAATTTTTTGATTGAAAGTTACGCTTCAAATACTCGAAATCCGTATTCAGACATTCATAAAGATAAATTATATGGCGATGATCAGTTAAATGAAAACCTGCATTCGAGCAATCATTCTTTTGATTTAGCGCCCATCAAATATTCAAAAAAAATCGTTACTTGCAGTCCAACAACGACTGTTAAGGAAGTGGCTAAGATTATGAACAAAAAGAAAGTTGGCGCTATTCTAATTGTTGATGAAATGCTTCCGATTGGTATTCTAACCGATAAAGACCTTCGAAATAAAATTGTTACCGGCGATTTTCCAATTACAACAACCGCCGAAACGATAATGACAAAACCTGTTATTACTTACCCGAAAAAAATGACGGTTACCGAGGCACAAATGGCGATGATGAAAAGTAATATCAGTCATTTATGTTTAACTAAAGATGGAACGGTAAATACTAAAGCGGTAGGAATTTTATCGAAACACGATGTTATGGTGGCGCTCGGAAATAATCCCGCAGTTTTGATAAAAGCCTTAAAACGAACAAAAAAAATCAAGGAAATAAAGCCGATTCGCAACCGAATCATGCAACTGCTTCAAGGTTATCTGGATCAAAATATTCCGATGACTTTGATTACCAAAATCATTACAGAATTGAACGAGGCCTGCACTACTCGAGTTATCGAGATCTGTTTGGAAAAAATGAGCAGTCCTCCTCCTGTAAAATTTGCGTGGTTGGCGCTTGGAAGCCAAGGACGCGGTGAGCAAATGCTGCACACCGATCAAGATAATGCAATTGTTTACGAAAATGTAAGTGAAGTTTTTAGGGACGAAACTAGAATATATTTCTTAAAGTTTGCTGGTCTTGTCAATAAAGGCCTTTTTGAAATTGGTTACGATTATTGTCCTGCCGATATGATGGCTTCTAGTCCGAAATGGTGTATGAGTCTAGATGAATGGAAAGCTCAGGTGCATCATTGGATTACAAATCCTGGGAAAAATGAAGTTTTACTTTCCTTTATTTTCTTTGACTACAGCAAAACTTATGGAGACTCTGAAATCGTTAACGAATTATCTGATTCTATTTTTGAAAACGTAAAAGCAAATCCGATTTTTTATATGCATTTGGTGAGCGGTGCTTTACAAAGCCCTTCGCCTACTGGTTTCTTCAGACAATTTTTAGTTGAACAAGATGGCGCAAACAAAGATAATTTTGACATCAAACGAAGGGCCTTAATGCCTTTAACAGATGCGGCGCGTGTTTTAATTTTATCTCATTCTGTAAAAGGAATCAGCAATACGGCAGAACGTTTTGAGAAATTGGCTGAACTGGAGCCAAATAATAGAGAATTATATTTGTCTTGTTCTTATTCGTTTAAAGCTTTACTGAAATTTAGAACCAAACAAGGTCTTTTACACCATGATTCGGGTCAGTTTATCGAATTGGAGTCTTTAACCAAAATGGAAAAAATTAAGCTGAAACGTACTTTTAAAACCATCAAAGAACTTCAGGAACTTATTTCAGTACGTTTTAATATCTCAAATCTGGTATAATAATGAGTTTATTCAATTTTTGGAAGAAAGAAGAAAATAATCTATTCGATGAAAATATTACCATCGAAGAAACTCGTTTTGTTGTTTTAGATACCGAAACTACAGGATTTGATTATGAGAACGATCGTATTTTATGTATTGGCGCATTAGTTCTTCAAAACGGAATCATTAATGTTCAGGATAGTTTTGAAGTGTATCTTGAACAAGATCATTATGATAAATCGACCGCTCAGATTCATGGCATTTTAAAAGATTTATTGATTAAACGTCCGACCGAGTTAGAGGCTTTACAGCAATTTTTAGATTTTTTAGGAGATTCTATAATCATTGCACATCACACAATTTTTGATGTTACCATGATTAATAAAGCTTTAGAACGAAATGGCCTTCCTTATTTAACCAATAAAACTCTAGATACTGCTTATTTGTACAAAAAGACTTTAATTCAATCGCATTTATTTGAGCGAAAAGATCATTATACCTTAGATGATTTGGCTGACAAATTTGATATTTCAAAAAAAGATCGCCACACTGCTTTGGGTGATGCTTACATCACGGCGATTGCTTTTCTTAAAATTGTAAAAAAGCTAAAAGAGAAAAAAGCAGTCAATCTAAATCAGCTTTTTAAACCGTTTTAAGATTTTTTTAGGAATCTAAAATTTACATTCTAAACTTTTAATTTACTATTTAGTAATACAAGACTTATAAAAGTTAGCAAAAAGGAAAAATACTCATAACATGTATTTTGTTTTTGAAAGATAGCTTTGCTCTAATCAAAAAAAACACAAAAAAACACTTTATGAAAGCTAACTTCTTAAAATCGATTACCTTGCTTGGAATTGCAGGTATTACTGCAATTGGCTGTCAAAATGATGACAAAGATTCAAAAAACGATGTAAACGCAAGCATCGATTTTACTTCACATTCAAAAGTACCTCCTTTTGTTTATGCTCAGACAGGTTTTGAAAACTTAAAGATCAGCACTTTAATTACAAGCGCTGATGTACTTCCAGATTCTCCATCTTTTGTTTATGGCGCACAGCCTGACGGAGCTGGAATAATGAAAGATCCTAAAGGTGATGGATACATTATGATTACTAACCATGAAATTATTCAATCGGTATCAAGAGTATATTTAGACAAAACTTTCAAGCCTGTAAAAGGAGACTATATCGTTGATGGTGTTGGGGGTCTTACTCGTTTGTGTTCTGCCACTTTGGCAACTCCAGAAATCCACGGATTTGGGCCAATCTTTTTAACTGCTGGAGAAAGCGGTCAGGAAAGTATGGTTCACGGAATTAATCCTCTTGGATTATCTACTGATAAAGCTAGAACTGACAGAGTGTTGCCAGCTTTAGGAAAAGCGAGTATGGAAAACGCTGTTCCGCTTCCAAAAGAGGCTTATCCAGGAAAAACAGTTATTTTAATTGGTGAAGATCAATCGTACGCAACTTCTCACGTAAGTGCTGGTCAGTTAATTATGTATGTGAGTACAGTTGGCGATTTATCTAACGGGAAATTATACGCTTTAAAAAGAACTGACGGAAATCAAGTTGAAACAACTATCACTTTAAACAATTCATATCCAGTTGAATTTGTTGAAATTCCGAATGCAAAAAACTTAACTGGTGCGGTAATCAATACCACGGTTAATGATTTAAAAGCAATTCGTTTCTCAAGAGTTGAAGACGTAGACTACAGAAAAGGAAGTGCAAGCAACAATAGAGAAATTTACTTTACTGCAACTGGTCAAGCAACAAATAATGCTCCTGTTGAAGGATATACAATGTGGGGAAGAGTTTATAAAGTAAAATTAGATGCAACAAACCCATTAAAAGGAACTTTAGAATTGGCTGTGGAAGGTGACAGTACTCCTGGAACTGGAATTATCAATCCTGATAACTTATGTGTGACTGAAAACTATGTTTACATTCAAGAAGATGGTGATAGTTATTATGCAGATGCAAAACACGATTCTTACATCTGGCAGTACAATATTGCTACAAAACAGAATAAACCATGGTTAAACATGAACCACAAAAGAACAGATACAGCTTGGAATACACTTTATAACCAAACTGGCGAAATGAGATTTGGAAGTTGGGAATTTGGGGCTATGCAAGACATTTCAGATATCATTGGTGTTCCAGATACTTTCACTGTAAATATTCACCCTCACACTTGGCAAAGTGATGCATTTAAAAATGCTGACGGTTCAGGAACTCAAACTAACAAAGAGGGAGGACAAACTGTAATTATTAGAAACGTACAACGCTAATAATTTCTACCAAAATCTATTAACAACCCTTATTTTTCGATAAGGGTTGTTTCTATTACAACTCCACTATGAAATTAAAATATTTTACTTTTCTATTTATACTGCTTTCTTTTTTCTGTTCATGCAAAGAAAGCGAAGCCTCAAAACCAACGGTCAAACAAGAATTACTTATAGACCTAAATAAACTTAGTAATGAAATTTCACAATTTCAAAAACTTGTAACCAGCAATTCTTCACAAAAAGAAATTGTAGCACAATTTAAAAAGTCACGTCTAGCATACAAAAAAGTCGAATGGGCAATTGAATATTTTATTCCTGAAACTGGTAGATTTATGAACGGTCCTGCTCTTGACGAAATGGAATTGGAAGAAAACAGATCTTTTGAACCCCATGGTTTTCAAGTTATGGAAGAAATGATTTATCCTGAATACAATCCTGAAAGTAAAGAAGATTTAACGAGAGAATTGAATATTTTTCAATCGAATATTAAACAACTCAAAAGCACTTTTGAAGTTATTACCATTAGTGATGATTACGTTTTAGATGCTATGCAGCAGAATGTTTTTAGAGTTATTGCTTTAGGAATAACTGGTTTTGATAGTCCGATTTTGCAATCTTCAATTCCAGAAGCTGGCCAGAGTTTAATCTCAATTCCAGAAACGCTTGAAAAGATTGATGCTGGTAATAAATCAGTATCTGAATTAAAAGAGTTGACCAAAAGTGCACAAAAATACTGCACTGAAAATAATAATTTCAATGCTTTTAATCGTGCTATTTTTATATCTGAATATCTAAATCCGATTTCGAAAAAACTGAAAACTTTTCAGAAAGAAGAAAACATTAAAAATGTAAAGAAAAGCAGTCCGCTAAAACCAACAATTGAAACTTTATTTGATAAAGACGCTTTTGATGTAAATGCTTTTGTGCTTTCTAAAGAATATAATTTTACGAAAGAAAAAGCTATTCTAGGCGAAAAATTGTTTTATGACAAAAGTCTTTCAAAAAACAATGACCGAAGTTGTGCAACTTGTCATAATCCTGAAAAAGCTTTTACTGATGGATTAAAAACAAACGTTTCACTTACTGGAATGAATTTACCAAGAAACACTCCTACTCTAACCTATGCTTCTTTGCAGAATGCTCAATTTTGGGATATGCGTCAGTTGGATCTAGAAAAACAAAGTGTGGATGTAATTCAGAATAAAGATGAAATGCATGGCTCAATGGAAAATATTCATGCTAAAATTCAGCTGGATGAAGAATATGTAAAACTATTTAAAAAAGCTTATCCAAAAGTATCAAAGCCAGAAGCGTGGCAGATTCAAAATACTATTGCGAGTTATGTGCGCTCCTTAAATGCTTTTGATTCTAGATTTGATGAATACATGAGAGGAAATAAAAACATTCTGAACAATGAAGAAATTGAAGGAATGAACCTTTTCATGGGAAAAGCAAAATGTGCCACTTGCCATTTTACGCCCTTATTTAACGGAACAGTTCCGCCAAGTTATTCCAAAACGGAACACGAAGTTATCGGAACTCCAAGTGAAGCTTCAGGAAAATCTTTGAGTCCAGATAAAGGCCGTTACATCTACAATCAAATGCCTCAGTTAATTGGTGCTTTTAAAACGCCAACTGTCAGAAATGCTGCGGTTACGGCTCCGTACATGCATAACGGAGTTTTTAAAACCCTAGAAGAAGTGGTTTCTTTTTACAATAAAGGTGGTGGAATTGGTTTAGGCTACGAAGTAGAAAATCAAACACTTCCTTTTGACAAACTGAATTTGACTATAAAAGAAGAAAAGGCTCTAGTTGCTTTTATGAAAACGCTAACGGATAAGAAATACCAGTAAAACCAAAATAAATCCCCAATTAAGCAAAACGCCGAAAAGTAATTTTTCGGCGTTTTTGTTTTATTCTTCTATGAAAAGACGATAAGGAAAAACATTTGATGACCTATTTTTTAAGTTCTTTATAAAACTTTCAGACAAATAATCCCATTCTGTAGCGGATAAATAGTTTCTTTCTGTTGCATCAATTTTTAGATAAATATCTACTGTTCTGCTAAAACCTGCTTTTACAGAAATTTCTTTTCGTGTTCCTTTTTCTATTCTAATATCTGTTACACAGCTTTTAAAATGATTAAATCCAAATGCTTTTATATCTGCAAATGTTACAATTCTGCCACGAGTCAGTAAAGCATTTCGATAAGCTAAAATACGATCTTTATTATTTTGCTTGTTCATACCGCCAACTGTATTGGTAACCAATACTGCCTCTTTACTTACAAACACTAAATCTTCTTTAGATTCTAAAACAGTCCCTACTTTGATATCATTTCCTTCTTCTGCACAAGTAGACCAATAATGTATTCCAAATGACTTTCCTATAGATTCATCAATTTTTGGTTTAATCATGAGATAAGGATCATTATTTTTAGAAAAACTACTTTCTCTGGCCTGCTGTTCCACAGAAGCTAAAAGCTGATTTATTTCACAGGAATTCCCGCAGGAAAACTCAAAGAAGAAGAAAAACAAAAACTAAATACTATTGAAGAAGTTTTAGGCCACAGGGTAATCGGTCAAGATCATTGCATTGAGACTGTTGCTGGATCTATTTTAGAATCACGTTCGGGGCTTAGCAAAGCAGGCCAGCCAATTGCTTCTTTCTTTTTCTTAGGCCCAACAGGAACAGGAAAAACAGAATTGGCCAAGTCATTAGCTGAATTTCTTTTTCAGGATGAAAACGCTATTATTCGTTTTGATATGTCTGAATTTAAAGAAGAGCATTCGGCAGCTTTATTATACGGCGCTCCTCCTGGCTACGTTGGTTACGAAGAAGGTGGGTTATTAGTAAACAAGATTAGACAAAAACCATATTCTATTGTTTTATTTGACGAAATTGAAAAAGCACATCCTTCAGTTTTTGATGTATTTCTTCAAATCATGGATGAAGGAAAACTGCACGATCGATTAGGCAAAGAAGGAGATTTCTCCAATGCCATAATTCTTTTTACGTCAAATATTGGCGCAGATCATATCGTCAATACATTTAATAATGGTGAGATTCCAACTTCTAGTTCTTTAATGGAAATTATGGCAAATTACTTCAGGCCCGAATTTTTAGGGCGATTGACCGAAATCGTACCCTTTGCTCCAATTAATAAAGAAAATGCACTAAAAATATTTGAGATTCACCTTAAAAAAGAATTCATTGATTTATTAAACAATAGTAAAATCACAGTAGAAATTCCTTTTGAAACCAAACTGTATTTGGCTGAAAACGGTTATAATGCTAAATATGGTGCAAGACCTATCAAAAACATCATTAGGACACATTTAAGAAGGCCTCTAGCTAAAAAGATTATCTCTGGAGAAGTTAAAGACAACGACAATATATCAGTAATTATTGAAAACAACGAAGTGAAATGGATTATAGCAGAATCTGTCGTGATTGAGAATTAATTTAACTCTATAAAAAAAACGCTAAGAAATTAATCTTAGCGTTTCTTTTTTTTATTCTAAAACCAAGCCTATTTGGCCGTCGTCATCTAATTCTGTCTCCACAGAATCATCTTCTGGAATTTCTGGTTTTTCAGGAACTTCTTCGACTGGCTCTTCATAAGGAAGCGGATCTAACAAGTTAACCTGCCTTAATTTATCAGTTGTCAATTGATTCCCAAGAGCTTTGAAACCTTTTACGGCTATAAAGTCTTCTACATCAATATGCAAATCGTCTTTTTGAACACCTTTGACTTTGGCAAAAACCAATTGCGCTACTGGACGATAATCCGTAGAAACGATCTCTAGCTGTGAATTTGGGTGGTCTGTAATAAAACTTTCTTCTTTTCCTTCATTTTCTACAAGGAAACGTTTTAAGAAGTAACGTTCTTTTTCACCATCATAATAAATAGCAGAAATTGGTTTTTTAGGTTTCCATTTTTCTAGGACAATCATATCTTCCTCAAAGTGAGTCGATAATTCTGGAATAATAACTTTTAATTTACCGCTTTGGCTGATTACTAAAATTTTATCGCTTGGCTTGAATTCACCTAACAGTTCACCTCTTGCATCAACATTCAAACGTTTTACAGTATCGTCAAACCAAACTTTTCTTGGCAATAAAGTTGAAATTCCTTTTTCTTTTAATTCGATTTTCTTAATTGGATATTTGGTCACCAAATTTCCTTTTGATCCACGGCCTTTAATGGCCAGTTTAGCAAAATCAATGTCGAATTTCAGTTTTTTAATCGTTCCTACCTGACGAAGCAAAATAGTAACTACCTCAGCTTCTCCATTTGGATTGTGTGAAAAATAAACTACTTGCGAACCATTTGTTCCGTTAGTTAAATCGTAAGCTTTATCGCGCGTTACTCCCGTAACATTAAAACGTTTAATATATGACGGTCCAGATTTCCCATCACGATACATCATATTGTAAATAGTACGTTTATCGTTTTTATCGAAAACTGCGGCGTGTATAATGTCTTTTCCAATAAATGTTTTGGCATCTACTTTGGTAATCATTAATGTTCCGTCTCGTAAAAACACGATAACATCATCAATATCAGAACAGTCTCCTACGTATTCGTCTTTCTTTAAACTTGTTCCTACGAAACCTTCTTCACGGTTTACGTAAAGTTTTGTGTTTCTTAAAACTACCTTTGTAGCTTCTACGTTATCAAAAACACGAAGTTCTGTTTGGCGTTCACGACCTTTTCCGTATTTCTCTTTTAATTTGGTGAAGTAGGCAATTGCAAAATCTGTTAAATGTTCCAGATTATGCTCCACTTCTTTCATTTCATCTTCCAACTTAGCGATTAAATCATCAGCTTTATCAGAGTCGAAACGTGTAATACGAATCATCGGGATTTGAGTCAAACGCTGTAAATCATCATCATTGATTTCTCTAACGAATGATTTCTTGAAAGGCTCAAAACGGTCATACAAATATTTGTAAAGTGATTCTCTGTCTCCATAAAGTTTGAAGTCGATATACATTTCTTCACGTATGAATATTTTCTCCAAAGTAGAAAAATGCCACTTATTTTTTAATTCTTCTAATTGAATTTCTAATTCCTGACGAAGCAAATCGACTGTTCTGTGCGTTGAAATTTTCAACATTTCAGAAACCCCAATAAATAATGGCTTGTTATCTTCAATAACACATCCTAAAGGCGCTACAGAAGTTTCACAGGCTGTAAAAGCAAATAATGCATCAATTGTTTTATCTGGTGAAACACCTGGGAAAAGATGAATTAAAATCTCAACATCTGCAGCAGTATTGTCTTCAATTTTCTTGATTTTGATTTTACCTTTTTCATTGGCTTTCAAAATACTGTCAATTAAACTCGATGTATTGGTCGAAAACGGAATCTGTGTAATCACCAACGTATTTTTGTCTAATTGCGAAATTTTAGCACGCACACGCACACGTCCGCCACGCATTCCATCATGATAATTTGACACGTCAGCAATACCAGCAGTCATAAAGTCAGGATAAAGCGTAAACGATTTTCCTTTTAAAATCTTGATCGAAGCATCAATCAATTCATTGAAGTTATGAGGCAATACTTTTGTAGAAAGTCCAACTGCAATACCTTCTGCTCCTTGTGCTAAAAGCAATGGGAATTTTACAGGGAGATTGTTTGGTTCTGCACGACGACCATCATACGAAACACCCCAATCGGTAATTTTTGGAGAATATAAAACCTCCAAAGCAAATTTGGATAAACGTGCCTCAATATAACGCGAAGCAGCTGCTCCGTCACCTGTTAAAATATTTCCCCAGTTTCCCTGGCAGTCAATCAATAAATCTTTCTGACCAATCTGCACCATGGCGTCACCAATACTCGCATCTCCATGTGGGTGATACTGCATGGTGTGACCAACAACATTGGCAACTTTGTTATAACGACCATCGTCCAGCTCTTTTAAAGAGTGCATAATACGACGCTGAACAGGTTTAAATCCATCCTCGATAGCAGGAACTGCTCGTTCCAGAATTACATATGAAGCATAATCCAAAAACCAGTCTTTGTACATGCCCGTTACTTTGGTAATAACGTCCTCGCCTTCTTCTTCCTGATTTTCGTAAAAATGCTGTCCTTCGAAATGCTTCGCATCTACATCGATAATCTCATCGTCATCTCCATTTTGATTGTCATCAATATGGTTTTCATCTTGATTATTCTCGTCGTCGTTTGGAATTATGTTATCGTCTTCTTCGTCTTTCATATATTTTGTTCAGTATAAATACTAAAAAATTCTTCTATAATTCTTTCTTTTAAACCTCCTCTAGCTCATCAATCTCAACCTTCAGGTTTTTGATAATAAAATCTTGTCTATCAGGTGTGTTTTTACCCATATAGAAAGACAATAACTGTTCAATTGAAGTATGCTTGTCCATCATAACTGGATCAAGGCGGATTGTATCTCCAATAAAATTCTTAAACTCATCTGGCGAAATCTCTCCTAAACCTTTAAATCGGGTGATTTCTGGTTTTGGTTTTAATTTTTCGATGGCGTCTTTTCTTTCTTCTTCAGAATAACAATAAATGGTTTCTTTTTTGTTTCGAACCCTGAAAAGTGGTGTTTGTAAAATATACAAATGCCCTTCTTTGATTAATTCTGGGAAAAACTGTAAAAAGAACGTAATCAAAAGCAATCGAATGTGCATTCCATCGACATCGGCATCGGTTGCGATTACGATATTATTGTAACGTAATTTTTCTAATCCGTCTTCGATATCAAGCGCTGCCTGCAGTAAATTGAATTCTTCGTTTTCATACACGATTTTCTTCGTCATTCCGTATGAATTCAAAGGCTTACCACGCAAACTGAAAACGGCTTGCGTATTCACGTCACGCGACTTTGTGATCGATCCAGAAGCCGAATCTCCCTCGGTAATAAAAAGCGTACTTTCTAAGTTTCTTGGGTTTTTTGTATCTGGAAGATGCGCTCTGCAATCTCTTAATTTTTTATTATGAAGATTCGCTTTTTTAGCGCGATCTGTAGCTAGTTTTCTAATTCCTGATAATTCTTTACGCTCGCGTTCTGCTTGAAGAATTTTACGCAATAAAGCCTCAGCAGTTGCTGGGTTTTTATGAAGATAATTATCTAACTTTGTTTTGATAAAATCGTTTACGAAAGTACGAACAGAAACTGCTGGTGTTCCATCATCAGAACCCATATCTGTAGAACCTAATTTTGTTTTGGTCTGCGACTCAAAAACCGGTTCCATTACTTTAATACTAATCGCACTTACAATCGATTTACGAACATCTGATGCTTCGAAATTCTTATTGTAAAACTCACGAATTGTTTTTACAACAGCTTCACGATAAGCGGCTAAGTGCGTTCCTCCTTGTGTTGTATTCTGACCGTTGACAAAAGAGTGATATTCCTCGCTATATTGCGTTTTACTGTGCGTAAGCGCAACTTCTATATCATGCTCTTTTAAGTGGATAATTGGATATTCTAAATCTTCTTCGCTGATTGTTTCTTCTAATAAATCACGAAGCCCATTTTCTGAATAGTATTTTTCTCCGTTGAAAATAATAGTCAAACCATTGTTTAAGTAACAATAGTTTTTCACCATTTTAATAACGTATTCTAAACGGAATTTATAGTTTTTGAAAATCGTTTCGTCTGGAGTAAAAGTAACTTTTGTTCCCTTACGTTTTGTAGTATCAATTACATCTTCTTCTGAAACTAAATTTCCAGCAGAAAACTCTGCCGCTTTTTGTTTATCATCACGAACCGATTCTACACGGAAATAAGTAGAAAGCGCATTTACTGCTTTTGTTCCGACACCATTCAAACCAACTGATTTCTGAAAAGCTTTAGAATCATACTTTCCTCCTGTATTCATTTTCGAAACTACATCGACCACTTTCCCCAACGGAATTCCACGTCCATAATCACGAACCGAAACCGTTTTGTCTTTAATCGATACCTCAATCGTTTTTCCAGAGCCCATTACGAACTCATCGATACAGTTATCTAAAACCTCTTTTAATAGAATATAAATACCATCGTCTGGAGAAGAACCGTCTCCAAGTTTTCCGATATACATTCCCGGACGCATACGGATATGTTCTTTCCAATCAAGTGAACGAATATTATCTTCGGTATATTGATTTTGCTCTAGCATATATGAATTTAGGATTTTTTGCTAATGTACCATTTCTTAGTAAAAAATGAAAGCGTATTTTCTTTTTGTTATGAATAATAACAGTTTGAAATCTATTTAAATTGATTTTAAAACAAAATGGGGCGTAAAATTATAAAAAACTGCTTTTTTGTCAAAAAAAATACTATTTGATTCCGAGCACTTCTTTTGCCAGAGCAATCATTTCGGGCGTTCCTGTGTTTTTGTTTTTCTCGTCAGAAAGTTTTACCACTCCTTGCCAATGCACATTATCAGGTTTTGTGTCGGTTAATTTTATAACCATATTCATAGCAGGAAGTCCAACATCGTTAGTAAAATTTGTTCCGATTCCAAATGACATTTTTATTTTGTCTTGACAGAAATCGACAATCTTTTTTACTTTATCGTAATTTAAAGAATCTGAAAAAACAATAACTTTTGATTTTGGATCGATTCCCATTTTATTATAATGAGCAATTACTTTTTGGGCAAACTCAATTGGATCGCCGCTATCATGTCGAACACCATCAAAAAGCTTAGAATATTTTTTATCGAATTGGTTGAAAAATATTTCTGTAGTATAAGTATCCGTTAAAGCGATTCCAAGATCACCGCCGTACACTTTCGTCCAGTTTTCCAGGCTTATAAAATTCGCGACCTGAAAACCATATTGTGCGGCATGAAACATAAACCATTCGTGAGCATGCGTTCCTAAAGGCCTTCTGTTGTTAACCATTGCAAAATGCACATTACTGGTTCCAATAAAACTGTTTCCTCCGTAGGCTCTTAAAGTTTCATTGACTAAATCATGAACATCGTAAGAATGACGTCTTCTAGTGCCAAATTCTAAAATCGAAACTCCTAATTTATTGTAATTATCGATTTTCTCTTTTGTAAGCTCTTTTATGGCTTCATCATTTAAACGAATTAAATGATTTGATTTATAAAAAAGCTCCGAAATAAGCGCCATTAAAGGAACTTCCCATAAAATAGTCCTGTACCAATAACCTTCTACTGTTACTGAAATTTCTGAACCTTCCTGACTAATCTCAACCTCAGACGGATCAAAACTATAACCTTGAAGAAAATCTAAATAAGTCGGATCAAGATAAGGACAATAATGAGCTAAATAACTTTTTTCTTCTTTTGTTAAACGAAGCTCAGATAATGCATCAACAGATTTTCGAAGTAAATCTGCAAATCCTTCTGGGAAGACATGTTTACCTCGATTTATAAATCCGTAACGAACTTTTGCTTTTGGAAAAAGTTTAATTACAGCATGCTGCATTGTAAATTTATAGAAATCATTATCTAAGATTGATTTCAGAAAAGTCGCTTCCATAGTGTTCAAATTCGGATCGTTCTGGCTAAGATACGCCAATTTCAGAAAAGATGAAAATTGCTGGTTTCTTAATCGATTATTTTGAAGTTATTTTGAAAGAAACAACACTATTGCCGTCAACAAAAACAGTAATATAATCTCCAATATTGTTATCAATGCCTATTTGGAATTCTAATCCTCCTCGTTTTTCTTTCGGGTTTTGAACTTTTACTGGCTGATTCTTTTTATTTAAATAAAAAACCTGATTGGATTTTGAAACATTTTTGATTTCAACAGTAATCTTATCCCCATTTCTAGCTTCAATTATTCCGGAATCGGGCGATTTAATTTTATAATCTTTTTCGACTGTTGTATTGTAAATTAACGGACCATTTAGAAAATCGTCTTTACTTAATCTATTACCTAAAAAAGTTCCAGAATCTGGAAAATGTTTGGCAAAGAAATAATCTGGATCGGTATCAAAATAAGCAGGATTAAAATCATTTACCATTCTGCCTTTACTGCTGTCATAATAGCCTTGTCCCCAAGTCACATCAATTAAGCGCCATTTTTTATCGATCAAAGCGATATTCCATGCATGATTGGACGAAGTGTTTTTTCTACCTATATCTCGCACTGAAATCTTAGAATCGCCACGAATAATTTCGCATTTAATTCCCATCAAAGAGGCTAAATGCTGATATAGAGCTGTAAATCCTTCACAAACCGCTTTTTTAGATTTAAAAGCTTTCTGAATTAGATTATCATTCAGTTGTTTTATTTTTCGCTGTTTTTCGGCTTCCGAAGAATAACTGAAACCTTGTGTTCTCGGCGGATTCAAATATGCATTGTAATCGTATCTTATATTGAAGGCAATCCAGCTATAAATAGCGCGCGCACGATCATAATCCGAATCAAAATCTTTTTCGATTTTGTCAGCTAATTTCTCTGTGCTATCAAAGCTTTTTGGGTATTTTGCAACTATTTTATCAACTTCGCTAATCTTCTGAGAAAAAGCAAAATGAACAGAAATAATGTTTAATAAAAAGAAAATAAGGGCAATCTTTTTTTGTGGCATTTAAAAATTTGATTTAATAATATCTTTCAGTTCCTGATCCAATTCTGGATTAGAGATTTTATTTTCTTGTAAATCAAAATTCGAGCCAAATGCTGGCAATGAGAAACTTCCTTTAATTTCTGCCCCGTAACGAGGGAAAAGATTCTGCGCAATTCCTAAAACAGATGCACCTCCTCTACCTCCTGGAGAAGTTGCCAATAATAACATTGGCTTATGCTGAAAAACGTCTTTTTCGATTCTTGAACTCCAATCGAAAACATTTTTGAAAGCAACCGAATAATTCCCGTTATTTTCTGCCATTGAAATAACCAGAATATCAGCTTCTTTAAGTTTATTCAGGAATGCTTGCGCCACTTCATGTTGACCTATTTCTTTTTCAAGATCTACACTAAAAACTGGCATTGCAAAATCGTTAAGATCTAAAACTTCAACTTCGGCATTTTCAAACAAACTTGATGCATAAGTAGCTAAACGTTTATTGATTGAGTGCTTACTGTTACTTCCTCCAAAGGCTATTATTTTCATATGTGGTATTTGTTTTTTTCAACCATTTAAGTAATATAGGTTCATTTAAAAAACTTTGCCTTTTAATTAAAGAAGACAAACTTAAATTTTCTTATATTACTTATATGGTTTAATATTAATTTTCTATTTCAAAAATCTCTTTTTGTATTTCTACAGAATAATCATTTGGCGAAATACTTCCACCGAAAGCTTTGGCATAAACTTTTGTAAATTCTGCTCCAAAATATAAAATAATAGCCGAATAATATACCCAAACCAAAATTATAATTACAGAACCCGCTGCCCCGTAAACACTTGCAACAGTTGAATTTCCTAAGTACAGTCCAATTGCAAATTTACCTATCATAAATAGAATAGCAGTGCAAGAAGCGCCTATAAAAGCATCTTTCCATTTGATAATACCGTCTGGTAAAGTTCGGAATATAATAGCAAAAAGCAATGTGATACTAGCAAAAACAATCACAAGATTTACAACATAAAAAAGGTATATTGTTGTATCTGGAAAATAAAGTTTTAAACGGGCATTTAAAACGTCGAGTGTAGCATTGAGCATTAAACTGACCAGCATTAAAAATCCAACAGAAACGATCATCGAAAATGACATTAATCTGTTTTGAATAAATTTTTTCAAGCCTTTATTTGGTTTTGCACGAAGTCCCCAGATGTAATTAATTGAACTCTGAATTTCGGCAAAAACTCCTGATGCTCCAATTAAAAGCATCACAACTCCAAACACGGTTACAAAGACATTACTGTCTGATAATTGAACATTTTTGATTGCCTCCTGAATCTGTACAGCAGCATTATTCCCGACCAATCGATTTATCTGACCGTATAATTGACCTGTGACTGCCTCTTCCCCAAAAAAGAAGCCACATATGGTAATTATAATAATCAACAAAGGAGGCAAAGCAAAAATGGTATAATAAGATAACGCCGCGCTTAACTTTATCGCATTGTCATCGTTGAATTCTAAAAATGTTGTTTTTAATAAATACCAAGTTTTCGAAAAGATATTATGATTTTTCATTTGCTTATTTTTGATATTCACTCAAATTTAAGCATTAATGAAAATGTTGCACTTCTCAGATTTTAGCCGAATTTTATATTTTTCCCATGTTTATTTAGAGACCTTTTTATATTCCTGATCGTATCCTAAATGTTTAATTTTAAAGATCTTTTTGAATTCGCTTCTTGCTGGTTTCATCAAATACGAAATAGAATCAAGCTTTTTTGCTTTTATTTTAGTTACAGAATCAAGTTTTTTCAAATCTTTCAAATCGTACAGATTTTTAAACTTGAGTGTGTTTTTATCAAGTGAAACAAATCGAACCTTCCAAAATATAGAATCTTTTTTACTCAAAATTAATTGTCCATCAATTCGTTTTGCTTTTT
This sequence comes from Flavobacterium sp. PLA-DH12, assembly GCF_059511845.1. Taxonomy (NCBI): domain Bacteria; kingdom Pseudomonadati; phylum Bacteroidota; class Flavobacteriia; order Flavobacteriales; family Flavobacteriaceae; genus Flavobacterium; species Flavobacterium sp. PLA-DH12. The sequence continues at coordinate 96,725 of NZ_JCAMPD010000008.1, forward strand.
CATAAAGAGAAAACCTAAACAACGTATCGATGCTTTTTTGAATTAATTCAATTGAATCGCCTTTTGGTAGCATATCATAAGTATATCTTGTCTCCTTCACCACTAATTTGCCATCAACAATATCGCATTCAGCCTTTAGTGAATCTAATTTAAGCGTATGAATTTTGAACTTCCAAAAATATTCTTCTAGAATTCTATCTTCTTCAATTCTTATAAAAGTTGAATCATTGTTTACATACAATCCTCTAAATTTACTCGGAAAACGATCTAACTCAGAATTATTGTCAGGCTGTGGTTTTTCAAAATAAAAAGTCGCACATCCTTCTACGCATTCTGCTGGTGCGTCTACTTTTTTACAAGAAATGCTTACAGCTAGTATTGCTACAATTAAAACTATCTTTTTCATAGCAGAATCATTTGTAGTGACAGAAAATCCCTTTATCATAAACCGTCCATAAACTTGCTTTTTGGTTAGCTGCTTTTAAAGCATTATTTGCCCAAGTATTGCAAGTATAAAAAAGACTATAACTTCCTTTAGCTTCATAGAAAGCATCTTTTCGCCCGTAGCTGTGACCTTCAATCCATTGTGGATGAATTGGATTGCTAAAACTATTGGAGATATAATTAACTAAATTTTGATAATTCTCTTTAGAAACTAAAATACGTTTACAATCATCACCTTCTCTTAACTGCTTAAAAAATGTAGCATGTACAGCAGATGAACTGATTCCAAAAGCGGCTTTAAAAGCTGTGCTTGCTTTTAAATCTGACCATTCTGGAGTTTCAAGATAAAAACCCTTATCACCCCAACCAAAAGCAATATAATTCATTAAAGAATCTTTTGATTGAGTTTGATTAAACTGAATTTCGTTTCGCCAGTCTTTGATTTCATTTTTTATCGGAACCACAATATCGGTATGTACTCCGTTTGAAAGAATGTAAATGGGAACGGCATCTTGCTCTTCTACTTTTGCAATATCTGAATTAACTGTAATTTTTGAAATAATTAAAACAGAAGAAATATACAAAGCAAGAAAACTAAAGATTCCAAAAAGCATCCAGCCTAGGATTTTGAATGATTTTTTTAGCATTTTGATTGGTCGATTTTAGATTAGTAATTGGTTATTTTTTTCTGTAACCAATTTTTGAGCCAAAAATTTCCTGTTGCTAAAATGGAATGCAGATTTTACAGATTCGCTTTCGCGAAAGCGCAGATTTAAATGGATTTTTTTTGAAAACTACAACACAAAAGTACGGTTTGTCATTTCGACGAAGGAGAAATCTCCGCTAGAAACTCGACAAAGATTGGTGATTTTCTAGCGGAGCTACTTGCGAAGATTTCTCCTTCGTCGAAATGACATACTTTGTGAATATTAACTTTTAGGTATAAAAAAAACTGCTGAATCTCTCCAGCAGTTTTAGTCTTTATTCTTTGTTCTTTATTCTATTATCTAAAAAAATTAAACGTTAAAACGGAAATGCATTACATCACCATCTTTTACGATATATTCTTTTCCTTCAACTCTGAATTTTCCAGCTTCTTTTGCTTTTGCTTCAGAACCATATTGAACGTAATCATCGTATGAAATCACCTCTGCACGGATAAATCCTTTTTCAAAGTCGGTATGGATAACTCCAGCTGCTTGCGGAGCAGTTGCTCCAATATTGATTGTCCAAGCACGAACTTCTTTTACACCAGCTGTAAAGTAAGTTTGCTGTTTCAATAGTTTGTAAGCCGCACGAATTAAAACTGATGCTCCTGGCTCTTCTAATCCCATATCTTCTAAGAAAACTTGACGCTCTTCGTAGCTTTCTAATTCCGTGATATCTGCCTCTGCTCCTACTGAAAGTACAATAACTTCAGCCTCCTCATCTTTTACTAATTCACGAACTTGATCTACATATTTGTTTCCGTTTACCGCAGAACTTTCGTCAACATTACAAACATATAAAACTGGTTTTGCTGTAATTAATTGGAAAGCTTCCATCAAAACTTCTTCATCGTTGTTTTGAGGAACAATTGTTCTTGCAGATTTTGCCTGCAAAAGAGCTTCTCTAATTCTGTTTAATAAAGCTTCTTCTGCCTGAGCTTCTTTATTTCCTGTTTTTGCAGCACGTTTTACTTTTTCTAAACGCTTTTCAACAGTTTCTAGATCTTTTAACTGCAACTCAATATCGATAGTTTCTTTATCACGAATTGGATTTACGTTTCCGTCAACGTGTACAATATTATCATTGTCAAAACAACGTAAAACGTGAATAATAGCATTACACTCTCTAATGTTTCCTAAAAACTGGTTTCCAAGACCTTCACCTTTACTTGCTCCTTTTACCAAACCTGCAATATCTACGATATCTACAGTTGCCATTTGAACGCGCTCTGGTTTTACCAATTCTTCCAATTTATTGATTCTTGGATCTGGAACGTTTACAACACCAATATTAGGTTCGATAGTACAAAACGGAAAGTTTGCACTCTGCGCTTTTGCATTAGATAAACAATTAAATAATGTTGATTTTCCAACATTTGGCAATCCTACAATTCCTGCTTTCATCTGTTTGTTTCTATTTATTTTAATCGGCCTTTAAATACTCAGACCTGTTATATGCTTTTTGGGTTATTGTCAAAATGAATCGTTTCGGCAATAAAATTTTGCAAATATAAGATTTAATAACTCTTTAGCGAATTAAATATTTACATTAATGCAATTTGATAAAGAGTTCTTTTTCTGCTTGATCGATTAACGTTATTTCTTAAAAAAGAAAATCCCGAACAAATGAAGTTCGGGATTTTTCTTTCCTATTTATTTAATTACAATTTAAACTCTAATGATGCGATGATTGCTTTTTCTTCATCGGTAGCTGTAAAACCAGATATATCCCAGTAATTCGTTAAGATTTTATTCTTTTTATTGAAAAGTGATTTTTCTTTAAAAACGTCACTTTCATTATAAGTAAAATTCTGCTTATTAAAACCTGTCGTGACAAAACTATTTCTCACTTGTATATTTTTAGTTTTATCTTTTAAAACAACATTATAACCAATTTCCTCATTTGAACTCAGTAAATAATAATCGGTTCCATCCCATCTGTAATTTACTTTGACAAACGATTTTGTGATGTTTTTTTCACCTTCTTTTGTCTTCTCTTCCACTTTATCAAGAGTCGCAGGAGTAACAGAAATAGTATATTCTACAATAATTTTTTTTAAAGGATCATAAATAATTTCGAAATTATCAATCGCTTCTTTGGCCTTATCCAGCGGAACAACCGACATTATGTAGTAATTTTTGTTTTTCGAATGTCCTTTGGTTGTAAAATCATATTCCTTTTTGGCTTTTGGATCTAATAATGGCTCTAAGTATTTAAAATTTAAATAATTCTCCATTATATTATTCAGATTATATCCTTTTAAATCAGCACTTACATCTGTTTCTAATAGTCCATAAGAGCGATTTTGCTCAACCAATAAAGTAGTTGCATTATTATTTTTATCAAATTGAAAATTTACCAATCCATCATTATAATACGTATACTGATTGTCGAGCATAAAAAATTCTCTAACATATACTTTCTGTCTATGGGAAATACTAATTTTCTTTGTAGAATTGTTAACCAATTTCTGCAGTATTTTTTCTGGAGATTCCTTAGACAAAACTACTTCATCTAATTTATTGTTTTTACTCTTTAAATAAATAACAAATTTTTGATCTCCATTTAAAGAAGTCCATCGCACAGTTAAATCTTCATAATTAGTTTCAGAAACCTGAACATTAGATCCTCCTGTCAGCATAAAAGTAACTTTTCCTTCTTCATTGCTCAATAAAATCTGCTGGGTTTTCATTATTTTAACCGTGGCATTTTGTATTGGCTCCAAAGTTTCTATATCCTTAACAATAATAGAATACTCTTCCTTTTGTGCAAAAACGCTTACGTAGCTGAGCAAAACAATAAATAAAAGTAGCAATTTCTTCATAGGCATTGTTATTTTTTCAACTAAAGTATTATTTTTCTAACAATTAAGCAATAGTCTAAAAATAAAACATTCACTATCAAGAAACTGACTTTCTAAAATACCTGAAATCAGGGTAAAAAAAAAATCCTGAGTTTTTCGGCTCAGGATTCTATACTATTTCTATAGCAATTTTTACTCGTTATGTAAAAAAGCTTGTCTTTCTAATAAAGTTTCTTCGTCTTCAACGTGATTGTCATCAGGTACACAACAGTCAACAGGACAAACAGCAGCACACTGCGGCTCATCGTGAAAACCTTTACATTCTGTACATTTTCCTGGTACGATATAATAAATTTCATCAGAAATTGGAGTTTGCGCATCATCAGCGTCAACTTCAGTTCCGTCAGGTAAAACTATTTTTCCAGAAAGACTTGTCCCGTCTTTATATCTCCAATCATCTGCTCCTTCATATATTGCTGTATTTGGGCACTCTGGTTCACAAGCCCCACAATTGATGCATTCGTCAGTTATAATAATTGCCATCTTTTTAGTCTTAAAGTTTAAAAGTCATAAAGTTTAAAGCCATAAAGTTTGAAAGGATTAAAGTAAAAAGGATAAAAGCCTTTTCAACTTTGGACTTTCGACTTTGGACTTTTTGTCTTTCGACTTAATTATGCTTATTTTTGTGCAAAATTACAATCAAAACAATTCATAAACAAACATTATGACATTAGAAACAAAAAAAAGTGTTTTTGTTGAATTAGGAAAATTTTTAAGTCAGTTTTCTGAAGACGCTTCTGCGCAAAAATCTGACGTTTTATATAATGATATCTTTTTTGATGATTTCAACAACCTGATTCATTTATCGCAATCTCATAATGGATGGTATACTCCTGAACAAGTTTATTTCTCTATACAATCTTGGGCTGAAGCTTTGACAAAAGAAAACATTGACAAATGGCTTTCGGCTTATAAAATTGATGAAAATAATGAAAAGCCAAAAACCGTTGCTTTAATTTTAGCTGGAAACATTCCACTGGTTGGTTTTCATGATTTCTTATCGGTTTTAATTACAGGAAACAAAGCTTTAATCAAAACTTCATCAAACGATGAGCATTTATTGCCATTTTTAGCTAAATATTTAATTGCTGTTGATGAAAGTTTCAAAGATAAAATCACTTTCGTAGAAGGAAAACTTGAAAACTTTGATGCCGTAATTGCAACCGGAAGCAACAATACTGCTCGTTATTTTGAATATTATTTTAAAGATAAGCCTTCAATTATTCGTAAAAACAGAAATTCGGCCGCGATTTTGACTGGAAAAGAAACCAATGAAGATTTAGAAGCTCTTGGAGAAGATATTTTCAGATATTTTGGTTTAGGATGCCGAAATGTTTCTAAACTTTTTATTCCGAAAGACTATTCTTTTGAAGCATTTTTTCAGGCAATATTCAAATATCAAGATGTTATTCATTATGAAAAATACGCTAATAATTATGATTATAATAAAGCTGTATTTTTAATGAGTAATTTCAAATTATTAGACAACGGATTTTTGACTTTAAAAGAAGATTCGAGTTATGCTTCGCCTATTTCGAGTGTTTTTTACGAATATTATGAAAATCTTGAAGAATTAGAAAAACGCCTTCAGGAAGACACAGATCAAATTCAGTGTATTGTTAGCACTAATTTAATTGCAAATAGTACAGCATTTGGCGAAACCCAAAAACCGCAATTGTGGGATTACGCAGACAATGTCGATACTATAACGTTTTTGTTAACAACAAAGTAATAAATTGTTTAATTATTTCGAATATTTTAACGCTTTTTCGGCTCTTATTGCCGAAATTTGCGTCTTTAAAATTTTCGACTATTAACAACAACCATGAAAAAACACAACTACAGCGCAGGACCAAGTATTTTACCTCAGGAAGTTTTTGAGAAGGCATCAAAAGCAATTTTAAATTTTAATGATTCAGGGTTATCTATCCTTGAAATCTCGCACCGAAGCAAAGATTTCGTGGCAGTTATGGAGGAAGCTCGTTCCCTTGCTTTAGAATTATTAGGTCTTCAGGGAAAAGGTTATCAGGCTTTATTTTTACAAGGTGGTGCTAGCACAGCATTCTTAATGGCACCATACAACTTAATGAAAGAAAACGGAAAAGCTGCTTATTTAGATTCTGGAACGTGGGCAACTGCGGCGATCAAAGAAGCTAAACTTTTCGGTGAGACTGTTGTCGTAGCTTCTTCAAAAGAAGACAATTATACTTATGTTCCAAAAGGTTACGAAATTCCAGCTGATGCTGATTATTTCCACTGCACAAGTAACAATACCATCTTTGGAACTCAAATGAAAGAATTTCCAGCAACAAATGTTCCTGTAGTTTGCGATATGAGTTCTGATATTTTTTCACGCGAATTAGACTTTTCTAAATTTGACTTAATCTACGCTGGAGCTCAAAAAAATATGGGACCTGCTGGAACTACTCTAGTAGTCGTTAAAGAAGAAATCTTAGGCAAAAACGGAAAAACTATTCCAAGCATGCTAGATTATGCTAAACACATTAAAGGAGAAAGTATGTACAATACTCCGCCTGTATTTGCTGTTTACGTTTCTCTTTTAACATTACAATGGATTAAAGAAAAAGGCGGAATTGCTGCTGTTGAAAAATTAAACAACGCAAAAGCTGAATTACTTTATGCTGAAATCGACAGAAACCCATTATTCAAAGGTGCTGCTGCAGTAGAAGATCGTTCTAACATGAATGTAACTTTCTTATTGAACAATCCTGATCACACTGAAACTTTTGACGCTTTATGGAAAGCTGCAAATATTTCTGGATTGCCAGGACACCGTTCTGTTGGTGGTTACAGAGCCTCTATCTACAACGCTATGCCAATCGAAAGCGTTCAGGTTTTGGTTGATGTAATGAAAGCGTTAGAATCTAAAGTTTAGTTTTCAGTCTCAGTCTCAGTTTACAAAAAAGAAAAATCAAATAGCTTGGTTATCGATTAAATAATTAAACGATTAACCAAATAAACAATAAATACAATGAAAGTATTAGCAAATGATGGAATTTCTAAAAGCGGAATTCTAGCCTTAGAAAAAGGTGGTTTTGAAGTTATCACTACAAAAGTAGCTCAAGAACAAGTAGCTAACTATATAAACGAAAACAACATTGACGTAATTTTAGTTCGTAGTGCAACTAAAGTTCGTAAAGATATTATCGATGCTTGTCCTGGAATCAAAATCATCGGACGTGGTGGTGTTGGTATGGACAATATCGATGTGGATTATGCTAAAAGCAAAGGAATCCATGTAATTAATACTCCAGCTTCATCTTCAGAATCTGTTGCTGAATTGGTTTTTGGACACTTATTTTCTGGTGTTCGTTTCTTGCATGATTCTAACAGAAATATGCCTCTTGAAGGAGATTCAAACTTTGATGGTTTGAAAAAAGCTTACGCAAACGGAACTGAATTAAGAGGAAAAACTTTAGGTATTGTTGGTATTGGTCGTATCGGACAAGCTACTGCAAAAATGGCTCTTGGTTTAGGAATGAAAGTTATCGCTGCTGATAGCTTTATTCCTGAAGTTGATGTAAAAGTTGAGTTTTTTGACGGACAGTCAATTACAACTAAAATTGTTTCTCAATCTTTAGAGTCTTTATTTAAAGAATCAGATTTCATTACATTACACGTTCCTGCTCAAAACGGATACATCATTGGAGAGAAAGAATTTGAAATATTGAAAGATGGTGTTGGAATTGTAAACTGTGCTCGTGGTGGTGTTATTGATGAAGTAGCGTTAGTAAAAGCTTTAGATTCTGGAAAAGTTGCTTTTGCTGGTTTAGACGTTTTTGAAAGCGAGCCAAAACCAGAAATGGCAATCTTAATGCACTCTAAAATCTCTTTGACTCCTCATATCGGAGCTGCAACTGGAGAAGCACAAGACAGAATTGGTACAGAATTAGCATCACAGATTATCACTTTGTTAAGCTAATTAACTATAATTAAATTACTTAGAAGGGATTTATTAACACAGTTTAATAAATCCCTTTCTTTTTTTGTTTAAATTTGAGTTCTAATCTAAATCCTAAATATCATGTTTGAACAATTAACCCAATTAGTACAGCAATATGGAGGTGATGCAGTTGTAAACAATTCTGCTGTTCCAAATGAACATAATGAAGCCGTAATTAACGAAACAAGCAGTTCTATTTTTGAAGGCTTAAAAAAGATTGTTTCTGAAGGAAACACAGATCAAATTGCCGGTTTATTCAATGGAAACTCATCTATTGATAGCAGTAATCCAGTTGTGCAACAGATTCAGCAGCAATTGAGCGGAAATCTAGGAGAAAAATTCGGATTAAGTAGTGCCGATTCAAATGGAGTTGCTTCCAACTTAATTCCGCAGATTTTAGGCTCTTTAGTAAATAAAGCAAAAGACCCAAACGATAACAGTTTTCAAATTTCAGATATTATAAACTCCATTTCAGGAAACAGCGGACAAGCTTCTGGAATAATGGATACCATCTCAAAATACGGAATGCAATTTGGCCTCGACCAAAATAACGACGGAAAAGTTGATGTTGCCGATGTTCTTGTAGTTACCAAAAGCAAAGGAGGAATTGCAGGTTTTATTGGAAAATTGTTTGGGAGTAAATAGTTAAGACACTAAGGTTCTAAGATACTAAGTTTTTAAAGCTGTTTGCGAAGCAAACAGCTTTTTACTTTTATGCACACAACCAAAAAGAAAGCTTAGAAACTTAGCACCTTAGAACCTTCAAAAGAATGTTAAACCTTTGTTACTTTGAACCTTTGCCTTTCTGAACCTAAAAAAATATCGTAAATTTAGGCTATGAAAAAATGCATTTCCATATTAATTGTTTTACTTACTATTATTGCTTGTTCTTCTGCTTCTCAGAAGGTTGCAAGTACGGATAATGTCGCAGCAAAAAAAATAAGTGATACTGTCAGAATTGCAAATGATTCTCTTGAATACGAAGTAATAATTATTGACAACGGATTTAGCAATTGGCTTGTTTCTAGAGCCTACCCTCGAAATTATCATTCATTACAATATCTTGAAAACAAAAACATTTTATATGTTACAGAATGGAATAATCGCGTTTTACAGCCACAGCGTTATAACCCAAATTTGTATGAAATGTCAATAGATTATCGTCCAGATATTCATTATGGCTACGAAGTAAATTACTTAATTTACAATTACATGATTTATTTTCAAAATACTTACAAACAAAAGCTTTGGGGTTATGTTCCATCAAGATAATACACTATATTTGTAATCATTACAAATAGCAATGAACAGATTAAAAAAGCGTTGGGGTATCACCTCCAATTTACAAGCCATAATTATATTTATCGTTTTTGCCATCACAGGATCGGCATCTGCTTGGCTGTCTAAACCTTTCTGCGTTTGGCTGGGAATTACTAAAGAAGATTTTGGAGGTTGGTTTACACTTATCCGTCTTATTATTATCTTTCCAATTTATCAGGTTTTGTTGGTTGCCATCGGAACAATTTTTGGACAGTTCAAATTCTTTTGGAACTTCGAAAAGAAAATGCTTAAAAATATGGGCCTTGGTTTTTTATTTAAAGATTAGCCTTCTTCTTCTTCTCTTTTAAATTTCAAAAACCGTTCTGGTTAAGATTTCCCTTCATTCTTATTTTTTTAATTTCTTTATCATCTTCTTCAATTAATTATATTTTATAAGCTTTATTTTGATCAATCCCTATATTTATCAGATATCGAGTATTAAAAAAATTAGCGCAAAAGAAGAGAATACTATTGTTTTTAGCTAGATTTCACAATAATACATCAAGCAGAACAGCATTGTGCAGGATGGTTTTATTTTAAGTAATAATAAACTTTACAATAGTCGAAATTAATTATTCATAACTGATAATCAGTCTTTTAATTTCTTCGACATAAATTATTGCTTACTAACCAAACCACAATTTGACATGCTGAAAAATTACTTAAAACTCTCCGTAGTAGTGGCAGTAATCTGCCTAATTACTCCGGTAAACAAAATTTTTGCCCAAAATCCGATTGTAAAAATTGATTTTGATCAGTCAGGAAGACCTAAAGCAGAAGTAAACGACCCTGATTATACTGCTTGGGTAATCGCTTCTGGCAACACTAGCACCTATACCGAAAATGGAGTTACATTTACCATTACTCGCGTTGGAAACAACGGAGATGCTTTAGGAACCAACTGGTATAAAGCGGGAATTCAGGCTCCTTACTATGCCAGATTGGTCTGTGACGGACTTACAGTAAAAGGCACGACCGCAAATCTAGGTGCTCAAATCGAACTTAAAATAAGCGGTTTAGCTACAGGAGAACATACATTATTAGCTTTCTTCAACAACGTTGACAGCCCTACAACAAGTACCTTCAGTCCAATTGATATTTCTGTTAATGGAAATTTGGTAGTTGATAATCTAATTCCGACCGTAAGAGCTACAAAAACTGCCGATGCAGCATCTAGTTATTTAAAATTTCAAGCTACGACAGGAACCGATGTTGTAATTCTAATCGCCGCAGAAACTTCAGGAACAGAAAGTGTGAAAAACTTCATCTTTAATGGTTTTGAATTAAATACACCTAATATTTCGCATCAAGCAACAAATCCGGATCCGAAACAAAACGACGAACATGTAGAATTAACATCTACTGGAAAATTATTGCAATGGACTGTTGGCTCTGGTGCTGTATCTCATAATATTTATTTTGGAACAGACCAAACAGCTGTTGACAATGCTACAACATCTTCTCCAGAATTCAAAGGAAATCAAGCTCTAGCCAACAATTCTTATCAAGTAAATGGATTATATACAGGCGCAACTTATTATTGGCGTATTGACGAAGTTTTAGCGAACGGAGTTGAAAAGGGAAATATTTGGCGTTTTCGTCCAGCCCAACTCGCTTTCCCTGATGCTGAAGGATATGGCCGTTTTGCACGTGGCGGACGTGGCGGAAAAGTAGTCGCTGTAACTAATCTCAATGACAGCGGCCCTGGAAGTTTTCGCGAAGCTGTTACAAATGATATTGGCCCAAGAACAATTGTTTTTCATACTTCTGGAGTTATTCAATTGCAATCTCGACTTGTTTTAAGCCAGCCTTACGTAACTGTAGCTGGACAAACTGCACCAGGAAAAGGAATCTGTATTCGTTCTGCTCCTTTTGGCGTGACAGGAAATGATGCCGTTGTGCAAAATCTAAGAGTTAGAATTGGCGCTGGGCCTACTTATGACGGAATGGGACTTACGGGAGCTGATAATAGCATCATTGATCATTGCTCTATTAGTTGGACGATTGATGAATCGTTCAGTTCAAGATCTGGGAAAAATATAACTCTTCAAAGAACACTTATTTCTGAAGCTCTAAATGCAGCAAATCACCAAAATTACCCAGCAGGAACAGAACACGGTTATGCTGCCACAATTGGCGGCGATATAGGAAGTTTTCATCATAACCTATTAGCGCATTGTTATGGTAGAAACTGGAGTCTTGGTGGCGGATTAGACGGCAGTGGCGCTTATACAGGACGAATGGATATTACCAATAATGTAGTTTACAACTGGGGAGGAAGAACAACTGACGGAGGAACAAAAGAAGTTAACTTCGTAAACAACTATTACAAACCAGGTGCAGGATCCAAAATATTTGTCGCTTTCAATCAACAAAATGAAGGCATTGGAACAGGAATGCAGCGATGCTATTTTAACGGAAATGTAATGCCTGGGTATTTCGATGAAAGTAATCAGACACTAGGCAGAAAAGCTTCAGGAAACACGGTTCCTTATGACAACTTCGTCAATACACCATTTTTTCCTTCTTATGTAACTACCCAATCTGCAAAAAATGCATATAAAATTGTTCTTTCTGATGTTGGATGCACACAGCCTGAATTTGATGATCATGATCAGCGAATCATCTCAGAAACATTAAACGGAACATATTCTGCAGTTGGAAGCGTAACAGGAAAACCTGGATTCCCTGATAATGAAGCTGATGCTGGAGGTTTTGAAAGTTATCCAACAGAAGTTAGAGATTCAAATTGGGACTCAGATCAGGACGGACTGCCAAATTGGTGGGAAAACATCATTGGAACAAATGCAAACTCTGCAATTGGAGATTTCTCAGACGCTAACGCAGATCCTGATTTAGATGGTTATACTAATCTGGACAAATATTTACAATGGATGTCTTTGCCTCATTACGAATCTCCAAACGGAAACAAAATAGACATCAATATTCAAAAATTATCTAGAGGTTTTACAAATGGAGTTTCTTACGCAATTTCAAATGTAATAAACGGAAACGCAACTCTAAATACTAATGTTGTTGCCTTTACTCCTGCTTCAAACGGATTGTGCTCTTTTGAATTTACTGTAACCGATTCTGAAGGAGGAACTATGAAAAGAAAAGTAAACGTCATTAGCGGACAAAGTTTAACTTTAGGAACAGACGATAGTATTAAAGAAAATAAAAATAATGCTTTTAACGTTTGGCCAATTCCAAGTAAAGGAACTTTCTTTGTACTCATTGAGAGCGAAGAAACAGAAGTTTCAGATTTAAAAATCTATGATGTTTTTGGAAAAGAATTGTTAAAGCAAAAAATTAGAGGAAACACACAAGAGAATATTCAATTACATTCAAAAGGAGTTTTCTTGATTAAAGTCGTAAATCCTCAGACAAAGAAAACACAATATGTGAAGAAAATAATTGTGCAATAGCAACATACAGAAAAGACGGCTTTGAGCCGTCTTTTCTATTTTTTCTGAAAAAAATAAGTATAAATCCATGTCAAAGTGAAAGACGGGATCACATCAGTAAACGGAATAATCTCTTCCAAAAAAGTTAAAACCCCTGCAACCTTACCTACTCTTCCTTTATACATTTTTGCCATAATAATACCAGCAATTGGCGCCCAGATAACATCCGAAAATTCGCCAAGAAGCGGGATCGAGAAAGAAATCATACCAATTCCGTCCAAAACCAATCCAATAAGCAGTTTTGACATTCTATCATCTTCTGCAACTTCTAAATCTTGCATAACACATTCACTTTTAAGTTAATCGAAATTAAAAATAATTCTTCAAAGTAGTTTTACTTATTTATTAAATTTAATTTCCAACATTCCCATATCAATTTATATACCGATTTTAGAAAAGTCACTCCGCTCTTTTTCGAATTTGGATTTTTACATATTGGAATTTGATTTTTAGAATTTGATTTTGACCATAATCTTCGTTTCTTTGTAAAAACAGTTTCACTACATGATACACGCAAAAAACATACATAAATTCTACGACAAACTTGAAGTTTTAAAAGGAGTAGATCTACATATTAAAAAAGGCGAAATTGTTTCTATAGTTGGAGCTTCGGGTGCTGGTAAAACTACTTTATTGCAGATTTTAGGAACTCTTGACAAACCAGACCATAACCCAGATTCATCTCTAACCATCAATGGTAAAAATGTTTTAGAACTGCAAGACATCAAAAACGACAATTCAAATCAGAAAAAAGCCTTCAAAATCATTACTTGGTTAGGAGCCTTTTATTTCATTTTATTGGCAGTATTTGTATTGTTTTTTAGAAGTAAAATAGAAAACAACATTTTCGGTTATGGAACATGGACAATAATACTCATACCTACTCTTTTATTACTTTTTTACTACAATCGTTACTTCAAAAAGAAAAGCAAGCAAGACAAAGTCTTATCTGATTTTAGAAACTTGAATTTAGGTTTCATTTTTCAATTTCATCAGCTATTGCCTGAATTTACAGCTTTAGAAAACGTTTGTATTCCGGCTCACATTGCAGGAAAAAAAACAGCCGAAACGGAAGAAGAAGCAAGAAAACTCCTTTCCTATCTCGGACTTTCACATAGAATCAACCATAAACCTAGCGAACTTTCGGGCGGAGAACAGCAGCGTGTTGCAGTTGCAAGAGCTTTAATCAATAAACCAGATGTAATTTTTGCAGACGAACCTTCGGGAAATCTGGACACACATTCTGCCGAAAACTTGCATCAATTATTTTTTCAGCTTCGAGACGAATTCGGACAAACCTTTGTAATTGTAACCCACAACGAAGAATTGGCTAATATGGCTGATAGAAAATTAGTAATGTCCGACGGACAAATTCTTAATTAATGATCCTAATTGCGATTAGCTGGATTTATATTTTATTTACAACCATTAATTTAGGTTTTGGTTTGGATAAGATACTAAACCTCAATACTAAAAATTTTGTAATTACTTCTATCCTAGGGTTATTTTTAGCGACTATTCTTGCAAGCATTTGGGCTATTTTTGGAAGAATTAATATTGAATTTCATATCGTTTTATTACTTCTGAATGTTTTTTTATTACTAAAATTTTACAATCAGATTATTAATGTTTATAAGTCATTTTTATTAGAATTACAGCAGTTACAAAAAAGCTTACAAATTATCCTAACTGTTATTTCTGTTCTTATTATTTTACAATGTTCTTCAATTCCTTTTGTAATTGATAATGAATCCTATTATATTCAAACTATAAAATGGCTTAACGAATATGGCTTTGTAAAAGGACTTGTAAATCTCCATTTGTTCTATGGGCAGACAAGTGGTTGGCATATTACACAAAGTGTTTTTAGCTTTTCTTTTTTATACAAAAATTTTAATGATTTAAGCGGCTTTTGCTTATTATTAGGAAATGTATTTTCTATTCAAAAACTCAACGAATACAGCAAAAATGACAATAAAAACTATTTACTAGTCGGATTGCTGCCTTTATTCAATATTTTCTTTTTTCAATTCATAAGTGCGCCTTCTCCAGATATTCCCGTTTATGTTTTTTCATTTATTATTTTCTTTTATTTCTTAGAAAATTTTAAAAACACAAATTCTGAAACTTTCAATCTTATTGTAATACTTGTTCTGTTTCTGCTTTATATAAAAAATACGACTTTAACTTTTGCTGTAATCCCAATTATTCTTTTGGGTTATCATTTTCGCCCACTTTCAAAAAAACTGCTAAAACCAGCGATGCTCGCCATTTTTATTGCCGCTCTTTTCATAATAAAAAATATGATTATCTGTGGGTCGCCAATTTTTCCTTCAAAGATTAATTCTTTTACGGCAGATTACGCAATTCCGAATGTAATACAAGATTTTTATTACGATCAGGTTAAGTACTATGGCTTTTTTGTAAGTGCATCACAATACAATAAAATGACTCTTGCCGAATTATTTTTACATTGGCTCTCTATGCCAAAATTGCACGGGTTATTCAATAAAATAAGTGTTTTTCTAATACTGATTGTGCCTTTTTTCATTTCTAAATACCAAAACAAAAAAGCGCTTTGGATTCTTTATTTTGTAATGATCTTACAATTACTCCTATTAGGGTTGACTTCGCCTCAGTATCGATTCTTTATGAACTTTATATTGTTCTTTTCCCTCTTTTGTTTTACATGTATTTTTTATGGCAAAAATACAATCAAATATTTTCTCATCGCATCCCTTTTTCCAACTTGCATTGTACTGTTTTTCTCTGTAAATCTTAATGGATTTTCCAGTCATAAATTCATGCTGAAGATCAGCAATTTTTCTATAAAAAACATTGTTTTTCCGTATCAAAACTCAAAAAGCAGCACTACCTTTGAATCTATTCAGTTAGGAAATCTAAAATATAATTCTCCTGTAAAAAATAATTTTTTCTGGGCAAATGGCAATGGTGACCTTCCTTGCGTTGACAAACAGCAACTGGATTATTTTGAAAAATATTATCATATTATTCCGCAAATGCGCACCAATAATTTAAAAGACGGATTTTACGCCAAAGACCTTACTAAAAATGAATAGTACAGAACTTAAAGAATTTCTAGACGAAAAAGTCATCCAATATAATAATCAGGATTTTATCGAAAGTGATCCTGTTCAGATTCCACATATTTTTACTCAAAAAGAAGATATTGAAATCGCCGGTTTTCTAAGCGCTTCAATTGCTTGGGGAAACCGTAAAATGATTATTAAGAATTCGCATAAAATGATGGAATTAATGGGAAACACACCTTACGATTTCGTTATGTCACATTCCGATGAAGACTTGGCAAGACTAGAAACTTTTGTACACAGAACCTTTAACGGACATGATTTTGCAGGTTTCATAAAAGGTCTAAAACATATCTACGAAAATCACAACGGACTAGAATCTGTTTTTGCTAAAAATCAGGAAAAAGACAGTCTACAGAAAAGCATAAGTGAATTCAAAAAAATATTCTTCGAAACAGATCATTTAGCTCGAACTCAGAAACACATTTCAGATCCGCTAAACAATTCAGCGGCAAAAAGAATTAACATGTATCTGCGATGGATGGTGCGTCAAGATTCAAAAGGAGTCGATTTGGGAATTTGGAAAAGCATTTCACCATCTGTTTTATCCTGTCCTCTTGACGTTCATTCTGGAAATGTTGCTCGAAAACTTGGAATTCTTTCGCGAAAGCAAAATGATGCAAAAGCGCTGCTTGAATTAGATACCAAGTTAAGAGAAATGGATGCCCAAGATCCTGTAAAATACGATTTTGCTTTGTTTGGACTAGGCGTTTTTGAAGGGTTTTAATATTGAAAATTAACCAGTTAGATTAATAAATTATCAGATGATTTTAAGAATTTGATAAACAAACCATGAATTTAACGTACATTTGCACAAAATTTAAAGCAAATGAGCACTTTCGAAAAATTTAATCTTCCAAAATCATTACAAAAAGCAGTTGACGAATTAGGATTTGTTACGCCTACTCCTATTCAAGAAAAATCTTTTTCTGTAATCATGTCTGGTCGTGATATGATGGGAATTGCACAAACCGGAACTGGTAAAACATTTGCTTACTTACTGCCTCTTTTAAAGCTCTACAAATTTACACATACCAATACGCCAAAAATCGTAATCCTTGTGCCAACCCGCGAATTAGTAGTTCAAGTGGTTGAAGAAGTAGAAAAACTGACTACATATATGTCGGTTAAAACTTTAGGTATCTACGGAGGCGTAAACATCAATACACAGAAAAAAGCCGTTTACGAAGGTGTTGACATCTTAGTTGGAACTCCTGGACGTACTATGGACTTAGCTCTTGATGCTGTAGTTCGTTTTGACGAAACACAAAAATTAGTTATTGATGAGTTTGACGAAATGCTGAATTTAGGTTTCAGACCACAGCTAACTTCGCTTTTTGCAATGATGAAAACAAAACGTCAAAATATTCTGTTCTCGGCAACGATGACAGATGAAGTTGATGATCTTTTAAATGATTATTTTGATTTTCCTGAAGAAGTAACATTAGCACCCTCAGGGACTCCTCTTGAGAAAATTACTCAGATTACTTACAATGTTCCGAACTTTAACACAAAAGTAAATCTTTTAAAACACTTACTAGAAACTGACGAAAGTATGAGCCGTATTCTAGTTTTCGTAAACAACAAAAAGATTTCAGATATGCTTTTCAATCGTATTGATGAGATTTTTGACGGACAATTTGGTGTAATTCACTCGAATAAATCTCAAAATTATCGTTTGAGTACAATGGCTGAATTCCAAGAAGGAAATCTTCGTGGTTTAATTACAACCGACGTTATGGCGAGAGGTTTGGATATTTCTAATATTACGCACGTAATCAACTTTGAACTTCCAGAAGAACCAGAGCTTTACATGCACAGAATTGGTCGTACAGGGCGTGCAGACGCAACAGGAACAGCAATCAGTTTTGTTACTCCAAGAGAAGAAGAATTCAAAATAGCAACAGAACTTTTAATGGATCAGGAACTTGAAATTGCTGATTTTCCTGAAGAAGTAGAAATCTCAGAAAAGCTTATTGAAGCTGAAAAAGACAAATTGCCAAGAAAGTTTTTAATGAAAAAACCGAAACTAGAAGGTGACGGCGCTTTTCACGAAAAATCTAAAAAGAACCAAAAAGTCAATCTTGGTGGTCCTTCAAAAACAAAAAAGAAAACACATGGTTCTGTTAACAGAAATATGTTGAAGACGAGAAATGAAAAGAAGAAGAAAAAATAACTTTTTTTTTAGATGCTAAGCTACTAAGTTGCTAAGGTTCTAAGTTTTTTATATAACACTAAAAAAGGGTAAAGATTCAAAGAATCTTTACCCTTTTTTAACCTTAGAAGCTTAGCTTCTCAGCACCTTAGAACCTTTTTTTACTAAATTTTCGTAAACAAGAGCCCAACTGGTGAGCACATCTGGATTCTTCTTCCAGTGTCTGTAATTTTTCCTGTTGCTATGTCTCTCTTAAAAATAACTATATCATTAGTATATTGATGTCCTACTAAAAGATAATTTCCTGTTGGATCAATTGCAAAATCACGTGGACCTTTTCCTAAAGTGCTTTGCTGCTCTACCAATTCTAAAGCTCCTGTTTTAAGAATTTTGTAAACTGAAATAGCATTGGCATCTACACGGTCTGAAACATATAAAAAGTTTCCGTCAGGCGAAAGTTTGATTGCCGCAGCTCCCGTGCCGCCTTTAAAATCTTTTGGAAGGATACTTGTTTCTGCAACTACTTTTAAACTTCCCGTTTTATCCCAACTTAATGTTGTTAAAGTTCCATCCAATTCTTGAACCAAATACACAAATTTCCCGTCTTTACTAAAAGTTAAGTGTCTTGGTCCGCTTCCCGGTTTTACATCAACACTTCCTTTTAAAGTCAGAATTTCATTTTTTGCAGTTGGATTGTATTTGTAAATAAACACTTTATCTAAACCTAAATCATTTGACAATACAAACTTTTTGTCCGGAGAAAACATAACCATGTGCACATGCGCTTTTTCCTGACGCGCTGCATTTGGTCCTTTTCCTTCATGCTGAATCAACTGCTGAGCTTCTGTAATACTTCCGTCTGGATTTTTCTTAAAAACAGCAATACTTCCGCCAGAATAATTGGCAGCAATTACATTTTTATCATCATTTATTAAGTGGCAAGGATCTGCCCCTAAAGCATCATTTTTATTCAAGAGATTGATCTTTCCAGCTTGCGAATCATATGAAAAAGCACTTACTGTACTTTGAGTCCCATTTTCGTTTACGGCATAAATAAATTTATTATCTGCTGAAACCGACAAATAACTCGGACTTACAACATTCTCTGAAGAACCCTTCAATTTATAATCACCTGTCGAAGCATCAAAATCGTACACATAAATTCCGTTGCTTTGACAAGTATTCGTATAAGTTCCAACCAATAAATTGAATTTATTTTGAGCTTTAACAGTAGTTAATGATAAAGCTGAAAATAATACTAGATATATTTTTTTCATAGTTTATTTTTATTTTTTTTGAATTAGCTAAAATAAGCAATAATATCTGCTTGAAGTAACTCCTAAGTTACAAAGAAATTACAAAAGTTACATTTTTTGATATTTTTTTAGAACCGTGTAAGTTCATATAAGTTATGTAAGTCTTTATTTGCTATTTCCTTATAATCTCTATATGAACTTATATGGTTTAAATAATTTTAATTTGTATTTTTGACCTGCATCTTCGCGAAAAACAAAACGTAGTGAAGTAAATCGAAGCCAGAATGCATTTTAAACATCCCGAAATTCTATACTTTCTGTTTTTATTGATCGTTCCAATTTTGGTTCACTTATTTCAATTAAGACGATTTAAAACTTCCTATTTCACCAACGTCCGATTTTTAAAAGAGCTTGCTATTCAGACTCGTAAAAGCTCTAAAATTAAAAAACGTCTTTTATTAGCGACACGTTTACTATTGCTTACCTGCGCCATTATTGCATTTGCACAGCCTTTTTTTGAAGCTGCCGACAGTAAGAACGCTTCAAATGAGATGTATATTGTATTGGATAATTCTTTCAGTATGCAGGCAAAAGGCAAAAAGGGAGAATTACTAAAAAGAGCTGTTCAAGAATTACTTGAAAACACTCCAGAAAACACTCAGTTTTCACTTTTAACCAACACCGAAAACTTTTGGAATACCGATATTAAATCATCTAAGAGCGCTTTACAAAACTTAAAATACAGCGCTTCTCCTTTTGATCTTTCAGCAATTACAGCCAAAATTAAAGCACACAAATCGGCTCATAAAAAAGACATTGTAATTATTACAGATGCTGTTGGTTTAAAAGAAGCAGCTATTAAAACTATAGATTTCGACGAAAAACCATACTTCATCGTTCCTGAAGCAGAACAAAAAAACAATGTTTCAATTGACAGCGTCTACATTAATCAAACTTTAGAAAACTTCTACGAAATTGGCATCAATTTATCAGCTTATGGCGAAGATTTCAAACCTGTTTCAACGGCACTTTACAATCAAAACAAACTGATTGCCAAAACTATTGTCAATTTTGATACGAAGAAAAAGAAAATCAATTTTACTATTCCGAAAGAGGCTTTTCACGGATATGTAGTAATTGAAGACAATGGCCTTACTTACGACAACAAATTATTTTTCAGCATTTCAAAAAACAAAAAAACAAACGTTATCAGTATTGGCGAACCTGAAAAAAGCAATTTCTTATCGAGAATTTATACTTCAGCAGAATTCAATTATAACAACTACTCAATTAGTGCTTTAGATTATAATAGTTTAGAAAAGCAAAATACTATTATTCTAAATGAATTGGTTGATATTCCACAAGCATTACAAACTACTTTAAAAGCTTTTGTTTCTAAAGGAGGAAATCTAGTTGTGATTCCGTCTGAGAAAACTTCTCTTTCAAGTTTAAATGCTTTATTGGGGAATTTTGGAAAAATTCAGTTCGGAAATTTAGAAACCAATAGTAAATTAATCACTAAAATTAATTTCGACCATCCGCTGTTTTCAGGCGTTTTCGAAAACAAAATAACGAATTTCCAATATCCTAAAGTAAATAGTTCATTTGCCGTTTCGAGTTCTTATCCAGCCGTTCTTTCGTTTGAAGATCAGACTGCTTTTGTAACTGCTGTTCAGAATCAGGTTTCTGGAATAACGGTTTTCACAGCACCAATAAATAGTGCAAACTCTAATTTTCAGCAATCGCCTTTAATTGTTCCGTTATTTTATAAAATCGCTCAAAACAATCAAAAAACTGGTATAAATGCTTTGACAATTGGAAATAATCAGCCTTATTTTGTTGACGTTTTATTGACTAAAGATGCTATTTTGGAAGTAAAAGGAATTGACGATTCGTTTATTCCGATTCAGCAGATTTTAAATAATAAAGTCAAATTAACCTTTAATGATTTCCCTGAAACAGCTGGAAATTATAGTGTTTTCGATAAAAAAGAATGGGTTGAAAACATCAGTTTTAATTACAAAAGAACCGAAAGTGATTTGAGTCAAGTAAACACAAATGCAGTTTCTGATTTCAAAACAGCCGATACCATTTCAACTATTTTTAATACACTACAAACAGAACGAACTGACAGCCAAATTTGGAAATGGTTTGTTATCTTTGCACTGTTATTTTTAGCATTAGAAATGGCAATTATAAAATTTGTGAAATAGAATTTGCGCTTCTTTTAAAGGCATTTTACTTTTTACAAAAATCATTTTACGACAAAAAAATATCTACATATGAAACTAATCATCAAAAGCGCCAAAATTATCGACTCAAAAAGTCCGTTTCACAATCAGACCGTTGATCTTTTAATTGCAGATGGTGTAATAGAAAAAATAGGCGTTTCGCTTCCAAATGACGAAGCAGAAGTGGTACGATTTGATGACCTTCATGTTTCTCAGGGCTGGTTTGACAGCAGTGTTTCTCTTGGAGAGCCTGGCTATGAAGACAGAGAAACAATCGCAAACGGACTGAACGTGGCAGCAAAAAGCGGTTTTACAGCAGTTGCATTACAGCCGAATTCGTTGCCAATTATTGACAATCAGTCACAAGTAAATTTCGTAAAAAGTAAAGCAAATGGTTTTGCAACAGAAATTTTCCCAATAGGCGCTTTAACAAAAGCCAGTGAAGGAAAAGACATGGCAGAGCTTTTTGATATGAAAAACTCGGGAGCAATCGCTTTTGGAGATTATAACAAAAGTATTGACAATGCTAATATCCTTAAAATCGCTTTACAATATGTACAAGATTTTGACGGATTGGTAATTGCCTACTCTCAAGACCCAAACATTAAAGGAAATGGAGTTGCTAATGAAGGAATTGTTTCTACAAGATTAGGTTTAAAAGGAATTCCAAACCTAGCTGAAGAGCTGCAAATTTCAAGAAACTTATTTTTACTGGAATATACTGGAGGAAAACTTCATATTCCGACAATTTCTACAGCAAAATCGGTTGAATTGATTAGAGAAGCGAAAGCGAAAGGTTTAAACGTAACTTGCAGTGCATCTGTACATCATTTGGTTTTAACTGATGAAAAACTGGACGGATTTGATACTCGTTTTAAAGTTACTCCACCCCTACGCACAGAAGTTGATCGACAAGCTTTGCTTAACGGAATTGCTGACGGAACAATCGACATGATTACTTCAGACCACAACCCAATTGACATTGAATTCAAAAAAATGGAATTTGATACAGCTAAAAATGGAACTATAGGTTTAGAAAGCGCTTTCGGGGCTTTGTTAACCGTTTTACCTGTTGAAACGATTGTTGCAAAATTAACTGCTGCTAAAAATGTTTTTGGTTTAGAAAACAATGTTATTGAAGAAGGAGCAAAAGCAAACCTAACTTTGTTCACAACAGAAGGAAAATCAACTTTTGCAAAAGAAAATATCCTTTCAAAATCTAAAAATTCTGCTTTCTTAGGAACTGAACTTAAAGGTTCTGTTTATGGAATTTTAAATCAAAATCAATTAGTTACAAAATAATAAAATGAATAATTCAGTCGAAGAAGGAAAACCAATTGCTATTACGAGTTACATTCTAATCATTGGTGTTTTAATTGCCATGAGTATGAATTCTGAAAACAAAAATAGTTTTGCTTCTTTTCATATCCGTCAATCTTTAGGGTTGTCTTTAACCTTCATTTCTTTAGGAGCAATTATCAGCAACTTTGATAGTTTTTTCATTACTTTCCCAATGTGGATCTGTATCTCAATTCTTTGGACTTTTGGTATTTTTAATGCCATTCAAGGGCAAATGAGACCAATTCCTTTGGTTGGAAATTTATTTCAAAAATGGTTTAAGAAAATTGGATAAATTTTAAAATTCCAATTTTTAAGTACCAAATTCCAAACTAAAAAACGTCAAAACTTTGTCAAAGTTAAGAACTGAAAACCGTGACTGAGACTGAGACTAAAAATTTACAATTCACAATTGATAATTTACAATTAAAAAAAATGAATCTATCTTTAGAATATAAAATAAGAGAACCAAAAGTAATTTTAGATAAAAATCCGTTATTGCTTTTATTGCACGGATATGGCAGCAACGAATCTGATTTATTCTCTTTTGCTTCTGAACTTCCTGATAATTATTATATCATTTCTGCCAGAGCCCCTTACGATTTGCAATATGGTGCTTATGCTTGGTATGCAATTAATTTTGATGCCGACCAAAATAAATTTTCAGATAACGAGCAAGCTAGAACTTCAAGAGATTTAATTGCAACTTTTATTGATGAACTAGTAGCAAATTATCCAATTGATGCCAATAATGTAACTTTAATAGGATTCAGCCAAGGATCTATATTAAGTTATGCAACCGCGCTTTCTTATCCAGAAAAAATTCAAAGAGTTGTGGCAATGAGTGGTTATTTCAACGAAGAAATCATCAAAGAAGGTTTTGAAAACAATGATTTCGAAAACTTAAAGTTTTTCGCTTCACACGGAACTGTAGATCAAGTTATTCCGATTGAATGGGCTAGAAAAACACCTGCTGCTTTAGAAAAATTAAATATTCCGCTTACTTATAAAGAATATCCTGTTGGACATGGAGTTGCTCCTCAGAATTTCTTTGATTTTAAGAATTGGCTGCTTAGTTAGTATTCAGTCGCAGTTCTCAGTCGCAGTTCTCAGTCGCAGTTTCCACTAAATCCTTTATAAAATGAGCATTTCAAAACTTAACAACCCTGCATTAATTTTAATTGATATTCAAAAAGGTTTTCATGACGTTGCTTATTGGGGCGGAGACCGTAATAATGTTAAGGCAGAAGAAAAAGCTGGCGAACTTCTAAAGATCTGGCGAAGCAAAAAACTGCCTATTTTTCATATTCAGCATTGTTCTTCAAATCCAAATTCGATTTTAAACGAGACAAATCCTGGAAATGAGTTTCAAGATGTAGTAAAACCTCTTGAAGGAGAAACAGTAATCAAAAAGAATGTCAATAGTGCTTTTATTGGAACGAATTTAAAAGAGCTTTTGGATAATGCTAAAATTACAAATCTTGTAATTGTTGGCTTGACCACAGATCATTGCGTTTCTACCACAACAAGAATGGCAGGAAACTTTGGTTACAATGTTTACCTAGTTTCTGATGCAACAGCAACTTTTAATAAAAAAGGTTTAAACGGAGAAGATTTCTCTGCCGAAATAATACATCAGACGGCTTTAGCAAGTTTAAATGAAGAATTTGCTCAGATTTTAAATTCTGAGTTCATTAAAGAGATTATTTAGTATTCAGTCGCAGTCGCAGTTTTCAGTTTTGAATAGCAAAAAAAAATTGACAAAGTTCTAACTGAAAACTGAGACTGTGACTGTAAACTTTATTCTCCTGTATAAAGAATCTTCCCTGCTTTTTTCAGAACATATCCTTTCCACGGAATTAACTGCCAATCGCCATTAACCCAAGAATCACCTTCTGATTTTCTTTCTAGAATAATCGATTCTTTTTGAGTATCTAGAAAAAGTTCTGCTTTATTTCCGTCAAAAATTACATAGGAAACAGTAGAATACGTTTTTCCATCTTCAGCATGATTTAGTCTTGTGCTATTTTCAAAAACTCTAATACACTCTTTTTTAAGCGTTGACCAGGTATAACCTGCAGAAGCTTTACAGCCATGAGAATCTGAATCTCCTCCTACAACAGCTTCTTTTTGTTGCTCTTTCGGAGTTGTGCTTGTATTCTCTTGAGAAACCTTTTTTCCGCAAGAAATTGAACTTGCAATAATCAAAAACAAAAACATCTTTTTCATAACCTAAATTTTTTAAGGTCAAAAAAAATAGGATTATAAAATCCTATTTTTGATATAACCAAGTTTGATTTACTTCAAAGGTAATATTATCGTCGTTATCTACAAAGTACTTTAATAAGACTTCTCCCCATAATTCACCATTACTGTAATCTGCAATGATCCATCTGTGGTTTAAAATTTTTACCTTATTGATAATGAATTTCTTTCCATCAATCATATCCTGTCCTGTATAAGGATTCCCTTTTGGATTTGAATTGAGATCTAATAACTTCTCGGTCACAACTGGAATTAGTTTTTCATACAAAATCACTTTTCCTCCTGAAGCACTATTATCAAAGTAATTTTGTGCATTTTCGTTGTGTTCTAAAGAAAAATAATCAGCCTCTGCCAATTTATTTTTCATAAGACTAATGCTGTCTCTTAATTTCTTAGTTGTTTTATCATATCGCTCCTGTCCAAATTTCACTTCTCCGCTATAAAACGAATACGTGAAAACGTTCATTAAAATGGCAAGAATAAAAAGATAAAGCATTAAGGATTTTTTCATTGTGTGGTATAATTAAATTGTAATTTCTAAATTGTCGTAAGCCAAGAAAACATTTTCAGGAAGCTTCTGTTGGACTTCTTCATGAAAGCCCAAAACATGACTAATATGAGTTAAATAGGCTCTTTCAGGTTTAACTAGATCAATAAAATCAAGCGCTTCTTGAAGATTAAAATGAGTATCGTGAGGTTCAACACGCAAAGCATTCACTACCAGAACTTTTATACCTTTCAATTTTTCAACTTCGGCTTGTTCAATTGTTTTTACATCAGTTAAATAAGCAAAATCTTCTATTCTGTACCCAAAAACCTGCAAATCGCCGTGCATAGCATTTATCGGAATTGCCATTTTATCTCCAACGGCAAAAGGCGCATTATTTTGCACTTCGATTGTTTTTACGCTTGGAGCTCCCGGATATTTATTTACGGTCTCGAAAACATAATCAAAACGGCGTCTTAGATTATCTAAAACACGTTTATGTCCGTAAATCGGAATTTCTCCTTGTCTGAAATTAAATGGACGAATATCGTCTAAACCAGCAGTGTGGTCAGAATGCTCGTGGGTAAAAAGAATCGCATCGAGTTTTCGACATCCACAGGAAAGCATTTGCTGCCTGAAATCGGGACCACAATCAATAACATAAGAATGCTCGTCCCATGTTATCCAAATGGATACACGAAGCCTTTTATCCTTAGCATCAGTGCTTTTACAAACTGGATGATCGATTCCGATAATTGGAATGCCTTGAGAAGTGCCTGTACCTAAAAAATAAACCTTCAATTGAACTTAATTTTTTTACAAAAATAGATTATTTCTCTTTCATTAGACTCCTAATTTACTAACTTTGTAACAAATCTATTTAAAACAAAATGGGTACAGAAATAAAACTCAAGGGTGACAAGGTCATCGAACAGATTCCTTCTATAAAAGACAAAGCGTTACGCATTAATTTAAACGAAAATATTTACGGAACATTTGCTGAGATTGGCGCTGGACAAGAGACCGTTAGACACTTTTTCAGATCTGGAGGTTCATCGGGAACTATTGCAAAAGCTATGTCTGCCTATGATAAAGATTTTAGTGATGCGGTTTATGGAGCCGAAAATGACGGAAGATATGTTACCGAAGAGCGTTTAAAAAAAATGCTTACCCATGAAGGACAAATCATCGAAGAGCGTTTAAGCCGAGAAAAACACCCAACAAAACTTTTTTTCAGTTACGCCAACACCGTTGCAACAATAGATTTTGCCAAACAATTTAAAGGTCACGGATGGGTCGGAATTAGATACCAAATTGAACCAGACGAAGCTTATAACGAAATTATCCTTCATATTCGTTTTAAAGAGACTGACGCTAGATTACAACAAGAAACACTGGGAATTTTAGGAGTTAACTTAATTTACGGTGCTTTTTACAAATACAATGATCCAAAACGATTACTTAGATACTTATACGATCACTTAGATAAAGATCAATTAGAGATCGACACCATCAACTTTTCTGGGCCTCGTTTTGCCGATGTAGACAATCGTTTAATGAGTTTACAATTGGTTAAAAACGGAATGACAGATGCCGTAATGTTTAACCCAGAAGGGAAAAACATTTTACCAGCAGCTATCTTATACAAAAAGAACCTTTTAGCTTTGAGAGGAAGTTTTCGTCCTGTTACAAAGGTAAACATGGATATGTATGAGAAATCTTTAGAAATGTTTCTTAAAGAAAATAAGGTTGAAAAGAACAATACGCTTGTAATTTTTGAAATTACTCTTTCGAATTTAAGATCAGATGGAGAAATTGATGAAAGAGATTTTATGGATAGAGCCGAATTGCTTTGTTCTCTTGGTCAAACCGTTATGATTTCGAATTTCCAAGAATATTATAAAGTTGTAGAATACTTTGCAAACTACACCAAAGCTCGTATGGGATTGGCAATGGGGGTAAATAACCTTGTTGATATTTTTGACGAGAAGTACTACCGCCATTTAAGCGGTGGAATTCTAGAAGCTTTCGGAAAATTATTCTATCGCGATATGAAAGTATTCTTATATCCAATGTTAGACGAAGATGGCTCATTAATGAATTCAAACAATTTGAAGGTTCATCCTAGAATGAAAGAGTTATATAAATTCTTTAAATTCAATGGAAAAGTAGTAGACATTGAAGATTACGATCCAAATATCCTAGATGTTTTCTCTAGAGAAATTCTAAAAATGATTAATCAAGGTAAAACGGGCTGGGAACCAATGCTGCCTCCTGGAATTCCAGAAATCATTAAAGAACATCATCTTTTTGGATATCATCCGCAGAAAGAATTAGAACAAAATAAACAATAATAAAAAAGTCCCTCCTTGGGACTTTTTTTGTTTCAGGCTTCAAGCTACTGTTGAAGCGGGTATTTTTTTAACGCAAAGCACGCTAAGTTTTTTTTTACTTAAGCTTGTGCCAAAAACGCAAAGTTCGCAAAGCTTTATGTAAATTAAGCTTTGCGAACTTTGCCAGTTTAGTAGGTTTGGCTCATAAAAAAACTTAGCGTGCTTTGCGTTAAAACTAAACATTAAGTAAAGCAACTTGAAACCTGAAACAAAGAAAACCTGAAACAAAAATCTCTATTTCAAAATCTGCGAAGCATGTTCTTTTGTTTTTACTTTTTCGATTACTTCTTCGATAATTCCTTTTTCGTCAATTACAAAAGTTGTTCTATGGATTCCGTCGTATTCTCTTCCCATAAATTTCTTTGGTCCCCAAACTCCAAATGCATTAATAACCGATTTGTCTTCGTCTGCAATTAATGGGAAAGGCAATTCATATTTATCTTTAAACTTAATTTGTGCTTTTGCACTGTCAGCACTCACTCCTAAAAGCTCGTAATTATTAGCTTGAAAACGATGAAAATTATCTCTCAAGTCACACGCCTCCGCTGTACAGCCTGGAGTGCTCGCTTTTGGATAAAAGAAAACAACCAATTTTTTCCCTGCGTAATCTGTCAGTTTGTGTGTTTTTCCGTCTTGATCTATTCCTGAAAAATTTGGCGCTTTATCTCCTGCTTTTAATGTTGTCATATTTTTATATTTTAGGTTGTTGATTTTAGGCTTTAGATTAACAAAGATAACTCATAACTTATAACTCATAACTTTTTTCATGCCCCAGATTGCAGTGAAAACCCCGGAATTATGATAGTTTACATTTTTTGTATTTAAAAAGCGACCAAAGGAAGCTCTTTTAAATACTTAAAAATGTTACTGGCATAATGAGGAGTTGAAACGGAAAGCTGGATTAGGCACATCATTAAAATTATACTATTTTTACAACATTAAAAATACGGAAATGAATAAAGAAGCTCGTGTACAATTTGTTATTGATAAATTAAAAGAACTCTACCCTACTATACCTGTTCCGCTTGACCATAAAGATCCTTATACGCTTTTGATTGCGGTTTTGCTATCTGCACAATGTACCGATGTTCGTGTAAACCAAATTACACCTTTATTATTTGCAAAGGCCGATAATCCGTATGATATGGTTAAAATGTCGGTGGAGGAAATTAAGGAAATTATTCGTCCGTGTGGTTTATCTCCAATGAAATCTAAAGGAATTCACGGTCTATCTGAAATTTTAATTGAAAAACATAATGGCGAGGTTCCGCAGAGTTTCGAAGCGCTTGAGGCTTTACCAGCGGTTGGCCATAAAACAGCAAGTGTAGTAATGTCGCAAGCTTTTGGCGTTCCAGCTTTTCCTGTTGACACACACATTCACAGATTAATGTACAGATGGAATTTATCCAACGGAAAAAATGTAGCGCAAACCGAAAAAGATGCTAAAAGATTATTTCCGAGAGAATTATGGAACGACTTGCATTTGCAGATTATTTGGTACGGCCGAGAATATTCTCCAGCACGTGGATGGAATCTTGAAAAAGATATTATCACCAAAACTGTCGGAAAGAAATCTCTCATTGAAGAACTTGAAAAAACAGTTTCAAAAAAATAAAGCACAAAGATTAAAGATCTTTGTGCTTTAATGTGCCAATTAGAAAATTAGGCAATGTGTTCGGAATCTGTAGAAATTTTCTAATTATCCAATTTTCTAATTATCCAATTTATTTACATTCCCGCTTTTAAAGCATTATATTCTGCTGTCATATCAAGCGATCTATAAACACCTAGCAATGTTTTTGTTGCATCTGAATTCTTAGGCTCTAGTGTAAGCACTTTTTTCAGATACGGAATCGCACTTCTTGTAATATCATCTTTTCTTGCACTAAGCTTATCGTACTTTTGCATCTCAGCTGGAGTAGTTCCTAATGAAGAAATTTCATCAGCTAAATCTTTCTTCATTTGTAGTTTTAAGTAAGCCAGATTAATATAGGCATCTACATAATTTGGATTCAATTCTAAAACATAATTATATACCGCTTCGGCTTTAGAATAATCTTTTCTTTCAAGGTATGCATAAGCAAGATTATTGTTTACTTCTATTTTTTTAGACGGTACAGATTCTGTTCTTGGTTTTTCATAGAATCCTTGTTGAATTGCTGATTCTCTAGCTTTTGGCGAAACAAAGACATCTTCTTCTTTTGTTTTCTTATTTGTAGCATAGTACAAAACCCCTTTTCCTGAAAAATTAATTTTCTTTAGAAGTTCATAATAAGTAACTGCCGAACTAAAATCTTTTGCATTGATAGATGAAGACGCCGCATTAAACAAGTTCAGGGTATCCTTTTTATCAAACAGATATACTTTATAACTTTTTTCTGCACTCTCTTTAAATTTTCCAGCATTAAAATCGGCCATTGCTCCGTTTACTAGACTGGCTTTCATATCTTTTAAAGCCATATTTGCTTTAACTGTCCATTTAAATTTTCCTGATTCGTTTTCGTATAAAAACACATCTTGGTACGATTGCGACGCTAATGTAAAATTATTAGCTGCATCAATATTTTTTACAGCTAAGTCTTTTAAAACGTTTCCTTTTAAGAAGTAGTAATCTGATTTATCTTCATCAGAAGCATTAAGAATAAGATATTCTGTTTTAGTTAAAATTGCCAAAGCTTCCTGGCTATTTCCTTTATCAAATAAAGACTGAGCTTCTTTAATTTTGTCTTTCTGTGCAAATGCGCCAATACTTATCATCAATAAGCATGACAGCACTTTAATATTGTCTTTCATTTTGCGGTTGAGTTTTGGTTGTTAAATGATTTTCTTATTTTCTTTTAAGAAATAGCAAAACAGATAATTAAACTGGTTTAAAAATTATCCTTACTATTTTCTTGAGTAAACATTTGCTGGTTCAAATATTTTTCTCAAAATCAAATTAGCATCAAAACCTAACGAAATAAAGTAGGGTAGTTTTTTTTCATAAATAGTTTTTTGGGGTTAAATATTTAATTCTTAGTTTATTATTTTAAACAAACAAATTTTTCAATACGAATAACACTTATAAAAAGCACATTAAACGAAATAAAAAATAGTTTTTTAACTAAAATAGAATTAAAAAACAAATAAACACATTAATTCCCATCATAATATTAAATTTTAACAAAACAGAAGAAAAATGCTGTAAAATACTTATATTTTTTATTTATGAATATAGACAAACAAAAAAACTCACTGTTTGTATAATGAAATATACGAACAGTGAGTTCTTCAACCAAAACGACCATTTGGTTTGTTTTAATAAACATCCGACAGGAGCAGTGGGCTGTTTAGTTAGCTATAATCTCAAAATTTTTATCGTCAATCTTAACTACTGTCAAGGCTTTAGAATAATTCAATAAAAAAGAAACGACTTCTTTTTTAGGTTTAAGATTTTTAGAAGCTTGTGCTTTTTTTGAGTAAATTTTCCCCATACTATTCAAAATGTTTTATACTAGTATAACGGGCTAATTATCAAAATAGTATTAGTTGGTTAAAATAATTTGATGTTTTTCTATTATTTTTCTCAAATTCATTAGCGCGTATCGCATTCTCCCTAATGCAGTATTGATGCTTACGCCAGTTACTTCTGAGATTTCTTTAAAACTCATATCCTGATACATACGCATTACCAGTACTTCTTTTTGATCTTCTGGAAGTTCTTCTATCAGTTTTTTTAAATCAATCTCGACTTGATCTACAATCATTTTGCCTTCTATTGTCAATGCATCGTCTGACATAATAGAGAAAATAGAAAACTCTTCTGTTTCTCTATACATTGGCATTTTCTTTGTTTTTCGAAAATGATCTACGATTAAGTTATGAGAAATACGCATTACCCAAGGCAAGAATTTACCTTCTTCATTATACGAATTGCTTTTTAAAGTTTTAATAACTTTAATAAATGTGTCTTGAAAAATATCATTTGAAATATCTCTATCAGCAATCTTAGAATATATAAAACCATATATCTTAGATTCGTGCCTTTTTATTAATGTTGCCAGTGCAGCTTCGCTACCGTCAACATAATTTTTTACTAATAGAGCGTCTGGAGTATGCAGATCAGCCATAATAACTACTTTTTTAGTTTTGTTTTAAAATTTGGAGTATTTTCTAAAAAGTAGTTTTCTTATATAGGCGTGGCTTTTTTGGGTTATGTTAATATTGTGACCAAATTTAACAAATTTTACTTTTAAAAAGCAAATAAAATCATTAATTATTATTAGTAAAGCTTTTATTAATGTACAATAAACATAAATTTTACCTAAAAAGAGCTAAAAATCCGTAAAACAAAAGCTCGTAAAAAAGTTCAAAAACAAAACGTAATTTCCTTACAATTAGCAAGATAAAACTTAATGATTGCACTAAATCTAAATTTAAATTACAATTTTTATCGGAACAAATTGATAATTATTTGACATTTTTCTCAAAAAGACTTTAAACAGCATCTTTTTGTCTACTAAAATCAAATTCTTTGAACTGAAATAGGCCGACCAAAAAGCATTTTAATTATGATAAAATAGTTAAGATTTGGAACTAAATCCTTAACAAAATCCAATTCAAAATTGTTTACTTTTGTAAAAATTGACTTTTTTATGCAAATTGACCTTTCTAAAATAGATCCAAAATCAAATATTATAATTAAAGGAGCACAGGTACATAACTTGAAAAATGTAGATGTTGTTATTCCTAGAAATAAACTGGTTGTTATTACAGGTCTTTCAGGATCAGGAAAATCGAGTTTAGCTTTTGATACTTTATATGCCGAAGGACAAAGACGTTATGTAGAAAGCTTGTCGTCTTATGCTCGTCAGTTTTTAGGCCGTTTAGACAAGCCAAAAGTAGAATACATAAAAGGTATTGCTCCTGCTATTGCGATTGAGCAAAAAGTAAATACAACCAATGCCCGTTCTACAGTTGGGACTTCGACAGAAATTTACGATTACATCAAACTTTTGTTTGCTAGAATCGGACGCACCTACTCTCCTATTTCTGGACAGGAAGTCAAAAAAAATACAGTTACTGATGTTATCTCCGACGTTAAAAGTCTTCCGCTCGATAGCAGATGGCTGTTGCTTGCCCCTATTCATCTTGAAGAAGGAAGACAGCTCGAAGACAAACTAAAAGTACTTTTACAGCAAGGTTTTGCTCGTATTTTGGTCGATAATGAAATGATTCGTTTGGATGAATTTTCGGCTTCAGATTTACATCAATTCGATAATAAAGACATACTACTAATTATTGACCGTATTGTTGTAAAGGAAGAAGAAGAATTTTACAATCGTCTGGCAGATGCAGTTCAGACTGCTTTTTTTGAAGGGAAAGGAATCTGTTATTTGCAAGAATTAAATGCAGAGAAGAGATTTTCATATTCGAATAATTTTGAACTTGACGGAATGACTTTTCTAGAGCCAAATGTTCATTTATTCAGTTTTAACAATCCCTACGGAGCTTGCCCTGTTTGTGAAGGCTATGGAAATATAATCGGTATTGATGCCGACCTTGTGATTCCAAACACAGCATTGTCTATTTATGAAAGTGCAATTTATCCGTGGCGCGGCGAAAGCATGAGCTGGTATAAAGATGAATTGGTAAAACATGCATATAAATTTGATTTCCCAATTCACAAACCTTATTTTCAATTAACAGAAGAACAAAAGGATTTAATCTGGACTGGAAATCAATATTTTCAAGGGCTAAATGATTTCTTTAGAGAATTAGAAGAAAAAAATTATAAGATCCAAAATCGTGTAATGCTTTCGCGCTATCGCGGAAAAACGAAATGTCATGTCTGTAAAGGCAAACGTCTGCGCGAAGAAGCATCTTACGTAAAAATCAATGGAAAAACGGTTTCTGATCTTGTCGATTTACCGATTAAACATTTGGTTACTTTCTTTAAAAACATTGAATTAAATCAATACGAACAGCAAATTGCTAAACGTTTAATGGTCGAAATCAATAATCGTTTATCTTTTTTAACCGAAGTGGGATTAGATTATCTTACTCTAAATAGAAATTCTGCAACTCTTTCGGGAGGAGAATCTCAGCGAATTAACCTTGCAACTTCTCTTGGAAGCAGTTTGGTTGGATCGATGTATATTCTCGACGAGCCAAGTATTGGTCTGCACCCAAAAGATTCTGAAAGACTGATCAAAGTACTGCTTTCTCTTCGTGATCTTGGCAACACCGTAATTGTGGTTGAACATGATGAAGATATTATGAAAGCTGCCGATATGATTATTGACATTGGTCCAGAAGCTGGGACTTTTGGAGGAAAATTGGTTGCACAAGGAACTTATGATGAAATTTTAAAATCGGATTCTTTAACAGCAAAATATTTAAATGGTGATTTAGAAATTTCTGTTCCGAAAAAAAGAAGAAAATTCAAAAATCATATTGATATTATTGGCGCACGCGAAAACAACTTAAAAAACATAAATGTTACTTTTCCTTTAGATGTTCTAACGGTTGTTACAGGTGTTTCCGGAAGTGGAAAAAGTACTTTAATAAAGAAAATTTTATTTCCTGCCGTTCAGAAAAAATTAGAAAGTGCTTCTGAAAAAGCAGGACAATTTACCGAGATTTCCGGATCGTTTTCACAAATTAAACATATCGAATATGTAGACCAAAATCCGATTGGAAGAAGTTCTAGATCAAATCCTGTTACCTATATCAAAGCTTATGATGATATTCGTGATTTATATGCGAAAGAAAAACTATCAAAAATAAGAGGTTATCAGGCTAAACATTTCTCTTTTAATGTCGATGGAGGTCGATGCGAAACTTGTAAAGGAGAAGGCTCAATAAATGTTGAAATGGTTTTCATGGCCGATGTTTCGCTACCTTGTGAAACCTGTGGTGGAAAACGATTTAAAAAAGAAATCTTAGAAGTTACTTTTGACAATCAAAATATCAATGACATTCTAACCATGACCATTGATGATGCGATTGCTTTTTTTGAAAAAAATAAGCAGGCAAAAATTACTCAAAAGTTACAGCCATTGCAAGATGTTGGTTTAGGATATGTACAATTAGGACAATCCTCTTCTACTCTTTCTGGTGGAGAGGCACAGCGTATTAAATTGGCTTCTTTTCTGGTAAAAGGCGCTACAAAAGACAAAGCCTTATTTGTTTTTGATGAACCTACTACGGGTCTTCATTTTCATGATATCAAAAAACTTTTAGCTTCATTTGATGCTTTAATCGAAAAAGGACATTCGATCATTGTAATCGAACATAATCTTGATTTAATAAAATGCGCTGATTGGATTCTTGATTTAGGTCCTGAAGGAGGAGAAAATGGAGGTCATTTATTGGCATCTGGGACTCCAGAAGATATTGTAAAAGTAAAAGAATCTATAACGGGAGTTTATCTAAAAGATAAATTGTAATAGTGACCGCTTTCAAATAACAAAGCCATAAATACAAGGATTAATTTGTATTTATGGCTTTATATTTTATTTCTCTTTTTTAATGCTCTTAAGCTACCAGACATCTTTCCTCAAAAGGAAGACCATCTTCGTCAATAGCCACTAAAATCTTTTTCTGTTTTGAAGCCTCAAAAGTAAGATACAGCCATGCAAATGACCATAAACCTAGAGTTAAACAAAAAATCAAAAAATTTAAACTGTGATTAACCACTTTTCCACCTTTAGATAAAACTGCAAAAAGCAGTTCATCATTTCTTTCTTCTAAAGTAAATCCATTATGAACTTTGTTTGATATCATATTAGAAAATACTTGCATGCTTTGTTCATGGCTGAGATGATTGTACTTCATAATTTCTAATCTACAATTAATTCTGGTTACACTTTTATTTGTAATTTCCTGCAAAAGTATTTAATTTCAAAAAATAAAAAAATACCTACATTTAGTCATTTTGTTAGAAAAAAAACTACGTTTTGAGCAAAGTACTGCTAAACATTCATGATAAAGTTAATTTTTATTAAATTAATTACAAAGTATTCAGGTGTTAAAGTTTTAAATTTAATCACTCGTTATCAATTATTTAACCTTTCTTCTTAAAAGTAAAAACAGGAGATTCATAATCTTCTTTTAAATAGTTAGGCGGAATCGTTGTCGTGTTACCATCACGCAAAGCACCATAATGTGGCGACATGATTTCAATACCTGCAGCATTAAAAGAGTCTTGAATATTCTGATGAAGCGACGAATAAATACGAGGCTGCTTTGTGGGTTCTTTTGTATAAACATTAATCTGATACGAAACGTAAAAATCATCAAGACTAGTTTGTAAAACAAACGGTTTTGGTTCCTTTTCTATCATTTCAGTATTAAGAGCCGCTTCTATCAGGGCTGCATGTATATCTTTCCATGGCACATCATATCCAATTGTTACTGTAGTATGAATTAACAATCCGTTTGTGGACTGATTTGTGTTTGCTGAATAATTGGTAGAGGTGCTTGATAAAACAGTAGCATTTGGAATCGTAATGTCTTCAAATTTTGGTGTTCTAATTCGAGTAACTAAGGCGGTTTTTTCGATTACTTCTCCGCTTACTTCTCCTATTTTAATAAAGTCCCCTATTTTAAACGGACGCATGTATGTAATAACCAAACCTGCAACCATATTGGCAATAGCATTTGAAGAACCAAGCGAAAACAAAACTCCGACAAATACTGAAACTCCTTTAAAGATAGGCGAATCTGAACCTGGCAAATACGGAAAAATAATGACTAGCATAAAAGCGTACATTAAAAGCCTGATAACGTTGAATGTTGGCAGTGCCCAATCGCTATAAAAACCATCAATTTTAATCTTTTCTGATTTTATTTCATCAAAGAAAAACTTAATAACCTTCAGTGAATATTTAAAAATGATGATGATAACAATTATGGTAAACAAGCTTGGCAAAAAGCCGATAAATCCCATAAAAGCCAATTTAGCAGGCGTTAAAATCCATTTGAGCAATGTTGTCGTATACTCTTTTGTAGCAGGAAATATACTGAACAAAACAGGAAGCGATAGATATACTATTAAAATAAGCGTAATTATCTTTATAATCCCAAAAATTCGAAGGAACAAAAACAATTGCTTGTCTGGAGATAGTATATTAATTGAATTGTAACTGACCCCTTTAAAATACCTAGCTCTATTTTTTACAATATATCTTTTTATGAAATTGAAAACTTTCGATATCAAAAATAAGACTAATCCAATTATAAGGGTTAATAATACTGTATAACCAATTCGTTTAGGAAGCTGCGAATAATTTTCATTCTGATAAATTATTGCACTTTTAATTTTAGCCAAATTACGATTCGCAATCGCACTTACCGTGCTGTTTTCGGCTTTTGCATCGGCTTCCAAAACAGACATTATCACCAAATCGCTCTGGTACACAATATCCATAGAAACATCGGAAGGAATGATTTTTATAGAGTCTTTTTCGAAGAACGACTCATTGTAAAGCCTTTTAATCTTATTGGTAATATATTGTGCTCTTTCTTTTGCAGAAAAAGAACCAACATTATGATATACTAGAAAAAGTGTATCGTTAAAAGGCTTTACAGGATAACCTTTTAATTTCACTGTCACTGCTTCTTTTTCAGAACTTTTCAGATTTTTGGTCTGGGCAATTACTGAAAAAGAAAACAAAACAAAAAAGAAAGCTAATAACCTAAGTACTTTTATCCTCATATTCAATTAGAAATAAATTAGTTATCCTTTCTAACAAATATAAAAACAAAAAAGCTACGATTTTTTAAATTGTTTTCTTTTTTACAGAAAAATCAGATCAAATTTTAAAACCTAACTTTTTAAAAATAGAATCAATAACATTATTGATATCCGACGAAATCTTGAATTTATAATTCAGATATACATATAAAATAGTCACCAAGATCGATTTTAAAGCAATACTGATTAATTGAAAAAATGGAAACTCCCAGAAATAAAATACTAAAAACAACACAAATGTTAGCAGTATGGAATGAATCGTCTGTTTGGTAAAAGGATACAAATCAAGCTTCTTAACTACAAAAAGTAATTTTGCCAAACTGTATAATGTAATAGATAAAAGCGTAGCAAACGCTGAACCCATAATTCCAAAATGAGGAATGAACAACATATTTAAAATTACGGTTAAAACAACCAGCATTAATCCTAAATACAATACCATTCGGTAATATTTCGTATTGAAAATAATAGCATTGTTATTTCCTAAGATCAAATCAAAATATTTAGAAAGTCCGATCATAAATACAACTGAGATACCACCGCTGTAGTCTTTTGGAACTAATTCATACAATTGCCTGATATTCACAAAAATACACAGCATTACAAATCCGCCGACAATCTGTAAATTAATCGACGTCTTTTTGTACAGCTGATTTAACTCATCATGCTTGTTTTCATGCATTAATTTAGCCGTAATCGGATACACGATTTGGTGCATGGCACGGCTTGGCACAGAAATTACCAAAGCGATATAAGTAGCTACAGAATAATAAGCAATATTTTCAATCTTCATGTATTGATTCAGCATCAACTTATCTCCATCTAGAAGTAAATTAGCAACGCTTCCTGATAAGATAATATAAAAAGTATACTCCATTACACTTTTTACATTTTCTGGTATTGTAATCTGGAAATTAGGCTTTTTAATGTAAAATGCATAAAACATAGTAACAATGAAAGCCAAAAAATAAATACCTGCAGTTACGTAAACAAACTCAACCAAACTGATCCAGTTGAAATACAATCCAATTAAAGCAAATGTAGAAAGCAGCCTTAAACCGACTTCTTTAATAAAGTTCCCGAAAACAGAATGCATGTGAACCCTCGCCCACGCATAAAAAATCTCAAAGTAAGCCATACAGATTCCGATAAACGGAATAAGAAGCATAAACTCACGAACGACTGGATTCTCTTTGGAAACAAAATCGGTTATATCATCGTAGAAGAAGATTCCGATAAGTCCTAGCGGAATACACATTAAAATTGGAAACAGTGCTGTAAAAGACAAAAACTGCTCTCTTTCTTCTTCTGTTTTATATTGCGAATAAAATTTTACAAGTGTATTTTGCATTCCAATTGCAAACAAAGGCATAATTACGTTTGCTGCAGATGTAATATAATTTGTTAAGGCGTAATATGTTGCCCCAAGAAAAACGGGATAAAGATATAATGTATTAATGGCTCCGATACCAAAACCAATGTATGTAATTATAGTGTTTTTAAAAGACTGATTTAAGACAATACCCATTTCTTGAGTTTAGATTGTATGTGATGTTTAATTGATTATTCTTTAATCAGCTGTGCTAATTGTTTGGTTAGGTTTTTTCTTGAATATTGCTGTAAACCAATGCCATGTGATTGCAGCTTCCCTTCCAAAAACTGATTAAAAAAGTCCAAAATTACACTTTTTAATTTCGCTTTCTCAGAATAATCAAAAAATACTCCAGTATTGGTTTGCGTTACGATGTCTGCAAAATCAGAACCTTGAGGTCCAATGGCAATAATCGGTCGGTTTGAAACCATGTATTCGAATAATTTTCCTGGAATAATGCTCTTTGTATCTTTGGAATTAATCTCTATTAAAAGTAACACTTGAGATTTTCTTTGATGCGCAACAGCTTCCTTATGAGAAACGTAACCCACTAAATTCAAATAATCATTTAATTGATGTTCTTGAATAGCATCCAAAACTTCCTGACTTACCGCTCCAATTAATTTAATTTCTAAATGAAATTTAAATTCTGGAACTTCTTGCAGTAGTTCAACTAAAACTTCCCATAAAAATGGCGGGTTTCTATCGGACAAGAAAGAACCGATATGAGCTAAAGTGAATTTCGTATCTAAAGTTTGTTTTTCTACAGTTTCAACATCATAACCATTTGTAATTACCGTAATTGGCCTATTGGTAATAGCCTCGAACTCAGCTTTTGTGGTTTTACTGGTTACAATGATTTCATCTGCTGAGTTAAGTACTTTATGCTCTAAATTCTTATGTTTTTTTTCTGCATAAGAAGATAGACGAAGTGCTTTATGATAACCAATTGTTGTCCAAGGATCACGGAAATCGGCAAACCATTTTACTTTTAATTTTTGCTGTAATTCTAAACCAATTAAATGCAAACTGTGCGGCGGCCCAGAAGTCACAATGATATCAATATTATTTTCTTGAATGTACTTTTCTAAATAAGAAACTGATGGCTTTACCCAAAAAACACGGGCATCTGGAATAAAAAGATTTCCTCGAACCCAAAGAAAAGTCTTATCTAAGAAGGTCTGCTTTTTCTTTTGCGGAAAAATTCCAGAACTGATTTTCTTGGTTTTGTTTTTCGAAAAAATGGAAGCCAATTGATAAGGCTCCCAAATTTTATTCTTTAAAACAATTACTTTATCTGATATTTCACTTACCAAACCTTCATCAACAATTGGATAAGTCGGATTTTCTGGAACATAAACTATTGGCTGAACATCAAATTCTGGCAGATATTTTACAAATTTCAGCCAACGCTGTACACCAGGTCCTCCCGCAGGTGGAAAATAATAGGTAATTATTAAGAGTTTTTTTTGTTCCATATTTAAATTACACAGAGATTCACAAAGTCAGCACTGAGTATCGCAAAGATTTTTTTTTAATTATTTTGAGTATCTCCGTGACTTTTTTGCGAATCTTTGCGGTAGAATTTCTCAAAATAAATTCCTCCAGCTAAAAGCAACAGCATTCCAATTGAACTAATCAAAGTAATTGTTCCTCCAGTCTTGATAATCTGAGGTTCAAATTTAAATTCAATAGTGTGTTTTCCAGCAGGAATTTCCATTGCTCTTAAAACATAATCAACAGGGAAATGATCTGTTAGTTTTCCATCTATGTAAGCATTCCAACCATTTTTATAATACATTTCAGAGAAAACAGCTAAACCATCTCCATTGCTTTCTGATTTGTATTTGATATAATTTGGCTTATAAGTAACAACTTTAATGGTTCCTGTTGTATCAAAAGCTTTCTTTAATCTCGCATTTTGGAACTTGC
Organism: Flavobacterium sp. PLA-DH12; assembly: GCF_059511845.1. NCBI lineage: Bacteria > Pseudomonadati > Bacteroidota > Flavobacteriia > Flavobacteriales > Flavobacteriaceae > Flavobacterium > Flavobacterium sp. PLA-DH12. Next base: position 137,769 of record NZ_JCAMPD010000008.1, read on the forward strand.
TTTCGTGTTCGTGAACATTGAAAACCGCCACTTTTTTAGTATCTAAAGTATTCAGAGCTTTCATTACATCGTCTGGTTTGTTTACCAGTTTTACCGACTCTACAAACCAAGCATTTCCGTTTGCATCTGGATTAACCGCAGGAATTTGATTTCCGTCTTTATCCACTTGAATTACATACTTAACATTCAACATATTAAGTATCTCTAGATTATTTTTAGCAATCTGATAATCGTACAATTGCTGCATTCTTCTTGGTCTTACAGCACTATAACCTCCAATTGTTTTATGGAAATAAGAAGATCTTCCTTGCAATTGCCCTTGAAGGTCAAATACACGGTATATTGAAGTATCTTTTAATATCTGAGCATCTGCCTGTGTTTCTTGAAAAGGTGCCGCAATCTGAACCGGGCTTACAAAGTCTTTAGCAGAAACATATTTCTTGTCTACAAAAAACAAGTCAAAAATCATCACTAAACCAACTATAATTAAAGTTGTTGTCTGAGAAAGTTTATTTTTTAGAAACATCCAAAGAACAGCAAACGTGATTATAATTAAGAATCCAGATCTTAGTAAATCTGCATAATACATTGTCATTCTATCTTCTCTTAAAGCATCAACGAAACCTGGTCCGTAGCTTTCCAAATAAGCATTATCGTTCATTCCAGTAAAATGGAAGAAACTTTTTGCTATTAGAAGAATAACAAGTACTCCTAGGCCAAAAACTCCTGTTTGGATTAATGCTTTCTGCTGTAACTTTGGCTCATCTTTAGCTTTAAAAAATGATTGCAATCCCATAACAGCTAAAACAGGGAAACATAATTCTAAAATAACCTGAATTGAAGACACCGCTCTAAATTTATCATAAAGAGGAACATATTCAATAAAAAAGTCTGTCAATAAAGAAAAGTTTTTACCCCATGAAAGCACCAAAGTAAAAAGTGCTCCCGTAAGGAAAACATATTTAATTTTTCTTTCGTCTATAAATAAAGCTAAAACAGCCAAAAAGAAAACTACAGCTCCAATATAAGCTGGCGCAGAAACAATTGGCTGATCTCCCCAATACGTTGGCATTCCCGAAACAAAATCTTGAGCTTGAGAAGCTGGAACTCCTTGTTCAAGCATAAATGCGTACATACTGCTATCTGTACCCACATTTTCGTGACTTGAACCTCCAAAAATTCTTGGAGCAATTAAATTTAAACTTTCTGCAATACCATAACTATATTCTGTGATATAATCTGTCGTCATAGAAGCAGTGGTCTCATTTTTAGATCCGTCTGGATTAAAGGTCAGCTCACTTTTGTCTCTAATACTATATTTAGCATATTCATTTGTTGCCATTAAATTACCAGCATTGGCTCCTAATGCAAAAATTCCCGCAACCAATAAAACTCCGCAAGAAATTAAAAGACCTTTAAAATCTTTTTCTTTGATAAAATTGTAAGCATAATAACCTGAAAGAATCAATAAGAAAATCAATAAATAATAGGTCATTTGGAAGTGATTGGCACTAATTTCAAGTGCCACGGCAAACATAGTGAGCAAACCTCCTTTAATGTATTTCTTCTGAAATACGAGTATAAACCCAGCAATTACTAAAGGCATATAGGCTATTGCGTGCGCTTTGGCATTATGTCCAACTCCTAAAATTATAATCATATAAGTTGAAAAACCAAATGCAATTGAACCTATAAAGGCTTTCAACGGATCTGTTTTTAAAACCAATAGTAAGCCATAAAAACCAAGGAAATATAAAAATAAGTAATCTGCAGGACGCGGAAGAAAACGTAATACGTCATCAACTTTACCAATAAAATCGTTCGGATAATTTGCTCCAAGCTGATACGTTGGCATACCTCCAAAAGCAGAGTTTGTCCAATAAGGTTCAGCATTTTCTGTAGCTCTAAAGTCATTTTGCTCTTTTGCCATTCCGGTGTATTGAGCAATATCAGACTGGAAGATCTGTTTTCCTTGTAAAACTGGATAAAAATAAATTAACGAAACAAAAATAAAGCCCAAGATAACGAGGGCATGCGGATAGAACTTATTTACTATTTTCAATTTTGGCTAGTTTGGGTTAAAATGAATCCTAAATTTTCAGGACACAAATCTAATCTATTTCTTCGTAATCAACATACTCTCCCACTTTTTTGGTTTCGCGCGGGTTTTTAGCATTGGCAGTATTAATGATTATTTCATCATTATTATTTGTATTGCGATTATTCTGATACGTATTGCCCTGATTATACTGCTGTTGTTGTCTTTGAAAATTTTCACTGGCATTCTCTACTGCCTTTTTAACCAATACTGGCAAAAAGATTCTAGCTAAAAATTTAAAAATGTAATAAAAAGCTATAACCCACATGATGGTCTTAAACAAACCCGAAAATGACGCTTCTTGCATAACTATATATTTTTTTCCAAAATTAATAAATCCGTTGTTTAAAAATAAAATATGAATCTTAAATAAATAATAAAATATGTACATTTGAAATGCGTTATTATTTTTTAATCCAAAAAAAATTATATGTTCCAAATTAAAAACTTACTTGCCCCGGTACTTTTTTTTATTCCACAACTGTTTTTTGCGCAATATACTGATGTTATTAATTCCAATCGCCCAGGAGAAACCATGTCAGCTTATGCTGTTGGTAAATCTGTAATTCAAGCTGAATTTGGTATTTATGGCATTAAAGAAAAACACGACTTATTAGATTACGATGCCAGCGGTTTTGGCACAGATCTAACCTTAAGATATGGTGCTTTTCTAGAACAATTAGAATTTATCGTTGATTTACAATATCAATCAGAAAACTTTGACACTCCTTACACTAGCTACAAAAAAAACAATTTTAGACAAACTGTTTTAGGAGCCAAATACCTTGTTTACGATCCATATAAAAATTATAAACGTGAAGTGAATATCTACAGCTACCGAGCCAACCGAAATTTTCAATGGCGAGAATTAATCCCAGCTGTTTCAGTTTTTGCAGGAGCAAATTTTATTGGAGCAGATAATCCCTACTATTTTTCTCCAAACGGTGAAATTTCTCCAAAAGTTTCGCTTATTACACAAAACCTTCTTGGAGGCGGATCTTGGGTTTTTGTCACCAATATTTTTGCGGATTATATCAGTACTGACTATCCAACTTACGGATATATACTAACTTTGACGCACGGATTCAATGACAGATGGTCTGGTTTTGTCGAAAATCAAGGATATAAAAGCGACTTTTACAGCGATTCGATTCTTCGCGGAGGGGCTGCTTTTCTTCTTTCTTCAAACATGCAGGTTGATGCTTCTATAAGCACAAACTTTAAAAACACACCTTCTATATTATATGGAGGAGTTGGAATATCATGGCGCTATGACGGATGGTACAAAGAAAAAGTAGAAATAAACAAAGCAGCAGACAGAGCTAAAAAGAATCCAGATAATGAGAAAAAAGTTGACTATCAAGAAAAAGAAAGAAAGCGTAAAGCAAAATACGAATAAAATGTAAATAACTGGAGCCTTTTTTATAATTTAGGCCTCTCAATACCATATTAATGATTACAATTAAAGAAGCCAAAAGCAAGAAAGAATTAACCGAATACATTAAATTTCCTTTTTCATTATATAAAGATAATCCGTATTGGGTACCGCCTATTATTTCAGATGAACTGGCATCTTTTGACAAAACGAAAAATCCTGCATTTGATAATGCCGAAGCTTATTTTTATCTGGCTTACAGAGACAATAAAATTGTTGGCCGTATTACTGCCATCATCAACTGGTCTGAGGTTAACAATCAGCATAAAAGAAAAGTTCGTTTTGGCTGGTTTGATGTAATTGATGATATTGAAGTTACCAAAGCGCTTCTTGAAAAAGTGTATGAATTAGGAAGAAAGCATAACTTAGAACATGCTGAAGGTCCAATGGGATTCTCAAACTTAGACAAAGTTGGCGTCTTGACTGAAGGTTATGATCAAGTTGGAACCATGATTACATGGTACAATCATGAGTATTATGTAAGACATTTTGAAGAATTGGGCTTTCAGGTTGAAAAACAGTATATCGAAAGTATTTTCCCTTTTTCAAATGTAAAACCTGAATTTTTTCAGAAGGCCACCGCATTGATTAAAAAGCGTTATGAACTAAAAACGCTAACTTTTACCAAAACAAAAGACATTATGCCACATGTTGACAAAATGTTTGATTTGTTTAACGAGTCTTATGAAAAACTAGCTTCGTTTGTTGCTATTTCTGATGTTCAGAAAGAATATTTTAAAAAGAAATATATCAGTTTTATTAATCCTGAATACATCAAGTTCGTAGTTGACAAAAATGATAATTTAATAGCTTTTAGTATTGTAATGCCAAGTTTTACGGAAGCATTGCAAAAAATAAAAGGAAAACTATTTCCATTTGGCTTCTTAGAGCTTCTAAAAGCAAAAAAGCATAGCAAAGATGTTGTATTCTATTTAATTGGAGTTCATCCTGATTATCAAAATAAAGGCGTTACAGCACTTATTTTTGATGAATATTATAAAACTTTCTCGGAGAAAGGAATTAGAAATTGCATCAGAACGCCTGAGCTATTAGAAAATAATGCTATTCATTTGCTTTGGAAAAACTTTGATCCAATTATTCACTGCCAAAGAAAGACTTATTTGAAATATCTTTAATTTTAGTTTTCAGTCGCAATCGCAATTTTCAGTTTTAGAAAATTAACAATAAAAAAAATCCATTCGCCCCCAAACGAATGGATTTTTCACTTCATAAACACATCATTTACTCTACTTTACAATCTACTTTTGTCAAAGTATTTTTTGCATCAAATTTTAGTTTTGATTTATCTTTAAAAGAAACTTTATCATTGGCCGTTACTACATCGCCATATCCTTCAATAAAAGCCCCGTCTTTTTGTAAAAAGGCAACTTCTCGAACAGATGATACTCCTTCTGAATTAAAGGTATAATCGGCAATCAATGTATCGCCTTTCATGTTTCCTATCAAAGTTCCTTCGTTTTTATCTTTTCCAACCAAATTATAGCTTAGCTTTCCGTTTACTTCTTGATGAGAATTAACATTAAAACTCATTTCTATCACACTTCCATTAGATCTCCAAGCATAACATTGATCTCCAGCTGGTTCAACAATTTCAGCTTCTTTTGGCGGACTTGGCGTAATTTGTACTGGCTCTATAGTAGTAGTTTCTTTTTTACAAGACGTGAAAACTACCAGTATTAGAGCTGTTATTGTTATAACTTTTTTCATACTTGTCTTTTTTTATTTTGTTGATTATGAAATAAAGTTACTTTAAATAAAAAAAATCCATTCGCATAACGAATGGATTTTTTTACATAATTCCCATGTTGAGAATTTATTTTTTAAGTCATTACGAAACGTCAACAGTTGTGCGTTCTGCAATTTCTTTATAAGTTCCGTTAGTCAATTTCTCACGGATTGCCTCGAAAGCTGTTAAAGTCTCTTGGATATCTTCTAATGTGTGTGAAGCTGTCGGGATCATTCTTAATAAGATTATTCCTTTTGGAATAACTGGATAAACCACAATAGAAAGGAAAATACCATAATTTTCTCTTAAATCGTTTACCATTACCATTGCCTCAGGAATACTTCCTTCTAAGTAAACTGGTGTAATACAGGTATTTGTATCTCCAATATTAAATCCTTTTTCTTTAAGACCGTTTTGCAATGCATTTACGTTTTCCCAAAGTTTATCTTTAATTGCAGAAGATTTACGCAATAATTCTAAACGTTTCAAAGAACCAATTGTCTGAATCATTGGTAATGCTTTAGCAAACATTTGAGAACGCAAGTTGTATTTCAAATAATCGATAACCGTTTTATCAGCCGCTACGAAAGCTCCGATATTAGCCATAGATTTTGCAAAAGTAGAGAAATAAACATCGATTTCATCTTGAACTCCTTGCTCCTCACCTGCCCCAGCACCAGTTTTACCCAAAGTACCAAAACCATGAGCATCATCTACTAAAAGTCTGAAATTGTATTTTTTCTTTAATTCAGCAATTTCTTTTAATTTACCTTGCTGTCCACGCATTCCGAAAACACCTTCAGTAATAAATAAAATACCTCCACCTGTTTCTTCTGCCATTTTAGTAGCACGCTGTAAGTTTTTCTCCATACTTTCAAGATCATTGTGTTTGTATGTGAAACGCTTACCCATGTGTAAACGAACCCCATCAATGATACAAGCATGAGAATCTACGTCATAAACAATGATATCATTTTTAGTAACCAAAGCATCAATAATAGACACCATTCCTTGGTAACCAAAATTCAATAAATAAGCAGATTCTTTCATTACGAATTCAGCTAATTCATTTTCTAATTGTTCGTGATACGTAGTGTGTCCAGACATCATACGAGCTCCCATCGGATAAGCTGCACCAAACTGAATTGCTGCATCTGTATCTGCTTGACGAACCTCTGGATGATTGGCTAAACCTAAATAATCATTTAAACTCCAGTTTAAAATATTTTTTCCGTGAAATTGCATTCTAGGACCCAACTCTCCTTCTAACTTTGGGAAAACATAATAGCCTTCTGCTTGAGAAGCCCATTTTCCTAAAGGTCCTTTATTGTCCTGAATTCTTTCGAATAAATCTTTTACCATAATATAATGTAGTAGTTTTTTTTACTTTATCAGCGAGCAAAAATAATCATTATTCTTCTAAAATTCAGACCCTCATTTATTTTTATTAAAAAATATTCGAAACATTATTCTTAACAGTGTTAGTTTTTAAAGTAATAATTGGCAAATCTAATTTAATATGCTAATTCTTTAGGAAGTATGATTTTTATCATAATAAAAGACAAATATGTCTTTTATTTTTGAATAAAATTTTAGTACTTTTAAATTAGAATATAACCAATACAAAATCAGACGATTATGAAAAACAAAAACGAAACCCTAAGCAAACTGCGTGTTCTTTTAGGTTTATTTTGTTTGCTTCTCCTCTTAGGAAGCTGCAAGAAAAACGAAGAGAAAGCTTATGCAGATATTATGACTGAAGGCGAAATGGATGCCGAACTTACTGCACCTCCTCATGTGCCCAAACCTGTTGGAGACAGAACAGCAATGAAGCTAAAACTAAACATGGAAATCAAGGAGCAAGAAGGTACAATGACTGATGGCGTAAAATATACCTATTGGACATTTGGAGGCTCTGTTCCAGGAAGTTTTATTAGAACTCGTGTTGGTGATGAAGTCGAATTTCACTTAAAAAACCACCCTGATAACAAACTGCCTCACAATATCGATTTACATGCTGTAACGGGGCCAGGTGGTGGAGCAACTTCTTCTCTTGTAGCGCCAGGACATGAAAAAGTGTTCAGCTTTAAAGTGATAAATCCTGGATTGTATGTGTATCACTGTGCGACAGCTCCTGTAGGAATGCACATTGCAAATGGTATGTATGGATTGATTTTGGTTGAACCAGAAGGCGGACTTCCTCCTGTTGATAAAGAATATTATGTAATGCAAGGTGATTTTTACACTCAAGGCGAATATGGCGCAAAAGGTCTTCAGCCGTTTGATATGAATAAAGCGGTAAAAGAAACGCCTGATTATGTAGTATTTAATGGAAAAGTAGGCTCTTTAACCAATGGAAATGAATTAACAGCAAAAGTTGGTGAAACAGTTCGCTTGTTTGTTGGAAATGGCGGACCAAATTTAGTTTCTTCTTTCCACGTTATTGGAGAAATTTTCGATAGTGTACATATTGAAGGTGGAAGTACAATCAATAAAAATGTGCAGACAACCTTGATTCCCGCTGGTGGAGCTGCTATTGTAGATTTTAAAGTCGAAACTCCGGGAACTTTTATTCTGGTTGACCACTCTATTTTTAGAGCATTTAATAAAGGTGCGTTGGGAATGTTGAAAGTAGAAGGTAAAGAAAATAAAAACATTTATTCTGGAACAATCCAAGAAGGCATTTACCTGCCTGAAGGTGGAACTATACAAAAAATGCCAGGCGGATCTGCTGTAAAAACTGCAATTCCAAAACGAACAGTTGCTGAGAAAATTAATATTGGTAAAGAAATTTTCGGAACAACCTGTTTTGCCTGCCATCAATCTGAAGGACAAGGAATTCCAAGCACCTTCCCTCCTTTGGCTAAATCAGATTATTTAAATGCCGATTCTAAACGCGCGATTAAAACAATCCTTCATGGTTTAACTGGAGAAGTAACCGTTAACGGTAAAAAATACAATAACGTAATGCCAGCTCAGAATTTATCTGACGATGAAATCGCAAATGTACTGACCTATATTTATAACAGTTGGGGAAATAATAAAACTGAAGTTACGCCAGAAATGGTAAAAGCATTAAGATAAACAGCAAACATTCGGCATGAAAAAATACATTTTCATACTAACTATCTTTTTCTTTGTGTTTAGTGTCATGAAGGCGCAAGAAAAAGGGATGGCTTTCATAAAAGAGGGATCTTATGTCCCTCTTTATGGAGCTGTTTCTCAAAAACCTGTTGCGGTAAAATCTTTTTATATTGACATTTATCCTGTAACAAATGGTGAGTTTTTAGAATTTGTCAAAAAGAATCCTTCTTATCAAAAATCAAAAATTAAAGGATTTTTTGCCGATAAAAGCTATCTCTCTTACTGGACAAATGATTTTGATTTTGGAAATGCAAAACCAAAGTCACCTGTAACAAGCGTTTCTTGGTTTGCAGCTAAAAAATACTGCGAATGTCAAGGAAAACGTTTGGCAACAATGGACGAATGGGAATATGTAGCAATGGCAGATACTAAAAAGATTGATGCTAGAACTAAAAAAGAATTTAACGAATATATTTTGTCTTGGTATGAGAAATCGAGAACGTATGAAAATGAAATTGGAAAAACTTTCAAAAATTACTGGGGAGTTTACGACATGCACGGTTTAGTTTGGGAATGGACATCTGATTTCAACAGCATCTTTTTATCAGGAGAATCTAGAAAAGACAAAAGCACCGATAAAAATCTTTTCTGCGGAAGCGGATCAGTTAATGCTTCCGATTTAATGGATTATGCCGCTTTTATGCGTTACGCATTCAGAGGAAGCTTGAAAGCGCAATATTCAACACGAAATCTTGGTTTTCGATGTGCCAGCACAACAAAACCAAAAATCTAATTTAAATTAGTTTATGATGAAAAAAATAGCAATTGCTTTTCTTCTCCTATTCTCTTTTTACAGCTGTAAAGAAGCAGATAAAAAAGAGGTTAAGGCAGAAACAAATAAGGAAATCAGTGATTTATCGATTTATAATCTGCCATCAAAATGGACAACGCAAAATGGCAAAGACATTGAATTAAAATCGCTTAGAGGAAATGTTCTTGTAATGGTAATGATTTACACCAGCTGTAAAGCAGCCTGCCCTAGATTAGTGGCCGATATGCGCGATATTGAATCAAAACTGGAGAAAAAGACAAAACAGCATGTCAAATTGATTTTGGTCAGTATAGATCCGAAAACAGATACTCCTGAAAGATTAAAATCGTTTGCAATTGAAAATAAAATGAACCAAGATCCTTGGATTTTCCTTCGTTCATCTGAAGAAAATACAAGAGAGTTTGCGGCAGTTTTGGCTGTCAATTACAAGCAGATTTCTCCAATAGATTTTTCGCACTCTAATATTATCAGCGTTTTTAATCCAGAAGGAGAATTGGTATTTCAGCAAGAAGGTTTAGGTGTAAATAATGAAAAAACAATTGAAACCATAAATCAAGAAGCAACAAAAATATAGATATTTAAATAGGTTAATTAGTAAGATACAAGAGTAAGTTTAGAAATAAATTTACTCTTGTTTTTTATTTATATAAGAAGCCAAGTTAAGCTTCGGAGAAGCGAAATATGTATAGAAAAATCTAAATCATCTACATAAAGAGCTCCAGCGGAGCGAAATATTTATCAGGTTAACAAATTATATTTCTAATATGATTCTATAAATATGTCGCTCCGCTGGAGCTCTTTATTTTCGTCAAACATTTTCTATAAATATTTCGCTTCTCCGAAGCTTTACAATATGTTGTCCCTCTGCTATAAATATATCATTCCTCCGGAATTTATTTGCTGAAATTATTGGAATGAAAATTTACTAGTGATGCCATTATTAAAACCAATCCCAAAACCAAAAGAATACTGAAAATCAAAATACTTTGAAAATATCCTGGGATTGTTCCTTCTCCAAAAAAGAAAAACCATCCTTGCAGAAACAATAAAACTTCGGTTGCAATATATCCTAAAATAAAACTCTTCACTCCTATTTTCAATATTGGAGAATTAGCAGAAAGCATTTTATTCTGCAATAAAATTCCAAATAAAAAACCTGTTATAATTCCTAAAGTGGTTAAATGAATAAAGCCAATTACAAAATTTCTGATTTGATGTGAAACTTCTGCCAGATTAGGGAAAAGAGTTAGCAATTGAATCCCCACTTTCAAAAATAGAGAACATAATGCCAAACCATAAACTATTTTAGTCGTTTTATCTAAAGTGCTTTTAAAATGACTAATTTCAGGCTGCAACATTTTATAGAAATAAACAAAAGCGCCGAGTTGAATTAAAACTCCTAAAGCATTGACATAACTAAAAATGTCATTTTCCATAAACCATCTCACAGGAAAAGCGACTGTTAACAGTGTAGAAATAATAATCAAAAAGTAAAACTTCTTAAACTTTACCTCATCAATTTTATTTTGAAATTGTTTTAAAAACAAAGCTAAAATTGCCAATATAAACCAGCCATTAAACTGAAAATGAAGAAAAAACTGAATCGCGATCTGATAGAAAGCGCTTTGTTTACCAAGCGTACTCACGGCTGGACCAAGACACCAAACTCCACAAGTCGATAAAACCATAAATAGAATCGAAACCGACAAAAGTCTTTGCGATGGAGATTTATCTCTTAAACAATCTTTCCAAACCAAACGGCAAAAAACATAACTCAATAAAATATGTGTTGTTGAAAATACAATTGAAAACAAAGCATATCCTTGAATTGGAAAAGCAATCATCATTCCGATTACTGAAAATTCTGTCAGCCAAAATAGACGGTTATAAATTGGCTTCTGGCTTTTTTCTTTCGGAATAAAAAAATGAACCACCAAAACATAAACGATCAAATAAACCCAGCCTAACATGGCAACATGCGAATGCGCATGAAGCAGAAAACGATAGTTTAAAAAATCTAAAGGAAACAGATACATAAACCGCATTAATAATCCGAAAACACAGGTAATCAGAAAATTAAAAAAACAGCAAAGTATCCAAGCTTTTTGAGAATTCATATTGCAACTTTTAAACCTATAAAATTATTAAACCATATGAGTAATATAAGAAATTATAAGTCTGTTTTAAATGAACTTATGTTACTTATATGGTTAAAAAAAACACCGATAATTATCATTTTAGAGGATTATTACCGATGTTTTCGAACTATTAAAATTAACCTTTATTCTACTTCAACAAAGTCTTTTTCTAAAATCACAGCTTTTGGAAATAAAATATTGTTTTCCAAATGAATGTGCTTGTGTAAATCTACCTCAAACTCTTTCAGCATGGCAAAAGTCACTTTGTAAGTCGTACAAGCGTCTGCTGGCGGAGTATAATTATCGGTCAACGCAGCGATTTCTCTAAAACGTTCGCCTTCATTATCGTGTTCGCGCATCATCATCGCAATCGGATTGGAAACGGTTCCGAAAGATGGCTGATGTAAAACTCCATCTGTATCTTTTGTTTTCACCATTCTTTTTACAAATGGAAATAAAATCAATTCTTCTTTTTTCATGTGCTGAGATAATTCTCCTGCACAGCCAATAAACAACTCATTGATTTTGAATAACTCAGGATGATTTGCTCCATGAACTTTGCATAATTTATCTAAAAACGGCAGTAAAACATTCGTTTTTTCTTCCACATAGCGGTGATGTGTTTTCTCAATATAATCTGCCAATAAATCTAATGGCCATGAATTGAAATCAATGCTTCCGTTGTTTTCTGATTTTAAAACTTCCGAAACACTTTCTAATAAAGCATCTGCATCAATATTTTGTTTTTCACATACTTCAGTAACTGTTCGGTTTCCTTTGCAGCAAAAATCTATTCTATATTTTGAAAAAACTGCAGCGGTTCTAAAATCCTCAGCCACAAATGATCCTATTGTTTTGTTTTTTAAATTTTCCATGATAATCTATTTTGTTTTTGTGTGTTTTTATTTTTTGTTTTTTAATGTCAGTTCAAATACAAACCAGGCCATTGTTATAAACCCGATTCCGAAAATTGAATCTCCAATAGCGCGAAGCCATTTTAAAGTAATCATTGCTGGCTGCTGCATTAATTCTGATGAACGAGCATACCACATTCCGTGATTAATACTTTCCACAGCCTGCCAAACTCCAATTGGAAGCAAACTCAAGATTGCCATTAGGAATAAACCAATATTTAAAGACCAGAAAGTGATTTTAAGCAGTTTAGTGTTCCAACTTACGTTTCGGTACAAACTTCTTAATACAAACAATACTAGACCAATTCCTAACATTCCGTATACTCCGAACAATGCGGTATGTCCATGTAAAGGCGTTGTATTTAATCCTTGAACATAATACAGGGCAATTGGCGGATTAATTATAAATCCGAAGATACCTGCTCCAAGGAAATTCCAAAATGCCACCGAAATCATAAAGTAAATCGGCCATTTGTAATCTGCAATCCATTGTGTTGATTTTGAAATTTTATAGTTTTGATACGCTTCAAAACCTATTAAAGTCAGCGGAACCACTTCCAAAGCGCTAAATGTTGCTCCTAAAGCCATAATTGCTGTTGGCGTTCCTGAGAAATACAAGTGATGGAATGTTCCTAAAATACCTCCAGACATGAAAATAATGGTTGCAAAAAGCACATTTAAAGTCGCCGTTTTAGTTTTTAATAATCCCAAACGAACAAACAAGAATGCAATTACAACTGTTGCAAACACTTCAAAGAAACCTTCAACCCAAAGATGAACTACCCACCATCTCCAATATTCGGCAATAGCTAAATTGGTTTGTCTTCCCCACATTAATCCAGCTCCGTAAAACATAGCAATTGCAGTACAAGAAACTAAGAACAAAATGATTAGGTTTTTCTCTTCTGTTTTTTTCTTTAAAACTGGAAGTAACGGACGAATCATTAAAGCCAGCCATAAAAACAGTCCAACTAAAAGGAAAATCTGCCAAAAACGTCCTAAATCAACATATTCGTAGCCTTGGTGTCCAAACCAGAAATTTTGAACTAAATTTAATTTCTGCATTACTCCAAACCATTGTCCAGCCATTGATCCTAAAACAATAATCAACAAGGCAATAAAGAGAAAATTAATACCAAAACATTGAAATTTAGGATCTTTACCAGAAACTGCCGGAGCAATGTACAATCCAGTTGCCAACCAAGCTGTTGCAATCCAGAAAATTGCCAATTGTGTGTGCCATGTACGTGTTACGGCATAAGGCAGAATTTTATCAATCGGTATTCCGTATAAACCGTGCCCTTCTACTCCATAATGTGCTGTTATGATTCCGAAAACCATCTGCAGAACCATCAGCAGACTTACAATCCAGAAATATTTGGTTACCAAGCCCATAGATTTGGTTTTGCCCTGCTTGATAAGCGGATCTTCTTTTGGAAGCGGAAATTCTTCTTCTTCACCTGATTTTGCATGATAGAAAACTAAAATTCCAACACTCAAAATCAGTAAAATTATACTTACTCCAGACCAAGCTAAAAGTTCTGTTGTGGCAGTATTTCCAACCAATTCATCTGACGGCCAGTTGTGTGTATACGAAATATCTCCATTAGGACGATTGGTGACTGTTGCCCATGTTGCCCAGAAGAAAAAGGCATTCATTTTATGCATTCTCTCTACATCTTTAATCGAATTTTTCGGAATCGCATATTCTTCTCTCAACTTATCAAATTGAGGATCATTTGTAAAAAGCCCTTCATAATATTCGCTTAAATACTCAATTGCGGCCAAACGGTTTTCAGAAATGGTAAGCACTCCTGTCTCAGCATCGTATCGATTGGTTCTTAAATCTTTCTGCAAACGGACCTTAAGAGCCGATTGCTTTTCGGCGTCTAATTCATCATATTTTTGATTAAAATCTTTCTTGGCATATATATCCAAGATAAAAACGGCTTCTCTATGCAACCAATCTGCGGTCCAGTCTGGGGCCACATAAGCGCCGTGTCCCCAGATAGATCCCACTTCCTGGCCACCTATACTTTGCCAGATATTTTGCCCGTCTTTAATTTCGCTTTCGCTAAAAACAACTTTACCAGAATCGGTTACAATTTCTTTTGGGACTGGTGGTGCTTGCTGATAGATTTCGTAACCAAAATAACCCAGCACTGCAAATGATATACTCATTACCAATGCAAAAACCAGCCATAATTTTTTTTCTCTTTTCATTCTTTTTTTATTCAATAAAAGATATTTTTGTCTTTTATTAGTTTTTAAAAAAACTCCAAAGCCAGTTACAGCATTTGGAGCTTTTGTTTATTTACTCAACAATTAGCACACCTTTCATCATGGCCACGTGACCAGGGAAAGAGCAAATAAATGGATATGATCCTTTTTTATCAATTGTAAACTCGATTGTATCTTCTTCTCCACCACCAATTAATTTAGTGTGTGCAATGATTGAAGCTTTTTCAGATTCTGGAATATAATCAGTTGCTTTAGCATCATTCGCTTTTAAAGCAAAAGCTGCTTGATCTGTTCCTTCTCGCAAAATCACTAAATTGTGTCCCATTGCTTCTTTCGGGATTTTACCAACGTGTTTCAAAGTCAATTTGATTGGTTTTCCGGCAACAGCTTTCAATTCATTTACATTAAACTGCATTTGGTCATTTCCTTCAATAACTAAAACATTTTCCTCTGTGGCTGCAACTGTTGGAGCTTGTTCTCCTTCAGTAGATGTTTCGGTTGTTTCTGTCGGTTCAGCTGGAGTTGTTTCTTTTTTACCACAAGAAGTAACTGCTAAAAATCCCATTAGGATTAGTACTGAAATTTTGGTTTTTGTATTCATTTTTAAGATATTTAATAATATTAATTGTTCGCATTTGTCGCTTTAAGAAAGAAATCTCCCGATTTTACATCAGAAGCTAACTGTTCTAAAGTTGTGTTTTTAAGCATTTCTAACAGCAGTCCTCTTATTTTCTTAAATTCGTGATGAACGGGACAAGGATGTTCTTCTGAGCATTCTTTCAATCCGATTCCACAACCGCTGTATATTTTATTTCCGTCAATAGCATCTACAATTTGAATTAATTTTATTGTTTTCGATGCTTCGGGCGAAACTTCAAATCCGCCCCCAACTCCTTTTGTTGAATGAATTATGCCACTTTTGGTTAAAATCTGCATAATCTTGGCTGTAAATGGTTCCGGCGAATCAATTTCTTTCGCAACATCTTTTATTCCAACCCTAATTCCTTTAGAAGATTTGGTTGCAATAAATATTGAAGCTCTTATTCCGTACTCACACGCTTTTGAAAACATACATCTCTAATTAATTCCACACAAAGATATACAGGTTTTAAATAAAAGACAAACTTATCTTTAATTATTTTTCTAAAGATCAAATATTATTTATAATGAAACTAATTAGTGCCAACAATTACACATATTCATCATTCAATTCTTATAAAAACCAATTTTAATTTTAACTTTGAGAGTATTAAATTTTAAATATTTAACAAATGCCTTTAAGCAATTCAAAAGATTTAAAACTGGCAGTCCTTATTGATGCAGACAATGTGCCATATAGCAATGTAAAAGGCATGATGGAAGAAATTGCAAAACTTGGAACGCCAACTACAAAAAGGATTTATGCCGATTGGACAAAGCCAAACGCAAATGGATGGAAAGGCGTTTTACTGGAACATGCTATTACTCCTATTCAACAATATAGTTACACAGTTGGAAAAAATTCATCAGATTCTGCTCTAATTATTGATGCAATGGATTTGCTATACTCTGGTAAATTGGATGGTTTTTGCATTGTTTCCAGCGATAGCGATTTTACAAGGCTTGCTGTGAGACTTCGTGAATCGGGTATGAAAGTAATTGGTATTGGAGAAAAGAAAACACCGAACTCGTTTATTGTGGCCTGCGACCGATTTATTTATATTGAGGTTTTGGATGGAGCTATTCAAAAGAAAAAGCCTAAAACAACCGCTACTGATACCAAAAAGCCAATTGAAAAACCTGCCGAAAAAGCACTTCATAAAATTGACAAACAGACTATTGAGCTGATTGAAGCTACTATCGAAGACATTGAAGATGATGATGGTTGGGCATTTTTGGGTGATGTCGGGAATCTAATCGTAAAGAAAAAACCTGAATTTGACCCTCGAAACTATGGTTTCTCTAAATTGACACCAATGCTTAAATCATTAACTGATATTCTGGAAATCGACGAAAGAGAGTCAGACAAAAAAGGAATCAAGCACGTTTATGTACGCTTAAGATTCAATTAAACTTTTAATATTTATACACTGAAACTAAATGAGAATACCTCTTTTACTTCTGCTTTTTTGTTTTACTTTTTATAAAGCAGATGCACAGAATTACTCGGAAACAATAAAAAAAGCCAATTCTTTATATCAGTCTAAAGACTACAATAAATCTTTAGCATTATACGAAGAAGCTTTTAAAATAAATACGGATGAATATGTAGACATTTACAATGCTGCATGTACCGCTGCTTTGGCAAATATTCCAAGTAAAGCATTTAAATATTTAAACGAAGCAATAGATGGAGGCTGGACAAATGTCGATCATTTAAAAAAAGATACGGATTTAGAAAGTTTACATGATGATAAAAACTGGAACGAATTATTCAACAAAATACAATTAAAAATAGATTTAAAAAATCTAGTTCCTTATAGAATTAAAGACAAATGGGGGTACTCAAATAGTAAAGGAAAATTATATATACCCGCGAAATATGATTCTGTAAACTTTTTCAATGAAGACAATTTTTTCAATAAGTATGTAGCAATCAATATCATTAATAAAAAATATTGCTTAATAAGTAACGATGACAAAGTAATTATCCCTGCTCAATATGAAAAATTAGAATTGATACACAAGGGCTTGTTAATTGCTAAAAACAAAAACAAATATGGTATTATAAACAGCAAAAACAAAATTGTAGTTCCCATGATTTATGACAGCATTGCTGAAAATTATGAATACAGTAAAAATTCTTCTAAAGAATATTATTACTTATCAAAAATTGGGAATGACTACTTTATCATTGATGCTCAGTTTAGTGTCAAAAAAATAAATAAAACAGATTACGATTCGAAAAATCACGAATACGTGATGGGTTATTTTCCGGATGATCTGAAAAAATTGGAAAACGAAAAATGGGATTATATAAAACAGAACAAACGACAAATACTGGAAAACAACAAAACGGAGATAGATTCCTTTTCAACTAAACCTTATGAAATCTGGGGAGCATTTTCTAATTTGGTTAAAATTTATAAAAATGGCAAATCTGGATTCGTTGAAATTGATGAATTGCTGAAATATAAAATAGAAAAATTGATCGTACCTCAATACGATACCATAATTGATATTCGTTTTGATGAGCCGGCTATGATTCCAAGGTTCTTTTTAGCAAAAAATGGCAATAAAATTACTGTTGTTGATTTTAATAATAATGTCCTTTTACCACCAATTTATGAAGATTACAGTAAATTAGGATATCGTAATATTTTCATCAAAGACAAAGGAAAGTATGGTTATTTTGATTTAGAAACAGGAACCGAAATCAAACCGAAATATGATTTTTTAAATTATTCTTATGACGATTTGCTGAAAGTCAAATTAAAAGGAAAATGGGGCTATATAAACACTATTGGTTTTGAATATTTTAAAGATTAGATCTGATTTCTTTTTTATAGACAAACCTCAAAGTTAAAAACTTAATTAACTCTCTGTTTGGAAAAAAACTAAAAAAAATCACATATTACAAAGATACATCATGAGAAAAAAATTTTTTATTTACGGATTCTTATTGTTTCTAATTGTTGCAGCAATTTATTACTATACTGGACGAGGTTATTTACTCGTATTTATTATCCCAATCTTACTAATCGTAGGAGTTTATAATGCATCTCAAGAAAAACATGCTATTTTAAGAAACTTCCCTGTTCTAGGTTATTTCAGATATTTATTTGAAATGATTGCACCTGAGATTCAGCAATATTTTATTGAAAGATCTACAGACGGAAAACCTTTTTCAAGAAACCAGCGTTCGTTAGTTTACCAAAGAGCCAAAAATATTGATTCGAGCACTCCATTTGGAACACAATTAAACTTAAATACAGAAAACTACGAAGGAATAAAGCATTCTATTTTCCCTGCAAAAGTAAACGAAGAATTACCTCGTGTATTAGTTGGAGGAAAAGATTGCAAACAGCCTTATTCTGCTTCTTTATTTAACGTTTCGGCAATGAGTTTTGGTTCGTTGAGCGAACATGCAGTTCGTGCCATTAATATTGGAGCAAAAAAGGGGAATTTCTATCAAAACACAGGAGAAGGTGGACTAACTGAATTTCACCTTGCAGGAGGCGGCGACATTACCTGGCAGATTGGTACAGGATATTTTGGCTGTCGTGATGCAGAAGGAAATTTTAGTCCTGAAAATTTCTCTGAAAAAGCAAATCTTCCAAATGTAAAGATGATCGAGATTAAAATTTCTCAAGGTGCAAAACCAGGTCATGGAGGTGTATTGCCTGCAGCTAAAAACACAGAACAAATTGCTAAAATTAGAGGCGTTGTGCCACATACGATGATTCTTTCTCCTCCAGGCCATCATGCTTTTTCTGATGCCAATGGATTAATTCAATTTATTAAACAATTACGCGAGTTATCTAACGGAAAACCAATCGGATTTAAATTATGTATTGGTAATACTGAGGAGTTTGAAGCAATCTGCCAAGAGATGATCAATGAAGATACATATCCAGATTTCATTACCGTTGATGGTGCAGAAGGTGGAACTGGAGCTGCTCCGCTTGAATTTGCAGATGGTGTAGGAATGCCTTTTGAGCCTGCTTTGATTTTTGTGAATAAAACTTTGGTACGTTTAGGCATTCGTGATAAAATGCGCATTATTGGAAGCGGAAAAATCATTTCTGGTTATTCTATTTTACATGCCATTGCTTTAGGTGCAGATATGTGTAACAGCGCAAGAGGATTTATGTTCTCTTTAGGTTGTATACAAGCCTTACGCTGTCATAATAATGAATGTCCAACAGGAGTAGCAACGCAAAACAAAATGCTGATGAAAGGATTGGTTGTTACAGATAAATCTGAAAGAGTGTATCATTTTCATAAAAACACGCTTCATGCGGCAAACGAACTTTTAGCTGCTGCCGGAAAAACCTCATTTGCAGATGTTGATATCAACATATTTATGCGTGGAGATGAGTTTACTAATTTATCGGAACTCTATTTTCCAGACAATTTGAAAAACGTTACGCAATTCTCATAAACAGAAAAGCCTCTTCAAAATTGAAGAGGCTTTTTCTAAAAATCTATTTTAATTACAATTTTGCTGTTTCTTTACCTGCGCTTGCATTTCCTTCTAAAACGGCTAATTCTTCTTGATCTACTAATTCTTGAGCCAAAATAGCATTATTATAAGCTAAGAAATACACGTCAAACTTTACACCTTCTGCAATAAGAGAAGATGAAATCTGATCGTTTTTAATCATCTCTTTTAATAAGCCCGGAAAAGATTCTTTGTAGGCTAATTTATTTGCATCGTTTTCCTCTAAATTTGTTTCAATTCTGATTTCAATTTTATTGTCGTTTAGAAAAGCTTTTGCTGTTGTACTAGTAATACCGCTTCCTTTTATAGAAGATGAATTATTGTAATTACTTACATGTTCCTGAATTTTCTGTTTGGTGTTTTTACAGCTAATTAAAAATAATGCAAAAGCTAGCGCAAATGCGATTTGGGTAATTTTTTTCATAAATTTTTGGTTTAATAGTTATTTTTTAACTCAAACATAATTAATTTATAACATAAAACCAATATACTTTTACAAAAAAACACCTGTAATTCTTTGAATTCAAACTGATTATACTCGTGAAAAGGAAATATTTGTAAGAATAAAAACGTTTCCTTTACACTTAATTTTTAACTGTAAATACAAAAAAGTCTCTTTAAATAAACTTTAAAGAGACTTTTAATATGTAAGAATCCAAATGATCCGTTTCCTATAAAAATGTGATTTATTATTTTAAAATATATTTAAGAGATTCCCCTGTAAGCACCTCTTTATCTAAAACAGTATTATCATTTGCCAAAAAGTAAACATCAAATTGTACCCCCTCTTCTATTAATTGTCTTGGAATCTGATCTTTTTCAATCATAGATCTTATTAACTTTACAAATGATATAGAAGAAGCTAATTTATTGCCTTCATTTTGGTCTAAGCCAGTTTCAAATCTCAATTCAATTTTATTATCATTAATGTAACCTCTTGCTGTAGTAAGCGTTACATTTTCGGCTCTAAAACTTGGAGCAATGTTTTTGTTGTACGTAACGACATACTCTTGAAGTTTCTGTTTGGTATTTTTACAGCTTGCAAGCATCAATACCATCATTATTGCAAAGGCAATCTGGCTTATTTTCTTTAGCATAATATTCTATTTTAGTTTTTGAAGTCTTAATAATGCCTCAAGATAGTAATAATCTGCGTAATTTATAGAACAATCTACCTCACTGTTTGCTGGTTTATGTCCTGTTGAATGCAATAAAAATGCCGAATTGACATCATGACTCTGATAATGATCTGAAAGCGAAACGATCATCTTTTTAGCTTTTGTCAAATATTCAGTTTTTAAATTCTTGTCTTTTGTATACGAACTTAATTCTAAAAGTGCAGACGAAACAATCGCCGCCGCCGAAGCATCTCGAGGTTCATTAGGAATATTTGGCGCATTAAAATCCCAATACGGAACTAAATCTTCCGTAGTTAATTTATCCAAATAAACACGTGCTAATTTATGGGCAAAATCTAAAAACTTAACGTCTTTTGTTTCTCTATACGTCATTGTAAAACCATAAATCGCCCAAGCCTGACCGCGTGCCCACATACTATCATCACTGTATCCTTGCGCTGTTCTTCCTTTTATCTTTTTTCCAGTTTCATAATCATAAATCACAACATGATATGAAGTATTATCTGGTCTAAAATGATTTGCCATTGTGGTTTCGGCATGCTTTACAGCTATGTCGTATAAATTTTTACTTCCGCCATTTTTTGAAGCCCAAAACAAAAGCTCCAAATTCATCATATTATCTATAATAGTATTGTGTCCGCCCATTTTATTGTGAGGCCAAGATTGGATTGTTCCCACTTTTGGATTGAAAAGTGTTGCCAATGTATCAGCAGTTCTTAAAACAATCTGTTTGTATTCTGGATTTTTAGTCAATCTGTACCCATTTCCAAAACTATTAAAAATTTGAAAACCTAAATCATGATCCGCAGCTTTACTTACAGATAGAGGCGTTAAAAAACGACTGAATTTATCGGCGTCTTTCTCCCATTTTTTATCTTTTGTAGCTTCATATAAAAACCACAATTCTCCAGGCCAAAATCCGCTTGTCCAGTCTTTATAACCGACAAATTTCCATTCTTTACTTCCGTTTGGCACTGTTCTCGGAGAAGTACCGTCGTTTGGAATTACTTTTAATGTTTTAGAAGCTTGTTCTGCGCAATAATCTAACTGTTTTTTAATATTAAACGTTTTGTCTTTTTGAGAATAACCTTGATTTCCTAAGAGAAACAAAGCTGCAATCAGGGTAAAAAATTTTGCCTTCATGTGGTTGATAGTTTGTTTAATCGATAAATTTATAAAATAAAGTGAATCCTTTAAGTTTTTGTACTTTTTGTTACCTAAATGTGGATTATTGGTGTACCATTTTATTTAGGCTTTATTCATGTTCTATACCTCTTTCCTCTTTGTCAAAGTTTAAGACTAAAGTTATAAGGTATTTTAATAAAAAATAAATGATAAAGTTGCTTTTTACGCATTTTTGTCATTTCGACGAAGGAGAAATCTCCGTAAGAAGCTCGACAAAGATTGGACTTTCGATGCGGAGTTACTTGTGAAGATTTCTCCTTCGTCGAAATGACAAAAATCGTGGCTATTCTGTGTAAAACTAAACATTTCTTACACTCTTGTTTTTAAACTTTGACAAAGAAAAATTACAACTGATTACATACATTTGCTTTAACCAAAACCCAATCTCAACTTGAACAAAACCAGAATCTACTATTTGATAGTTTTTCTAAGTATCATTTTCCTCGGAATCCTTTCCAGAAAAATCTCTTTTATCCCTCTATGGATAGGCGATTTTCTGTATGCTATAATGATTTATTTTTTAATTCGGATATTTCTTCCGTTTAAAAATGCTTTCGGAATTGCGTTGCTTTCTTTATTGATTTGTTACGGAATTGAATTTCTACAATTGTATCAAGGCGAATGGATGATAGAACTCAGAAAAACACTTTTTGGAAGATATGTTTTAGGTCAGGGATTTCTTTGGGAAGATATCATGGCTTATACTTTTGGAACCCTTGTGGTTTTTATAACTGAGAAATTTACCTTGCATTATCTCAATCAAAAGTCTGTGTAATTTTTTCGATATTTAAACTGTTTGCCATTGCCATGAATATCTGATGATATGTTCCTTTATTATCATACAATTCGTCATGAGTTCCTTTTTCTACACATCTTCCCTTTTCTAAAACTATAATACTAGAAGCATCAATAATCTGGGAAATACTGTGCGATATAATAATCACGGTTCTATCTTTTTTAATGGCATCTAACGATTTTTTAATTTGCTCTGTTGCAATAGCATCCAAACTTGCTGTTGGTTCATCGAGGAAAATGATTGGTGGATTTTTGAGAAATAATCTAGCAATTGCAATACGTTGTTGCTGGCCGCCTGAAAGCAAATGTGCATCAGAATCATATCCTTTTGGCAACTGAATTACCTGTTCGTGAATATAGGCTTGTTTTGCCGCTTCTATAACTTCTTCTTTGGAAGCTTCAGGTTTTCCGTATAAAATATTCTCTGCAATTGTACCTTTAAAAATATGATTTTTTTGCAGTACTAGACCAATATTTTTACGCAAAAAATCTGTATTGTATTCCACCAAATCAACTCCATCCAAAAATATCTGACCAGACGAAGGCAAGTAAAATTTATCCAATAAATTAATAATCGTACTTTTTCCAGCTCCGCTTAATCCAACCAAAGCTGTTGTTTCATTTGGTTTTACAGTGAAATTAATATCGTAAAGCGCCTGAGTTCCGTTTGGATATACAAAATCTACATTTTTTACTTCTATCAATCCAACAACTTTTTCCGGGATAAAATCACCGCTTGTTTCCACTTCTTTTTCTGCTTCTAAAATATCGAAGAATCCTTCAGAATAAATCAAAGCGTCATTTACCTCGTCATAAATTCGGTGTAATTGCCTAATTGGCGACGAAACATTATTAAACAGCATTATATGAAACATTATGGCACCAATTGTCATTTGATTATTCAAAACAAAATAAGCAGTCAGAATAATGATAATTACCACTCCTATCTGTTCGACAAAGCTTTTAATGCTTTCAAAAATAAAGCTAGTCTTTCTTGTCTGCAGCTGATTTTCGGTCATTTCAAACTGAATTTTTTCGTGTCGATCGGCTTCTGTAGACTCACGTACAAAAGATTTTATTACCGTTATCGATTCAATTAAACTGATGATTCCATTGTTTTTAGTTTCACGATAATTGCGCATTCTTCGTCTAAATCCGCTCAATCTCGTTGCCTGCAATTGACTGATATAAAAATAAATCGGAATAATACATAAACTCACCAAACCCACATAAACATTGGCATAAAACATAATTACTAAAGCCACAAAAGCGTTGGCAAACAAAGGCAGAATATCAATAAAGAAGTTTTGAACCAATCTGGTCAAACTACTAATTCCAGCATCAATTCTGGTCTGCAGTTTTCCGCTTTCATTTTCATCAGAAGTATAAAACTCCATTCGGTAACTTAGAATTTTTTCTACTATAGTTTGCGAAATATCACGCGTAATGAAAATACGGAGTTTTTCTCCGTAGAATTTCTGTCCAAATTGAACCACAGAATTAACCAACTCTTTAGTTAACAAAACGATACTAATGATTCCGAGTAAATGAAATCCTTTGGATAAAGGTTCGTGTGCAACCATTAAATTGTTTATAGTATCTACAGTATATTTTAAGATTACAGCATTTACCTGCGCCGCAAACGAACCCAAGAAAGTTAGCAGTAAAGTTGCAATTACCATTTTTCGATACGGCTTTACAAAAGGCAAGATTTTTTTATAAAGTACTGATAATTGCATTTATTTGAATTTTAGCTAACATATCAAATATAAGAATTCTAAATTTGTGTTGAAAATCATTTAAACACATTATACTTATGAAACTCGTTTTCGCTTCAAACAACAAAAATAAAATCGCCGAAATTCAAAGCATGCTTCCTGAAAGCATAAAAATATTGAGTTTAGAAGATATTAATTGTTTGGAAGATATTCCAGAAACAGCTGACACCATAGAAGGAAATGCTATTTTAAAAGCAAATTATGTAACTCAAAGATATGGTTATGATTGTTTTGCAGATGATACAGGTCTAGAAGTAAATGCATTAAATGGAGAGCCAGGAGTTTATTCTGCGCGATATGCAGGTGAACAAAAAAATGCAGACGACAACATGAACAAGCTTTTAGACGCATTAAAAAATGAAGAAAATCGCAGCGCCCAGTTCAAGACCGTTATCACTTTGAACCTGAATGGAAAGCAATATTTGTTTACCGGGATTGCAAAAGGAGAAATCACCTTAACCAAAACTGGTACAAATGGTTTTGGCTACGATCCTATTTTTAAACCTGAAAATTTCAATGAGACCTTTGCAGAATTGCCTTTAACAACCAAAAACACTATAGGCCATCGTGGAAAAGCAGTTAAGCAACTCATTGATTTTCTGAGCACCACAAAATAATTGTTTAAAATACAACATTTTATTAGCTAAATTTTAGATTTTGAGACGTGTTTTTTGGCATATTTCTTCATTTAACACGAAAATTTATTTCAACAAAAATGTAACTTTTTGATAATCAATTCTTAACAAATACATAATTCTTAAAATTGCATTAGTTTATCTGAATAATTAGCAGTAATTTTGCACCCTATTTTAAAACACATATGAATAAATTTGAACAATTAGGATTGAATGAATCGTTACTGAAGGCGATTTTAGATCTAGGATTTGAAAATCCGTCAGAGGTACAGGAAAAGGCGATTCCCCTATTATTGGAAAAAGACACGGATATGGTTGCGTTGGCTCAAACAGGGACAGGGAAAACGGCAGCTTTCGGTTTTCCGCTAATTCAAAAAATTGATGCCGACAACAGAAATACACAAGCATTAGTTTTATCGCCAACACGCGAGTTATGTTTACAGATTACTAACGAACTTAAAAACTACTCAAAATACGAAAAAGGTATTAATGTGGTAGCAGTTTACGGAGGAGCTAGTATAACAGAGCAAGCAAGAGAAATAAAGAGAGGTGCACAAATTATTGTGGCAACTCCAGGAAGAATGCAAGACATGATTAACAGAGGTCTAGTAAACATTAAAAATATAGATTACTGTATTTTGGATGAGGCTGACGAAATGTTAAACATGGGATTCTATGATGACATTGTATCTATTTTATCAGATACTCCAGATGAAAAAAGCACATGGTTGTTCTCTGCAACTATGCCACAAGAGGTTGCTAGAATTGCAAAACAATTCATGAGCGATCCTCTAGAAATTACTGTAGGAACTAAAAATTCAGGTTCATCTACAGTTTCTCACGAATTTTATTTAGTTAATGCTCGTGATCGTTACGAAGCTTTGAAACGTTTAGCCGATGCTAATCCTGATATTTTTTCTGTAGTTTTCTGTCGTACAAAAAGAGACACGCAAGCTATTGCAGAGAAATTAATTGAAGATGGATATAGCGCCGCTGCGTTACACGGAGATTTATCTCAAGCACAACGTGATGGTGTAATGAAATCGTTCCGTGGAAGACAAATTCAGATGCTTGTTGCTACTGACGTTGCTGCACGTGGTATTGACGTTGACAACGTAACTCACGTTGTGAACTACCAATTACCTGACGAAATCGAAACTTACAACCACCGTTCTGGTCGTACTGGTAGAGCTGGAAAATTAGGTACTTCTATTGTAATTGTTACAAAAAGTGAGTTACGTAAGATTTCTTCTATCGAGAGAATCATCAAACAAAAATTCGAAGAAAAAACTATTCCATCTGGAATCGAAATCTGCGAAATTCAGTTATTACACTTAGCAAACAAAATTAAAGATACTGAGGTTGATCACGAAATTGACAACTATTTACCAGCAATCAACAATGTTCTTGAAGATTTATCTAAAGAAGAATTGATTAAGAAAATGGTTTCAGTAGAATTTAACCGTTTCATCACTTATTACAAGAAAAATAGAGATATTTCTGTAGGTGGAGAAAGACGCGAAAGAGGTGATTCTGAACCAAGAGAATTCAGCAATAACGGAGCAGTTCGTTATTTTGTAAACATCGGTTCTAGAGACAACTTCGACTGGATGTCATTAAAAGATTACTTGAAAGAAACATTAGATTTAGGTCGTGATGATATCTTTAAAGTAGATGTTAAAGAAGGATTCTCTTTCTTCAATACAGATCCACAGCATACAGACAAAGT
This sequence comes from Flavobacterium sp. PLA-DH12, assembly GCF_059511845.1. Taxonomy (NCBI): domain Bacteria; kingdom Pseudomonadati; phylum Bacteroidota; class Flavobacteriia; order Flavobacteriales; family Flavobacteriaceae; genus Flavobacterium; species Flavobacterium sp. PLA-DH12. Next base: position 164,662 of record NZ_JCAMPD010000008.1, read on the forward strand.
AATGGACGTTTTAAACAACGTACAATTAGAAGGTCGTCGTATCAATGTTGAGATTTCTAAAAATGATGGTGGCGGAAGACGTGACCACAACAACCGTGGCGGAAGACGTGATTCTGGCAGAAGAGAAGGAAACTTCGCTCCAAGACGTGAAGGCGGATTCAGAAGCGATAGAAATTCTTCAAGAGACGGCGGATCACGCGAAGGCGGATCTCGTGACGGAGGTTTTAGAGGTGATAGAAACTCAGCTCCTAGAAGAGAAGGTGGTTTCAGAAGCTCTGCTCCAAGAAGTGAGGGTGGTTCAGATAGAGCTCCAAGACGTTCAGAAAACTTCGGCGATAGCTCAAGACCAAGAAGATCTAGAAGAGATTAATCATTCAATTTCTTAAAATACAAAATCCCAAATTCCAATTTTATACGGAATTTGGGATTTTTTCTTATATCTAATAATCTTATCAATGCCTTTGTTAATTTTCTTATAATTAAATTCCAAGACTATGAGATATTTAATCCCGATTTACTACTTTTAGTGCTTTAAATCAGGATATGAAATATTTCGCAGTTTTCTTTTTTACACTTCTCGCTCACATTGGTTTTGCACAAGATGCGCAAGATACACAACCAACAGTTCCACAAAGAGTTTCAGGTTACGTTATTAATGACGACAGCAAACAGCCACTTGCTGGAGTAAATATCATTAACACCAATAAAGTACGTGGTGCAAAATCTGACGAAAAAGGGTATTTTGAAATTGATGTGCAAGTCAATGATACGCTTCATTTTTCTATTCTAGGATTTCAATCGCTAAGAATCAGGGTCACAAATGACTGGATAAAAAATAAAGTAACTAGAATTCAACTTACTGAAAAAGCAATTGCTTTGGAAGAAGTTGTTATTGCTCCTTTTTCTCTAACAGGATATCTTGAAATTGACTCTAAATTGATTCCAACTAAAGAAAACTATCGCTACAGTATTTCTGGTCTTACGCAAGGTTATGAAGCGGGAGAATATGCGCCAAATGCTTTTGGAAAGGTTCTCGGTTCGATTTTTAACCCCGCCGATATGCTTTATAATTTCTTTGGAAAGAATGGTAAGGAACTCAAGAAGCTAAAGGAAATGAAAAAAGACGATACTGTACGAACGCTTTTAGAGTCCAAATACGATCGCGAAACGGTTGCAGTGTTACTAGGTATCAGCAAAGATGAAATTCCTGAAATTATGCACCGTTGCAACTATTCTGATTCTTTCATTCAATCTGCAAACGATCTTCAGATTATGGATGCAATCAGTGCTTGTTACGAACAGTATAAAGTTTTGAAACGAAATTAAACTCACAACATAAAAAATCAATCCTCATTTTTAAAATTGAGGATTTTTTTTGTTTTAAATATAACTACTAACCAACAAAACCACAAAAAAAATGTCTACAATACCTTTTCAGACGATTGATTGGAGTGAAATCGAAAAAATAGAACACACAGGAGAAACTGGAACTGCTTATTGGCAGACCATACAATTAGGAGGTTTACGTGTTCGAAAAGTCGTTTACAGTAAAAATTATCTTGCCGATCACTGGTGCCAAAAAGGACACATAGTGCATTGCTTGAAAGGAGATTTCATCAGCGAATTAGATAACGGTGAAAAAATGACATTAACAAAAGGAATGACTTATATTGTTTCTGACGATATGAGTTCTCATCGCTCTGTTACAACTAAAGGTGTCGAATTGCTAATAATAGACGGGGACTTTTTAGTTTAGTCTCAGTTTACAGTCCCAGTATACAGTTTTACAAAACCGAGTACTGAGACTGTGACTGAAAACTAATATTATTTAACTGGTATATTTGAAAGGATTTCCAATACGAATTTCCAGTATTTTTGAGCAGAAGAAACACTTGCTCTTTCGTCTGGAGAATGCGCTCCGTGAATTGTTGGACCAAAAGAAATCATATCCATATCAGGATAATTTGTTCCTAAAATTCCGCACTCTAAACCAGCGTGACAAGCCACAACTTTTGGCTGTTCTCCGTTTTGTTTTTCGTAGATTTCTTTTAGAACTTCTAAAATTTCAGAGTTTACGTTTGGTGTCCAACCTGGATAAGAACCTGAAAGCTCAACTTCGCATCCAACTAACTCAAAAGCAGAACGTAACGAATTAGCCAAATCAAATTTTGAAGATTCAACAGAAGAACGTGTTAAACATCCAACTAAAATTTCACCATCTTTAATAACAACACGAGCAATATTATTTGAAGTTTCAACCAAATCGGCCATATCTGCGCTCATTCTATAAACTCCATTCTGCGCTGCGTAAATCGCTCTGATGATTCCTTCTTGAACACCAAGTTCCATTACTTTTTCCGGTAAATCACCTTTTACGATTTCAATTGATAAGTTTGGTTCAGTTGTTTTATATTCAGCTTTGATATCAGAAATAATCTCCTGCATATCATAAACATAAGCCTCATCAAACATTTGAGAAATAATTACCTTAGCAACACTTTCTCTTGGAATAGCATTTCTAAGACTTCCACCGTTGATTTCTACAATCTGTAAACCAAAGTTTTCAAATGCATCAAACAATAAACGATTCATGATTTTATTGGCATTTCCTAAACCTTTATGAATATCCATTCCTGAATGCCCCCCGTTTAAGCCTTTTACTGTAATAGTATAACCAACAGAACCTTCTGGAACTTCTTCTTCATGATATGTTCTTGTAGCCGTTACATCAATTCCACCAGCACATCCAATATCAATTTCATCATCTTCTTCTGTATCCAAATTCAATAAAATCTGACCTTGCAGAATTCCGCCTTTTAGATTTAAAGCTCCAGTCATTCCTGTTTCTTCATCAATTGTAAATAAAGCTTCAATTGCAGGATGCGGAATATCTTTGCTTTCTAGAATTGCCATAATAGTCGCTACTCCTAACCCATTATCAGCTCCAAGTGTTGTGCCGCGCGCGCGAACCCAGTCACCATCCACATACATGTCGATTCCTTGAGTATCAAAATCAAAAACAGTATCTGCATTTTTTTGATGCACCATATCTAAATGTCCTTGCATTACAATTGGCTTACGGTTTTCCATTCCTGGAGTTGCCGGTTTTCTAATGATTACGTTTCTGATTTCATCTTCGAAAGTTTCTAAACCTAAGCTGTTTCCAAAGTTTTTCATAAACTCAATTACACGCTCTTCTTTCTTCGATGGACGAGGAACAGCATTTAAATCTGCAAATTTGTTCCAAAGTGCTTTTGGTTCCAGATTTCTAATTTCTTGACTCATTATATTATGTTTGATGTTTAACAATTAAGAGCTTCAAAGTTACAAAGTTTATATTTTTTTTCGCCACAAATTTCACGAATTAGCACTAATTATCCACTTTAAAATCAAAATTCACAAATACTATTCTTTTTTAGTTATAAATAATTGTGTTTATATTTACGTATCTAAAATTTACCTTGTGAAATCAAAATACGTTTTACCTTTATTTCTAATTATTCAAATCATTTTTTATAAAATCCTTCCATACTTTCCAGATTTTGTTGAAGGTTTTTACAGTAAAAATTTATTCGTCAGGATTTCACATTTTTCTAGAACAGTTTTAGGTAATATTCCGTTTTCTGTCGGCGACATAATTTATGCTATTTTGATGATTTCTATAATTAGCTGGTTTTGGAAAATAAAGGGAACATGGAAGACTAATTGGAAAGATCATCTTTTAAAAATAATAGGCAAAATTTCTATTTTTTACTTTTTCTTCCATCTGCTTTGGGCTTTCAATTATTATCGCAAACCTCTTTTTGAAAAAATGGAAATCAAAAGAGAATATACCGATGCCGATCTTTTGGCTTTCACTAAAAGATTAATTGCAAAGACGAATGAAGTTCAGTTTCAAATCACAAAAAATAAAAGCTCTAAAATTGTCTTTCCATATTCACAAAAAGAGTCATTTAACATGATTATAAACGGTTATGATAATTTAGCAAAAGAACATCCCTATTTTAAATACAAAACATTAAGCGTAAAAAAATCACTATTTAGCCTTCCTTTAACTTATATGGGATTTGGCGGTTATTTAAATCCATTTACAAACGAAGCGCAAATTAACGACTTATTGCCAATGTACACTTTTCCGCTAACTACATCTCATGAAATGGCACATCAGATTGGTTTTGCAAGTGAAAGTGAATGCAATTTTATTGGTCTTTTGGCTTCTGTCAAAAATGACAATTTATATTATCAATATGCAGGATATAGTTTTGCATTACGCTATTGTCTCGGAATCTGGCAGTTTAAAAACGAGAAAATTTTTGAAATACTAAAAAAACAAGTAAATACTGGAATTTTAAAAAACTACCAAGAAGACCAAGATTTCTGGAAAAAATACGACACATTTATAGACGAAGGTTTTCATTTTCTATGGGATAGTTTTTTAAAAACAAATAACCAAAAAGACGGAATGAAAAGCTATAGTAAGTTCATCGATTTGACGATTAACTATTATAAAACAAGGCAACTATAATTTCTTTTGCCATAGTTTAAATGATTGAAGATGATTTCTAATCTCTTTTAATCATTTAGTCTAAAAATAGAAATCATTAAAATCTGTTCAATCTATGGCAAAAAAAATAAACTCAACTGTAACAAAAATGATTTCATAACTACTAATACATTATGAGCGAAAATCTAGAACAGTCATTTGTTGCGCAGCTGCAGGCAAATCAGAATATAATCCACAAGATTTGTAGATTATATACTGCTGGCGAAGATGCTCATAAAGATCTCTTTCAAGAGATTACCATTCAGCTTTGGAAAGCTTATCCAAAATTTAGAGGCGACAGTAAATTTTCGACTTGGACATATCGTGTTGCCTTGAACACAGCGATTACCTTATACCGCAAAACCAAAAGAACTATATCGACCGTAGATTATGAAAATCATCAGCATTTTGTAAAAGATGTTGACTACAATTATGAAGAAGAGGAACAGATAAAACTGATGTACAAGGCAGTTTATCAATTAAATGACATCGAAAAAGCATTAGTTTTTATGTATTTAGAAGACAAAGATTATCAAGAAATAGCTGAAACCTTAGGAATCAGCGAAGTGAATGCGCGTGTGAAAATGAACAGAATTAAAGGGAAACTTAAAAAAATACTAAATCCTTAAAAATTATTATGAAAGAACTGGATTTACTAAAAAAAGACTGGCAAAAGAACTCAGGTTCTTTTCAACAAATTTCTGAAAACGAAATCTACAAGATGATTCACAGAAAGTCATCTTCCATTGTAAAATGGATTTTGATTATCAGTATTTTGGAGATTTCATTTTGGACATTTTCAAACATTTTTATCAATACAGATGATGTACTGCACAAAATGAACCATCCTGAAATTGTAACAGCTTTAGAGTTTTTAACGTATTTCAATTATGTTGTCGTTTTAATTTTTGTTTACATTTTCTATAAAAATTATAAAACCATTTCGACCACAATAGCCACAAAATCTCTAATGAGCGCTATTTTAAGAACTCGTAAAACAGTACAATATTATGTTTGGTACAATTTAGGAATGATTGTAATTACAGCCATTTTGAGCTTCTTTATTGCTTTTGTCTACAATCCAGACATGGAGTTTTTAAGAAACAAACTTGCCATGAACGGAAAAGCAATGTTTGTAACAATCGGGATTCTATTCTTAGTAATCTTAGGTTTCTTCGGATTGTTCTGGTGTTTCTATAGAATTATCTACGGAACTCTTCTAAGAAGATTGTACGCAAATTACAAAGAGTTGAAAAAGATAGATTTCTGAAAAAGTTTCTAAGACGCTGAGATACTAAGATTCTAAGTTTTTTCAACTTGAAACCTTAAACTTGAAACAAAACATAATCAACTTTTAATAATCCCATTGCCTCATTTTATTCAATTCTTCTTGTGCTTTGATTTCTTCGGCAGGAATAACTTTTAAAAATGATGGGTGCTGTTCTATTGCGTATTCTACTTTTTCTACGATTTGTTCGATAGTGTCATTTTCATAATCAATATCAAGAGGTTCTTTGATAATGAACGACTGTAAAATTCCTTTTTTCTTCATTCGAAGCCCTTTTTTATCGAATGATCTGCGGAAACCGTCAATTACAATCGGAATAACAAGCGGTTTGTGCTGTTTAATAATATGTGCAGTTCCTTTACGAACAGGCTTAAATGATTTTGTAGTTCCTTGAGGAAAAGTAATCACCCAACCGTCTTCAAGCGCAATTCTAATATTTTCAGTATCGTTTGGATTTACTTCTCTTTTTTCGGTAACATCAACACCTTTTGCGCGCCATGTTCGTTCAACGGTAATTGCACCGACATAAGCCAAAATTCTCGGCAGCAATCCAGCTTGCATAGTCTCTTTTGCCGCAACATAATAAATATTCATTTTAGGCTGCCACAGATAACCAATATTTTTAATTGTATCCTGACGCCCAGATAAACTGGCGTTAAAAACATGAAACATCGCGACAACGTCTGCAAAATAAGTCTGGTGATTGGATATAAATAAAACATTAGTGTCTGGAAGTGTTTTAATAATTTCAGATCCTTCAATCTGCAATTCGTTAAAACCTCTATATCTCTTATGAGTCATCGCACCTAGAACTCGGATTAACCATTTCTTGATGAATAATATATGCCCAAAAGGATTTCGCTTAAACAATCCCATAACTAATTTATCTTATTTTTTTGTTAGGTCGCAAACATACAAAAATTATTCTTTTAGCAACAGTATAAAACAATTTCTCCAATTAAGAGTTATCCAAATGAATATCAAATCATTAAATAAACTTTATCAAATTTATTTTGCAATAACTGCTTGCAAAACATCTCTCAATTCACTCAAAATCATCGCTGTGGCTCCCCAAACAATATGGTTCTGAATATTAAAGGCTGGAACTAAAATATTTGCCCCATAAGAAGTTGATAATCTGGCTTCGATAATAATATCATCATTTAAAAAAACAGACAAAGGCAGTTCTATAATTCCAGCTACCTCTCTTATATCGGGGTAAAAAGAAAGCTCTTCTGTTGCAATACCCAAAAAAGGATGCACTAAAAAGTTACTTGGAGGAATATACATTGGGGAGAAAGGTTTAATGATATCAATTTTTTCCCTTGCAACTCCAACCTCTTCATGTGTTTCTCTAAGTGCAGTCGTTTCAAAATTCAGATCTTCTTTCTCGTACTTTCCACCTGGAAAGGCAATTTGAGCTGAATGAACTCCATCATAAGCATTTCTAACAATCAACACCAAATGTGTTTTTTCCTGTTTTGGATAAAACAGCATCATTACTCCAGCCATTCTGGCGTTCAACGCTTCGATATCAAGATTTTTTAATCCTTCTATACGTTCTTTGGGAGCCATTTTTAAATGTGAGGTTACTGCTGGCAGCTCTACAGGAATTATATTGGGAACATATTTCAAAAAGTCTTGAAAATTCATAATCAAAGCTTATTTTTGTACTTTCAAATAAAACATAAATATACTCCAGAAAACGCAGTACCACAAGTTTTCTATTATTAAAGCCTAAAAAAATGTACAGCAAAGAAGAATCGCAAAGAATAAAAAGAGAATTTTGGGTAGCTTTTGCCGAAAAATATCCTCGTAAATGGGTACTTTATGATACAAAGATCAAAGACTTTTCTTTTAAGTTTTATGTTGACAACAAAAAGGCTCAAGTTTTAATTGACATTGAACAGCGAAGTGATGAAAAACGCATTGCGTATTTCGAAAAACTAGAAGCTTTAAAAAACATTTTAGAGGAAGAATTTATTAAAGATTTAGTCTTTGAGAAAAATCACACTTTAGAAAGCGGTAAAACCATCAGCAGAATTTGGGTTGAAAAACTTGGCGTTGGTTTCAGCAATAAAAACACTTGGGATACTATTTTTGATTTTTTCAACGAAAATATGCACGCTCTCGAAATGTTCTATTTAGAATATGATGAGTTTATTAAGGATGTTGAATCTTTGTAGCTTCTGAGGTTCTGAGATACTAAGGTTCTAAGTTACTAAATCTTATAGTATCAAATAAAATAATAAACCCGACAAGTTTTAAAAAAACTGTCGGGTTTGCTATATAAAAACTTAGCACCTCAGAACCTCAGAACCTCAGAACCTTAGTATCTTAGAACCTTATTATACTGTAATAATATTATAAACTATAATATGATCATCATAGTTAATATATAACTGTTTCCTGAAGTCTTGCTTTTTTCGAGTTATAATTGACAGTTTGCATTCTCTTCCATCATTATCTTTACACATAAAGGAGTATACAATGTCAGTATCGTTTTCTTCTCTTTCTATATAATCTAAAATACTGTAAAGCTGGATTTCTTGAGAATACACAACAATCCTGTGTTTATTGGTGTCTAAAACCACCGAAAGATTTACCAGATCCAGATTGGACCATTCTCCCCACTTACCTCTTTCATTTTTTTCTAGAACACTAAATCCTGAGGTTTTAAAATGATAAGACTGACTCTGAACCTGTTGCAATCCAAAAGCTAAAAACAGTAACAATATGTAGGGGCGTAGGGAATTCATAAAATATTTCTTGCAGGTAATTAAAACTCAAAAGTACTCTTTTCTTTGGATGCGACTTCAAATTCGGCTACCATTTGTTGAACAATTTGCTCAACTGGTAAGATTTCATGAATTAGACCAGCAACTTGTCCAATTTCCAATTCTCCATCGTCCAAATCTCCTTCAAACATTCCTTTTTTGGCTCTAGCTCTTCCTAAAAGCTGAACCAATTCTTCTTTGGATGGACATTTTTGATACAAATCCTGAACATCCTGATAGAATTTATTTTTTATTAATCGAACAGGCGCCAATTCTTTCAAAGTCAATTGTGTACCTCCTTCTATAGTACTAACTATAGTTTCTTTAAAATTATTGTGCGAAGAAGATTCTATAGATGCTGCAAAACGGCTTCCAACCTGAACACCATCTGCTCCAAGAACCATTGCCGCAAGCATTCCTCTTCCTGTTGCAATTCCTCCCGCTGCAATTAAAGGAATTTTTATTTTTTCTTTCACCATTGGAATCAAAGTCAAAGTAGTGGTTTCTTCACGTCCGTTATGTCCGCCTGCTTCAAAACCTTCTGCCACGACGGCATCAACACCAGCATCTTGCGCTTTTAAAGCAAAAACACTGCTGCTTACTACATGTACAACTGTAATACCTTTTTCTTTCAAAAAAGAAGTCCAAGTTTTAGGATTTCCAGCGGAAGTAAAAACGATTTTAACACCTTCTTCAACCACAATATTCATGATTTCTTCGATATTAGGATATAACATCGGAATATTGACTCCAAAAGGTTTGTCAGTCGCTTTTTTACATTTTTGGATGTGTTCTCTTAAAACTTCTGGATACATCGAACCTGCACCGATAAGCCCTAAGCCTCCGGCATTACTTACTGCTGAAGCCAATTTGTATCCACTGTTCCAGATCATTCCGCCTTGAATGATTGGATATTTTATATTGAAAAGTTGGGTGATTTTATTCATTAAAATTATTGCTTGATTATCTTTCCTGTTTTATGCAGATTATCAGCATCAAAACTATAGATATACAATCCGCTTTGAAGCGATTGCAGAGAAAGAATTGGATTTGAATTACTGATTTTTTCTTCTATTAATTTTTGTCCTAAGATAGAATAAATGGTTATCGATCCAGTGTTGTTTTCGTTTAAAAAAGAAAACGAAACTTCATTTTTTGCTGGATTCGGATAAACTGCAAACGAAGCCTCCGCAATGAAACTGTCAACACTTAATGCTGCCCCAAAATTTGGAATTCCGTATCCATAATTATTATCCGGATTCGTATATCGATCAGCAGAACTCAAAATCATCTGTCTGATTTCTTTATTGGTTTTAGTTGGAAACGCCTGCCATAAAGAAGCTGCCATTCCCGCCATTATCGGACAAGAAAATGACGTTCCGTTTGCTGTGCCAATATTTCCATTTGCATCAGAAACTACCGCCAATGCTCCTTGTGCCATAACATCGGGTTTTATTCTTCCATCGTAACTTGGTCCGATTGAACTAGAACTAGCTCTTACTTTAGAAGCATTAACAGAACCGATTGCCAAAACTGAAAGAGCATCTGCAGGTGAACCAATATGCTTTTCTACTTGAGTTCCTTCATTTCCAGCAGATGCCAAAACCAAAATTCCTTTGCTAAAAGCAATTTCAGCACCGCGAGAAATAAAGGTTGTAGTTCCATTCATCTCGCTGTAGGTGTGATTGTATCTAATTTCGTCTCTATCCAAAAAATATCCCAATGAAGTAGTAATTATATCAACACCTAGAGCATCAGCCTTTTCCGCAGCTTCTACCCACAGCGACTCTTCCAACGGAATCTCTTGAGCTTGAATTTCTGTAATAAAAAGATAATAGGATGCATTTGGAGCAGTTCCTACTAAAGAATTTGTTTTAAAGCCTCCCATTGTTGAAAGCACCGAAGTTCCATGAGAATCGCCCGTATAGAAATTGCTATTTCTGGTCGTATAATCATAACCCCCTAGAATCTTATTATTATTTCTAAGATTTTCAAATGGCTGTGCAGTGTTTACTCCGGGGAAACCACCATCCATAACTGCAATAATTTTCCCTTCTCCTGTAAAATTCTGCTGATGCAAAACTTGTCCGTTTAACATCTGAATTTGATTCGCAGAATTTCCGTAAGAATAGTCAATTGTAGTTTTTAACTGTTCGTGAACTTGGTTTACCGAAGCTTCAGAAACTCTTTTCCCTGTAGTATTTAAAGTTCTATCTGCAAACTCTACTCTAGAAACAAAAGACAGTAATTTTAAAGCATTAATGTTCGATTGAGTTCCTTGAATATGAAGTGCATTCAGCCATTTTGATTGCGCTTTCACAGTAATTCCTGTGCTTGAAGCAATTTGATTTACATAAGAGATTTCTAGAGGAGCATCTGTAATAGCTAAAGCAATATTCTGGCTCGTTCTTCGATCCAAGGATCTTTGTGAAAGCTCGCTTAACGGATTGTCATAAAAAGCTTGTACGTTAGGTTTACCATTAAAATAAACCCACGCATCTTCTTGTGAAAATACTGTAAACGAAAGAAGTAATAAAAGAAAAGTAAAGCTACATCTCATCAATTTATACCTTAAAGGGATTTACTCCCAAATAAAGTATAAAGCTAAGAAATTACTCCCGAACCAACTAATTCATTTTCCAAATACCAAGCAACAAATTGTCCTTCTGTAATAGCAGACTGTGGCTCTTCAAACTCCACATACATTCCGTTTTCAAACTGATATAAAACAGCTTTTTGCAAAGGCTGACGGTAACGAATTCTAGCCATCACTTCCATTTTCTCACCAGGTTTAAGAGTCATGTCTTCTCTAATCCAGTGTACTTCAGATTCTCCAACAAAAAGTGCTTTTTTAAACAAACCTGGATGCTGGCTTGACATACCTGTATAAATGGTATTGGTTTCAACATCTGTAGCAATTACAAACAAAGGATCTGTTGTACCTCCAACATTTAGACCTTTTCTTTGTCCAACTGTAAAATAATGCGCGCCTTGGTGTTTTCCAACTACTTTCCCCATTGTTGGAAGATATTCTAATTTTTGAGATTCTAATTTTAGTCTTTCTTCCAAAGAAAGTTCAGCCGATTTCTCAACAGCATAAATAGGATCATTTTTATCAATCTGAACAATTTTGCCATCTTTTGGCTGTAGTTTTTGCTGTAAAAATTCTGGAAGACGAACTTTCCCAATAAAACATAAACCTTGCGAATCTTTCTTTTCAGCTGTAACCAATTCCATTTCGGCAGCAATTTCGCGTACTTCTGGTTTTGTTAAAGCTCCGATAGGAAACAAAGCTTTTGACAATTGCTCTTGAGACAACTGGCATAAAAAGTATGACTGATCTTTGTTCACATCATTTCCAGCAATTAATTGATAAACTGTTTTTCCGTCTACTTCAATTTCGCTTTTTTGGCAATAATGTCCTGTTGCTACATAATCTGCGCCAAGACTTAAAGCGATTTTCATAAACACATCAAATTTGATTTCGCGGTTACAAAGCACATCAGGATTTGGAGTTCTCCCTTTTTCATATTCGTTAAACATGTAGTCAACGATTTTTTCTTTGTACTCTTCGCTTAAATCAACAGTTTGAAACGGTATGCCCAGTTTTTCAGCAACAAGCAAAGCATCGTTACTGTCTTCCAGCCAAGGACATTCGTTCGAAATAGTAACCGAATCATCGTGCCAGTTCTTCATGAAAAGACCAATAACTTCGTATCCTTGCTGCTGCAATAAATATGCTGCAACACTAGAATCTACTCCACCTGAAAGTCCAACAACTACTCGTTTCATTTTGAAATGTTTAATTTTTTAAGGTTGCAAAGGTACACCAAATAATAGAAAATTTCACCATGGTTTTCATTAGTTTAAGCAATCTCGCAGTAGATAAAACTTATTACTTTTTTAAGTACATTTAATCATACATTTTTAAAACATGAAAAAATACATTTACAGCCTGTTTTTCTTTCTTGCCTTAACTTCTTTAAGTGCACAGCGATTTAGCGCGTCCCTGTCAAATTATGAGGCTTACAAGGCATTTAGAGGAAAACCTTTGTCTGATAAATTTTCAAATATTGAATCAGTAAAAGTGATTTATGATATGCGAAAACAGAAAATGTATTATTTCAACAGCAGTGTTATTCTGCTTCATTATGATTTCGTTGTCAATTATTTGGGCTATAGCCAAGATCTTGAAATATTTAATAATGAAAATTACAGCGATACAGAAAAAAACAGAGATTTTCTTCTCGGAAACTTAAACCACATTAAAGGAACGGATAAATGGATTTTTGAACTTGCTGCCTCCGATAATATGCCAGTTCCATTAATTGAACGTTTTTTTGGTATGGTAAAAAATTCCACATTTATTGGCGAAAAACTAAAATTTTATTTGAACAATCCCGATATGATGCAATGGTATCAAGAACAGAAATTCAAAATTCCTTGCGTAAAATCAGATTATATTTTTGGTGAAATCAAATATCAAGAAGTTGTTCGAGGAACTAATATTGGGATTCTAAGAAAATACAAAATCAAGGAATTGGAATCCACAAAGCCTAATTCTGACGAAATCATTATTTTGGATGGAACGCCAGATATTCTCCCAAACGTTCGAGGCATTATTGTAAATGAACTTCAAACACCTTTAAGCCATTTGGTTCTTCTAGGAAAAAACAGAAAGATTCCGATTATGGCTTATACCGATATTGAAAAAGACAACAATATCAAAAAACTGCTATCTAAAAAAGTAGAACTAAAAATCGAAGTCGATACTTTTTTCATCAAAGAAACAACCAAAAAGATTCCAGTAAAAACATCTGGAAAAAAGAAAAAGCTCATTATTGATAATAGCATTACCGAATTAGTGAACTTGGCTGAAATTCCAAAAAAGGGAGTTAATTATATTGGTTCAAAAGCACAAAACATGGCATATTTAATAGCTATTTCAAAAGAAATTCCATTTAAAGTACCCGAAAATGCGCATGCTATTCCGTTTTACTATTATACAAAACATATTCAGAATCCTGCTATTTCTCCATTAATTGCAGAACTTTTAGCTTTTCCTCAAAAAGATTCTACAATTTGGATCAATAAACAGCTTAAGAAAATTAGAGACGCTATCAAAAAAGAACCTATTGATCCCGAATTAATTTCGAAATTAAACATCGCTTTTAAAGATGCAAAATTCAAAAACTTTAGATTCCGTTCCTCTACAAATGCAGAAGATTTAGATGATTTTAATGGCGCTGGACTATACGATTCTAAAACCGGAATTTTAGGAGACAGTATTAAAACTTTTGAAAAAGCCATAAAACAAGTTTGGGCAAGTGTCTGGAACGAGGCTTCGTATAACGAAAGAGAACTTTTTGGGATTGACCAACAGAATATTGCAATGGGCGTTTTAGTGCATCGTTCATTTCCTGACGAATTAGCAAATGGTGTTATTATAACCAAAAATATATTTAGAGAGAACTTTCCAGGAATTACGGTTAATGTTCAAAAAGGAGAAAACTCTGTTGTAAAACCCGAAAAAGGAGAAATCTGCGAACAATTTGTGGCCTATCATTTTAATGACGGAAAAGACGAAACCGATTTTGATATCGATTATACTTCAAATTCAAATCTGAATAATAACGAGCCTTTATTAACCAGAAAAGAAATGAGTAACCTTTATGATGTCAGCAAGAAAATTGAGAGCAAAATGTATCGATATTGGCGCAAAAACCAATTTCATCCAGTAGATATTGAATTTAAAATTGTGGGTGAAAAAAGAGATTTATACATCAAACAAGTTCGTCCTTTCAACGATTAATAGAATACCAATAAGTCAATTTCATTGGCTGTTGTGTTTATTAATACAATTCGAAAATCAAAGTCTTCAATTTTAATTTTTTGCTGAATTGATTTTCGAATTATTTCAGTGTTCAATGAAAAATTTTCATCTAGCGGAATTTTCACATCGACTGAATTTAGATATTTTGACGCTTTCTTATTTACGATAATTGAAGCCGCTATATAAAATCCAATGATAATAATTTGAAAAAAGAGCAACAATTCAATCTTTTCAAACGGATACATAATATCTAAAATAGACAGGGTAATTGTTGCAAAAAGAAAGATGATTGCGTTTACGGTAAAGGATTGTGTTCTAAAACGGAGTATCGAAAAAATCGCAAATAATCCAAACCCGATTCCGACTCCTATTTCGATTTTAGTAAAAAGATAACAAAGAGAAAAAGTACAAAGCCCAACAATAACCATCAACGGATTTATGGTAGCATTATCTTTTCTGTTGGAAAAAAAATACAGAACTAAAATTGAGCAAAACAACAGTAAAAATCGTCCTAAAAGTTCATTTAAATCCATTGGTTAGAATAATTGGTTACTCAAATGTAAACAATTTATTCTTTACCTATTTTATTTTTTAATGAATGAATTCTGAACTTTTTAGACTGCTACTTTTTCGGCGCTGCACCTTTTTCTGCGGCTTTATTTGTGTTTTTAGGATCACTCATATTTACTTCTTTAACCAATTTCCCTTTTTGATAAAACTGCCAGATTCCTGCTTTTTTACCATTTACAAATTTACCTTTAGAAGCAATAGATTTATCTGAATCATAAAAAACAGATTCTCCGTTGTATTCGTTATTCATAAAGTTCGATTCTTCCAAAAGCGTTCCATCCTGACCTATTTTTTTATATGGTCCTTCCTTTAAACCATTTTTATACGTCATCTCTTCTGCAATTTGAGCATTTGGATAATAAATCGTTCTTAAGCCTTCTAATTTTCCATTTTTGTAGTTCTCCACAGTCATTAAAACTTTAGAAGCTTTATGATAGTATTTCCACTCTCCCTCTCTTGCTTTTCCAACTTCTTTTCCTTCGCTTACTTTATTTTTGCTCTGATCATAAAAAATTGTGTATGAACTTCCATCATTTGCGCTAAAATCTCTTGTAGCTATAATGTCTCCCTTTTTTGTATCATCAAAAAATTTAAAAACACCTGTTTCTTTTCCGTGATCAAAAGTTCCTTCGTAGCGAGGGCGTTTAGATTCCGCATAAGTACCTTTCCAAAGTCCGTCTTTTTTTCCAGCCGCGTCAACTTTATTAATATCGGTTTGAGCATTAGACATTAATGTTGTCAGGAATAATAATCCAAATATGATTTTTTTTGAGATCATGGTAAATTCTATTTTTAAGCTTAACGAAAATCTTAATTATAAAGTATAATGGTATAAAAAAATCCCGATAAATCGAGATTTTTTTATTGAGAATTATTTCTTTTTATTCTGAGCTTTTGCGGCTTCCTGCTGCTCCATTACTTCTTGAAGACGTTGTTGGAACTTACTTGGCTTTTTAGGCTCTCTTTGTTTATTTTCTTGAATCTGAGCGTGAATTTTATCACTATCTACAATATAATTCTTAATTACGAACATAATTCCGATTGTAATTAAGTTCGAAATGAAGTTGTATAAAGATAATCCTGAACCGTAATTATTGAAGAAAATTAACATCATTAATGGCGAAACATAAATCATGATTTTCATCATTTTTGCCATATCTGGCATACCTTCTTGTTGAGGAGCTGCCATTTGCTGATCTCCTGAAGTCATCTTCATGTAGAAGAAAATCGCAATTGCCGCCAAGATTGGGAACAAACTGATGTGATCTCCATACATCGGAATAGTGAATGGTAATTTTACAACCGAGTCAAAAGAAGATAAATCGTCTGCCCAAAGAAAACTTTTTTGTCTTAATTCAAACGCCGCAGGGAAAAATTGGAACGATGCATACATAAATGGCAACTGAATCAATGCGGGAATACATCCTGCCATTGGGTTTACACCTGCTTTGTTGTACAACTTCATTGTTTCCTGTTGTTTCTTCATTGGGTCTTTTTTGAATTTCTCTCCCAACTCAGCAATATCAGGTCTTAAAACTTTCATTTTAGCCTGAGACAAGAATGACTTATAGGTAATTGGCGACATGGCCAATTTGATGATAATTGTAAAAATAATGATCGCAATACCTAATGACAATCCAATTGTTGAGCTTAAGAATCCAAATAAAGGAATAAAGATCCATTTGTTAATCCATCCAAAGATTCCCCATCCTAATGGAATAATCTTTTCGAAATTTTTATCGTAAGCTTTTAATGTTTTGTAATCTGCAGGACCCATGTACAAATTCATTTTGTAATCGATCTCTCCATTTGAAAACGCTAAAGGCAAATTAGCTCTAAACTGCTTAGTGAAAACAGTATCGATTTTTTCGTCTTTAACTAAATCGTCAGATTGTAATTTTGAAGTTTCAAAAGGTTTGTCTGTAGATAAAATCGTAGTAAAGAAATGTTGTTTGAATGCAACATAACTCACTTTTGTAGGCATCTCTTCTTTCCCTTGTCCGTGCGAACTTACGTTGTTGTATTTTGATTCTTCGTATTTAAAATCAATTTGTGCATAACGATTTTCATACGCAATACTTTTCTCATTTCTGTATGTTTTTAAATCCCATTGCAAATCAATTGGTTTTGCAGAATTTAAAACTCTATTTAATCCTTGAGAACGAATATCAAAACCAACTAAGTAATCGTTTGGTTTAAGAATGTATTTATATTCTAAAAATTCATTAGCTCCAGCTTTCAAACGCATAGACAAAACTTGGTCTGCTCCAATTTTTTCTAAAGTTGGTTCAAAATACAAATCTTTAGAGTTTAATGTTCTATTATCTGTAGTAAGAAGCTGTAAATTTAAGTTTGAGTTGTTGTTTTTGATTAACTCAACTAATTGTCCAGAACCTTTTTTTAATCTTTCGAATTCTTTTAAAGTAGCTTCAACAATATAACCACCTTTATTAGCAATCTTTAATCTTAATTTTTCGTTTTCGATTGTAGTAAAAGCTTCTTTTGCAGAAGGAAGTGTTGCAGAATAAGCAAATCCTCCTAAAGTTTTTTGCAATTGAGCCAATTGAACTGTATCTCCAGGAGTTACAGCTGCAGCTGGTAATGACGCGGTTTTAGCTTTATCTGCTTTTGCTTGTGCTTCTTGTTTAGCAACTAATTCTTTCTTGGCTTTTTCAGCAGCAATTTCTTTTTCAGAAGGCTGATTTTGATACATAATCCAAATCAAAATTCCGAAGATCAATACAAAACCAATGATCGAATTAAAGTCTAATTTTTTTTCTTCCATTATTAATTTAAAAAGTTATTCGTTGAAGGTTATTAGTAATGAGTCTGACTCAAATGTTACATCTTCTCAGAATATAATTATTATTTTTTATGCGCATTTACCGCAGCAGCCACAAAGTTTACAAAGATAGGGTGCGGATTTGCAACTGTACTTTTGTATTCTGGGTGGTATTGTACACCAATGAAGAACGGGTGATTTTCAAGCTCTACGATTTCGACTAAACCTGTATCAGGGTTAACTCCCGAAGCTTTTAAACCAGCTTTCTGTAATTCATCAGCATATTTATTGTTATACTCATAACGGTGGCGGTGACGCTCCGAAATAGTTTTTTGTCCGTAAATTTTGTATGCTAAAGTGTCTGGTTTAATATCGCATTTCCAAGCACCTAAACGCATTGTTCCTCCTTTATCGGTTACATTTTTCTGTTCTTCCATTAAACTCACAACTGGATGAGATGTTTTATCGTTCATCTCTGTAGAGTTCGCTTCTGCATAACCTAAAATATTTCTAGAATATTCGATAACAGACATTTGCATTCCTAAACAGATTCCGAAGAAAGGAATATTGTTTTCACGTACAAAACGAACTGCCTCGATTTTTCCTTCAATACCTCTTTCACCAAAACCTGGAGCAACTAAAACTCCGTCTAGAGAGCCTAATTTCTCCTCTACATTATCAGCATTGATATGCTCTGAGTGAATAGAAATTACGTTTACTTTTGTTTCGTTTGCAGCTCCTGCATGAATGAACGCCTCCAAAATAGATTTGTAACAATCCTGCATTTCTACATATTTCCCAACCAAACCAATATTTACCGTTTGTTTTGGGCTTTTTAATCTTTTTAAGAAAGTATTCCAGTTTTTAAGATCTGGAGATGCTTTTTTAGGCAAATCTAATTTCTTTAAAGCTACAACGTCTAATCCTTCTTCAAGCATTAAGTTTGGAACTTCATATATAGTAGAAGCATCGATTGACTGAATAACCGCTTCTTTCTTCACATTACAGAATAAAGCTAATTTCTGGCGTAATTCCTGAGACAATTCGTGCTCTGTTCTACAAACCAAAATATCTGCTTTAATACCGCTCTCCATTAAAGTTTTAACCGAGTGCTGTGTTGGTTTTGTTTTCAACTCACCTGCAGCAGCCAAATAAGGAACTAATGTCAAATGAATCACGATTCCGTTATTTTCACCTAACTCCCAAACTAATTGACGAACAGATTCTATGTAAGGTAGAGATTCGATATCACCAACTGTACCACCAATTTCAGTAATTACAATATCATAATCGCCAGATTTACCTAGCAACTGCATTCTGTCTTTGATTTCGTTTGTGATATGAGGAACAACTTGAACCGTTTTTCCTAAAAATTCTCCTCTTCTTTCTTTTTCAATAACCGAAAGATAAACTCTTCCTGTAGTAACATTATTAGCCTGAGAAGTAGGAACGTTTAAGAAACGCTCGTAGTGTCCTAAGTCTAAGTCAGTTTCAGCTCCATCATCTGTCACGTAACATTCTCCGTGCTCATAAGGATTTAAAGTTCCTGGATCAACGTTAATGTATGGATCAAATTTCTGAATAGTTGTACGGTATCCTCTTCCTTGTAACAATTTTGCCAAAGATGCCGCGATAATCCCTTTTCCTAATGAAGAGGTCACACCTCCTGTAACAAAAATATATTTTGTTTGATTCATTCTGTTGTTGTTTGTAAGTAGTTGTGTAAAAAACTTGGCAAAAGTACAAATTTAATTAGACAATTTATCAATTCCAGAATGAGATAATTTTTAAATTTTTAGAGTTCTTTCGAATTAGATAATGGTTTAAAGTTCTGGCTTTACAAAATGAAAGCTTTTTAGGATTTTGACTAAAAATTCGCAACTAAATACACAGAACCTTGGCAAATTAAAAATCTACCTAAGACTTTCTTTTTTGTATTATTAGTTAAGATTATTGATTAAGCACCTCTTATTATCCAATACAGTAAAAATTAATTGCAGATTACCATTTAACAAATTTTATCTAGAAGGAACCATAAAGAAATTAAATGTCAAGAACCATTTATCCCACAAATCAACGTTTACACCTCCATTTTTAGCAGAAACGTACACAACCAAATCATCTAAAATCGATAAAATTTCTTTTTTTATAATTTCAGCTTCTTTCTGACTTCCGCTAATTCTAAATATTTTTACATCTAGTTTATTCAATTTGTTAATCTGAAATAAAATAGAAATACTCCCCTTGTATTTCGACATAATTCCTGACCACTTAAATCTTGTATTTAAAAGACTAATATATTTAGGATTTAAACCGTTGCCAATTACTAATAGATATTCTTTTTTACCGTATAAAAACTTAGGCTTTTCTTCAACTTCATTTAAAGACATTATTAAGCCATTTCTAAAATTAGGACAGGTTTCTTGAATTATTTTTTGCGCTTCTATATCTCGAAGCAAATAAGCTTGATAGAAGTCCTCACAAGCATTTTCATTCTCCCCTAACTTCAATTTTGAAGCAGCGAGATTAAACCATCCATCTTTATTTGATGGGTCTTCTAGTGTGATCTTTGTGTATATTTCTTTTGCCAACAAAAAATCGCTTCCTGAATAAGCTTTTTCTCCATCAATAAATAATTGATTTATATTAACCGTTTGTGAGACACATATTTGAGCAAAACATAGGAACAAAATTTTTAACTTAAATCTCATAATCTAATTAAACAAACAGATTATAAAGAATCATTAAAAACATTACTATTTACAATATACAAAAGGGATATAGAGGAAAGTTTAGACATAAAAAAAATATTATAATTTAAAAAACACTGACTTGTACACATTTATGAATTCAAGCTGGAATTCTGTGGTATCACTTTGTTTTTGGAAATTATAATATTTTATATTTCAAACTTATATAAAAAAAATCAAACTACCAAAGATTTTTCTTACTATTTTACAGGATTTGGATATTGCTTCTTAATATTACGGATCAATTCTTCTAACCCATTTAATTTTAATTCATAAATAAGCTGTAATTGCTGGCCTAATTCTCCTTTTGGGAATCCTTTATTATGATACCAAACCACATAATATTCAGGCAAATCAATTAAGTACCTACCTTCATATTTTCCGAAAGGCATTTTGGTGTGAGCTATTTTTATAAGTTGCTTTTTATCTTGATCCATAGTTTTTAAGAAGAAAGAAGCAAGAGGAAAGATTTAATAGATTTTCTGCTCATTTCATTTTATGCAAAACTACCATTTATTTTTTCTTTTGCCACTCCCGATAACTATCGGGATAAAAGGATTCTCACAGATTAAAACTTAGCTTCTCAGCAGCTCAGCAGCTTAGAATCTAAACAAAAAAAAGAAGCAAGAAAAAAGAACATTATTTCATTCCCTCTTCCTGCTTCAAAAATATTATTTAAGTTTTATTACTAATTTCTAAAAGACTAAAAAAAAAACTTAGAATCTCAGAACCTTAGCAACTTAGCATCTTAATAGTGCCATCTCACGAAAGCTTCCATTGCAGCGTAAGTCGCCAAACCTAATTGGTGATACAATTCTGCTGTTTCGCGGTTTCTGTCTTCTGCTCTCTGCCAGAACTCTCTTGCGTCTGTTCCTTGGAAAACAACTCCGTCTTTTTGTGACTGGTGTTTGAAGATTCCGTGACGTTTTGCCAAAACTTGGTCTGGGCTCATTGGAACCGCCATTTCAACTTCGTCAATTCCCCACTCTTGCCAAGCTCCACGGTATAACCATAACCAGCAGTCGTTCATGAATTCTTTTGGCTTTAAAACTTTAACTGCCTCAAAAATAGCATCCAAACAAACTTTATGCGTTCCGTGTGGATCTGCTAAATCTCCAGCTGCATAAATTTGGTGCGGTTTAATTTTCTCAATTAAATCAACTGTCAACTGAATATCCTCTGGTCCAATTGGTTTTTTCTCGATTGTTCCTGTTTCGTAAAAAGGCAATTCCATAAAGTGAATTTGAGAATCCGGAAGACCAACAAAATGACTCGTAGCTCTCGCCTCTCCTTTTCTGATCAAACCTTTTATGTAACGAACCTCTGGAATATCAATTTCGCTGTTCTTTTTGTTCTGTAAAAATGCTTCTGCTTTTTTGTAGATACTATCTGCCTCCGCACTTTTAATTCCGAACTTTTCATTGTAATCAATTACGAATCTTGCGAAACGTAAAGCTTCATCGTCTGCGACAGCGATATTTCCTGAAGTTTGGTATGCAACATGCACTTCATGTCCTTGCTCTTGCAAACGCATGAAAGTTCCTCCCATACTGATAATATCATCATCAGGATGCGGACTAAAAATCAATACGCGTTTTTTAGCCGGTTCTGCTCTTTCAGGACGATTTGTATCGTCTGCATTTGGTTTTCCACCTGGCCAACCCGTAATTGTATTTTGTAATTTATTAAATATCTTAATGTTAGTATCGTAAGCTGGACCTGAATCTGCCAACAAATCACTCATACCATTTTCGATATAATCAGCATCTGTAAGCATTAAAATTGGTTTTTTAAGATCTAATGCCAATCCTAAAACTGCTTTACGAGTCAATTTATCTGTCCAAACAATTTTTTCAACCAACCAAGGCTTGTTGATTCTCGTTAATTTTGAAGAAGCTTCTTTGTCTAAAATAAAAACTGCGTTGTTATGCTCTTGCAAGAATGAAGCAGGAACGCGGTTTGTAACTTCATCTTCAACAGATTTTTTTACAATGTTTGCTTTTCCTTCACCCCAAGCTAACAAGATCACTCTTTTTGCTTCCATGATTTTTTTAACACCAAGCGTAATCGCAGTTCTTGGCGTATTATTTAAACCAAAGAAATCTTTACTTGCCGCAACTCTTGTAATATGATCCAAAGCTACTAAACGAGTTTTAGAGTTTTGAAGCGAACCAGACTCATTAAATCCGATGTGCCCGTTTCCTCCAATTCCAAGAATCTGAAGATCGATTCCGCCTAAAGCTTCAATTTTAGCTTCATATTCGTGGCAATAATCTGCAATTTGTTCTTTTGTTAAAAGCCCGTCTGGAACGTGAGCGTTTTCAGGTAAAATATCGACATGATCAAACAAAAGCTCTTTCATGAAACGAACATAACTGTTGATTGAATTTGGTTCCATTGGATAATACTCATCCAAGTTAAAACTGATTACGTTTTTGAAACTCAAACCTTCTTCTTTATGAAGACGCACTAATTCAGCATACAAACCTTTTGGAGAAGAACCAGTTGCCAAACCTAAAATACATGGTTTTCCTTCTTTTTGTTTTTCTTTGATTAAAGACGCAATTTCTTGCGCTACTTCTTTTGAAGCATCCGTTGAGTTTTCAAAAACAACTGTGTTAATGTTTTCGAATCGTTTTTCGAAACCTGTTGCTTTGTCGATTTTACTTTTTAACATGATATATTAATTTTTTATTTTTTGTTCAACTATTCCATTTCCTGTATTTATGCCCTTTTACAGCATAAAACAAAATCATTGCATAAGAAGGCAGCAACATTAAGTAAGCTAATTGATTTCCGCTTTTTGAAACATCTTGCATATTTTTTGCAACATTTGCAGAATTGATACTTTCTGTAATCATTCCGTAAAAAAGTGGAAAAACTGCTCCACCGATAATTCCCATAATCAAAATAGCACTTCCAATCTTTGTATAACCTCCTAAATCCTGCAGAGCCATTGGCCATATTGCTGGCCAGCATAATGCATTTGCGAGTCCCAAAAGCGCCACTAAAAGTATCACCAATGGTATATTTGGAGTTCCAGGCAATGCAATCATTATCTTTGGAGAAATCAAAACAATTGCTGTAACTAGCACTAAACCAAGCAACCCAGACACTTTTAAAGCAGTAACTTGCGAAACATATTTAGGAATCAAAACTATACCAAGAATATAGCCGATCACCATTGCTGACATCGTAAATGAGGTTAATTTGAGATAAAAATTCCCTTCTTCGCCATAAACACCTAATTGTTTTCCGAAAGCTCCAATCGAATCTCCTGCCAAAACTTCGGCAGATAAATACAACATTAGAGTTATTACTCCTAAAACCAACTGCGGGTGCTGAAAAGCATTTTTAATTTGTTTAAAAACACTCAATTCTGACACATTTCCATCTTCGCCCAAATCAATTTCTGGAAGAGGAGAAAATTTCACCATTATAGCTAAAACAGTAATAATCAACCCCATATAAAGATACGGTGTTTGTAATTGTAAAGCAAGAGAATTTAATGCGCTAGTTTTTGCAGTTTCATCCATCAAGGCAATTTTGTCTGCGGTAAAATCCTGCATATTAGACAAAACTAAAATAGTAAGCACAATTGGCGCAACAAAGCCTGCCAATTTATTTGCAATTCCTAAAACGCTGATTCTTGCAGCAGCACTTTCTCTTGGGCCAATTACAACAACATACGGATTTGAAGCTGTCTGTAAAACTGCCAAACCAGTTCCCATGATAAATAAAGCTAATAAAAACAAGAGAAATGTACGACTTGAAGCCGCTGGATAAAACATAAATGCTCCCGCGGCAATAATCAATAATCCTAAAGAAATTCCGTTTTTATATCCCACTTTTTCAATAATATAAGAAGAAGGAACTGCCATTACGAAGTAGGCAATATAAAATGCGAAAGTCACAAAATAGGCTTGCGAAGAAGTTAATTCGCAAGCTAATTCAAAAAACGGAATTAGTGGTCCGTTAAGCCAGGTTACAAATCCTAGAATAAAAAACAATAAGGTTAAAATTACCATAGGAACAATGGTACTTTTTTTCTCCAGCTGTAATGTACTTTGAATGTTTGTCATAATTTTTGGTTGATTTAGTTATAGATTTATTTAATTCAAAATCTAAATTAGAATCAACTCTCACATTATTGATTGCGTAATTTATGCAAATATCTGCATTTTTTTTGCAAAACAAAAGTACTACATTAAATTTCCTTATTCTCTAATTTAGATATGAAAGTTTTGTTAATTTTTATTATTCCAATTTAAATCAGGATAATATTTTGCCAAATATGTTTTTACTTCGGCAATATCTTCTTTTGCAGTTAGGTCTGGAACGTGCTCAGAAAACGGAATTCCGATCGTTGTATTCGGATTTTCCTTAACGGAGTTCAAAAGAACCGTCGGAAGCTCCTTTTCATCACGCTCTGGATGAACAGGACAATTTTTAAGATGTATATATAAGGTCTTGCCGTTAAACTTAAAAGCATTCATACTAACACGTATTTTTCCTTCCGCATCTTTATATTGCTCCAAATCTTCTTCTGTAGGTTTTTCTAAAATATCCAGCAACTGATTATTCTGGTCCAATTTTGCAATTGCAAAACGCGAAATACGCTCCAGCGGAAAATCCATTGCATCACGATCATAACTAATAAAAGCATTCGGACTTTCAGTTTCTCTCAAAGCACGCAATGCTTCAGCCGAATACAAATTATCGCTGTTGCAAACCGAATAAAACTGAGAATTTAGCTCTGGATATTGCTCTACAGCTTGAAACAGAGCATCTGCAGTTCCAAAAGGTTTTACCCTTCCTTCAGGAATATACTGAACAGCAAATGAAATATTGAGTCCGTGAAAATCGTTATCCTTCATTTTACTTCCATAAAATTCTTTAAACAATTCTCCTTGCTCTCCTATTATAATATAAATGTTTTTATAGCCTGCTTTTTTCGCATTCCATAAAAGATAATCCAAAAGAGGTCTTCCGCTTGCGCCAACACCTATTAAACCTTTACTCCTTTCATTAGCCTGAGCAATTTCTTCTGGAGAAAGATTATTGGTAACTGCTTCTTTTTTCATACGAGAAGAAGCTCCACCTGCTAAAATCACTAAATTGTCGTGCATTTTATTTAATTTTCAATATTATCAATAATTCGTACTCCGGGATCAACATTTACCGCATAAGCTTCTTGAGCTCCAGCATGTAAAATCGCTTTTATAACCACATCTTCATACTTAGGATCAGCAATTACAACAATACTTCCACCACCGCCAGAGCCTACAATTTTTGCTCCGTATGCTCCTGCTTTTAATGCAGCGTTAACCATCGCATCTATTCTCGGAACAGTTATTTTCAGTAAATCACGCAAAACTTCATGATGGCCATTCATTAATGCACCAATTTTTTTTAGATCTAAAACCGGTTTCTCAAATTCCTTTAATGCTTCTTTGGTATAATGATAATTTTTGATTGCCGCTTCAAAAAACGGAATCATGCGATCTGGCAGACAATTTCTGTATTTATCCAAATCTTCTATTTCAGCAGCATTTAAATCAAACTGCGGATAATTCTGTTTCACAATATCAATTGCCATTAAAGCATTTCCTTTCAGCTCGCCAAGAAGTCCAATGGTTTCCTTTGGAACACCTGAAACTCCTGTAATCAAACCTTTTAACTCCGTTCCTATTACATTAAAAGAAAACGGTTTTTTGGTATTGATGTAAACAATATTTCCAACGCCAATACTAAAATGATCCATCATTCCGCCTGGCTCTCCGTGCTCTAACACTTCAGATTCATAACCTAATTTAGAAAGAAATTCAGGCGTAACTTCATGATCTATTCCGAAAGCTTCTATCAGAAAACGAATCCAAGCCATTAACAAGGCTGATGAACTCGAAGTTCCTGAGTTAATCGGAATATCTCCAGTAATTGTAATTGTATAACCAGATGTTGGTTTACAGCCATATCTGCGCAAGACACGCAACGAGGATGCAAAATAATCTCTTGGTTCTAATTTTTCGAAAGCCTCGTGTATATTGATAACTCGAATTTCATTAATGTCAATCATATTCAGAACAAATGTGTCGGTCTGATTTTCTTTTGCTATTAATTTAATACTTCTATCTATCGCACAGGCTATAACAGGCAATCCTAAATAATCTTGATGATCTCCAAAAAGACAGGTTCGGCCGGGAGCTAATGAGGTAATTTTTTTCACGTAAACACATTGTGTTAAAATATTGCAATTCAATAAATTACAACATTATTAGGTTATCTTTTTATTTTAGTTTTTCGGTTTTGATTTTACGAAACTATAGATTATATTTTTATAAAACAAGAAAAAATACAAAAATGTGCTCGAACACACTTTTTTCATGTTCTCGAGCACATTTTATAATTCTTACAGAAAATTTACATTTATTAACTCAAAGTTTTTATATTTGCTTATATGGATAAAAAGTACACAATTAAGGATATAGCACAAATGGCTGGAGTTTCTAAAGGAACTGTGGATCGCGTGCTGCATAATAGAGGAAAAGTCTCTCCTGCTGCACTAGAAAAAATCAATGAAGTTTTGAATGTAATTGATTACGAACCCAACTTAATTGCTAGAAATTTAAAAAGCACAAAAGTGTACCGCATTTGCGTTTTGCTTCCAGATCCTGTATTTGACCCATACTGGCTTCCGTGTGTTAACGGAATCCAAGACGCTATAACAGAATTTAAAGCCTATAATGTGGTTATTGAAACACATTATTTTAATCCTGAAAGCACAAAATCTTTTTTAAAGACTCATGAAGCTATTGTAGCCAAATCGCCAGATGCTGTTTTATTAGCACCGCTTTTCCATAAAGAAACCATAGAAATCATAAAACAATATGAGGAACTGGGAATTATGGTAAACACTTTCAACAACCAAGTCGAATCTTCGTCAATAAAAAGTTTTGTTGGGCAAGATTTATATAAAAGTGGCCGCGTTGCCGCGAGTTTAATGAATTTAATTCTATCGAAAGGCCAAATCGTAATTATCCATATTGACGAAAGCCTTAAAAATGCCGTTCACATGCAGGAAAAAGAACGAGGTTTTAGAAGTTATTTTGAAGAGAAAGACCTTTCTGATTTCTCTGTAACCACTTTAAAACTGAAATATTCTAACATCGATACTAAGCTTCCAGCATTCATAAATGAAAATCCAGATTTAAGCGGTATTTTCATTACAACTTCAAAAGCTTACCAAATCGCTTCTACGCTTTCAAATATAACAGATGAAAAAATTGCTTTGATCGGTTACGACTTAGTTGATAAAAACGTCAGCTTTCTTAATCAGGGATTGATTCATTTTTTAATTCATCAGAATCAGAAGAGACAAGCTTATTTGGGAGTCAGCACTTTAGTCGAACACTTTTTATTCCGAAAAGATATTCCGGAAACTATTTTGCTTCCTATTGATATTATAAATGTCGAAAACGCTTCTTTTTACGTTAGCTAGGGTTTTGCCACGAAGTCACTAAGACGCAAAGTTTTTTTTATTTGAATCTCGCAAAGTCGCAGAGTCGCAGAGTTTTTTTTTATACTTTCAATACTTTACTTGTATTCCAGTTTAGTTCATCGCTTCAACCACGGACTGTGTTTAAAAATAGACGCAAAAAAAAAAAAAAAGCTAAAGCTGGAGGCAATCCAAATTAGATTATTCCTTTTAAAAAAACCTTTGCGTCTTCGCGCCTTTGTGGCAAGCAAAACTATTCCATCAAAACAAATTTCCCGAAAGAAGAAGCGATATGAAAATTCGGTTCTGCAGTATTAGGATCTACCCACGTTATCCAGGTTGGTTCGTAATTTCCGTTTTTTTTCTTGACAAATTTAGCTCTGTAAACCCCAGTTTCGATAGCATTCTCATGAATTAAATCCAATTCTTTTAAAGATGTAATACTAATTGATCCCGCAACTGTAAAAGAAACTTCGTCTTTTAAAGATGCTAACTTTATATTGTTTTCAGCCCATTTCCAGTCATAATCAAAAATTTTGTCTGGACGCGCTTCGAAATCCAACAATCTAGTTGAAGGATCTATTTCTAAACAATAATACGGATTAAGCTTATCATTACTCCTAAAAAACAGCTCTACTCTATCTGAATTACAAATACTATCTACACTATTATCTTTCTGATCCATATAAAGATCCGTGTCAAAAACCCTAAAATTAAAATAGAAATTATCCTTATCCCAGAGTGCACGAAATTCAATTCTCAAAACTGGATCATTATTCCATGGAGAAGTAAAATCGGTCAAACAATTTGCTTTTTCCCAAAAAAACGAATCTAAAAAACGGGTTGCATTTTCTTGATCTCTATCTATTATTTGCACGTGGTATTCTTTCAAAATTCTTCTTCTTAAAATCTGTTAATTTTTAATTTTCAAAAAAGGTCAAAATGACCATTAATTCATTTCGCGTTTTTGTCCTTTTTCTTCGTGACCAATATAGTTCAAAAATCGAATTAAAAAACAAACCAAATTCATAATTAAAACTAAAAATTCACCTCTTTTCAGCATAAGAAAAGACTGCTTAATTTTTACGTTTTTCGTTTAGTAATTGCGAAATTCATAAGTTTTTAATAAATCCTTATTTATAATTCAAAAAACCGCCAATATCACACACACTGTTTTTTCTAAATTATTTTAAAAATATCACAGCAATTTAAGTCAAAAAAAATGATTCACACAATTTTATGTGCTCGAGAACATAAAATTTGTGTGTTCGAGCACATTTTTTGTGTTTTTTCTTGTTTTATAAAAATATAATCTCTAGTTTCGTCAGAGATTAATCTTAAAACTAAGTTAATTATGAAAAATATTCGGTGATTTTCACGCTTCAGGAAGTAAAAAATTGAGCTAAACAAGCAGTATTTAAAGCAAAAAACAAAAGCTCTGATTGATCTAAAAAACAACTCAATCACAACACAATTAAAAAGGCAAAATGAATTTCCAGATCAAAAAAGAAATCTAAAACCTACAAACAAAGAAAAAACAATTAAACATTAACCAAAACCAATTCAAAGTATGAAATTATTAACCCAAAAAAAGCCAAGAGATTTTCGGATTAACAATTTATCCCGTAAAGAAATCGGAATAACGGTTCTCTCGTTATTAGTTTTTACATTTCAAGCCTCTGCAGCTTCTTCTATAAATATTTCTGATAAAAACAATACGGCACTATTTTTTGAAAAAACTGTAAAAGGTACTGTAACAGATCAAAACGGCATGCCTCTTCCGGGCGCCAATGTTGTAGTTAAAGGAACTACAAAAGGTGTTCAGACAGATGTTGACGGGACTTTTGCTATTACAGTTCCAGATAATGCTACAAAACTTGTGATTACTTTCATTGGTATGGAAGATCAAGAAGTAAGCATTGGAAGCGCTCCTTTAAAAATTGTCATGAAAGAAGCTGGACAAAAACTAGAAGAAGTTGTTATTGGATACGGAAAATCTAAGAAAAAAGACCTTACTGGTTCTGTGAGTTCACTTAGCAAAGACAATTTAAACTTAGGCGGAACGGTTGCAAATGTTGGACAAGCTCTTCAAGGACGTGCTTCGGGAGTACAGGTTCAGCAAAATAGTTATGCACCGGGAACAAATCCGCAGGTTGTAATTAGAGGTGGAAATTCAATCAATACTTCTAATGCTCCGTTATATGTTGTTGATGGATTCATTACTAGTACTGGAGCTTCAATTAGTCCAAACGACATTGAAAATATTCAGATTCTAAAAGATGCCGCTTCTACTGCAATTTACGGTGCTCGTGGAGGAAATGGAGTAATTTTGATCACAACTAAAAAAGGAAAAGCTGGAAAAATGAATGTGGAAGCTGAGATTTCTGATGGTTTTCAAAATATCATAAAAGAGCCAT
The DNA here is from genome assembly GCF_059511845.1 of Flavobacterium sp. PLA-DH12. Taxonomy (NCBI): domain Bacteria; kingdom Pseudomonadati; phylum Bacteroidota; class Flavobacteriia; order Flavobacteriales; family Flavobacteriaceae; genus Flavobacterium; species Flavobacterium sp. PLA-DH12. The sequence goes on from NZ_JCAMPD010000008.1 coordinate 195,117, forward strand.
CTTTAATGACTGGACAGCAATATGCAGATTATCAAAATGCTCTTAATGCTGAAAACGGAAGACCTCCACTTTTCCCTTCAAGCTTTCCTGTTGCCAACACAAACTGGTTTGACGCTGCAACTCGTCCTGGAGAAGTGCTTAACAGAACGCTTACTTTTAGTGGGAGCGATCAAACTTCAAAATTCTTTCTTTCAGGAAACTATTTAAAACAAACTGGAGCTATAGTAAATACTGATTTTGAAAGATATACTGTGAGAATGGGTGCAGAAAAGAAATTCAACGATAAGCTAACGATGGGTATGAATGCTTATGGCGCTGTTGCTGAAGGAAATAATAGCGATTTTGGCGATAATATTTTGTCTCCAATGTTCTCTATCCAAACTGCTCCGCCAGCTATTCCAATTTACAATGCAGATGGTTCTTATTATAAATTTCAAGGAAAAGACAATGCATTAGCGCTTTTACTTGAACCGACAGATCATACAATCAACAGATTGGTAAATGGAAACATGTTTTTAGATTATCAAATTATTAAAGGTTTAACATATCACTTTGGTGCAGGTGCAGAATGGCAGGAAAATATTCAAGGAAAATATACTCCAAGTACTTTAGTAGCTGGAGCGGCATTAAAAGGTTCTGGTTCTGAAGAAAATAAAACGTATTTCAGATGGAGTACAGAGCAATACTTAACGTATAAATTTGATATCAAAGAAGTACATGCAATTACTGCTATGATTGGTACTTCTAACCAAAAAGATACGTACGAAAGAATGAGAGCTGCAGGTACAGGTTTTTCTAGTGACTTATTGACTTATTACAATTTACAAGGTGCATCAGTATATTTAAAACCTGAAACAGAAAAAACAGAAACGAAATTGACATCTTATTTTGGAAGGTTAAATTATGCTTTCAATGATAAATACCTAGCAACCTTTACTATTAGAAAAGACGGTTCTTCTCGTTTTGGTCCAAATAACAAATTTGGTATTTTCCCTTCTGGAGCCGTTGCCTGGAAAATATCTAATGAGTCTTTTATGCAAAATGTAAAAGCAGTTTCTGAACTTAAATTGAGAGCAAGTTATGGTATCACGGGTAGTGACGGTATTGGAGATTACGCTTATATGAGCCGATTGTCTTCTTGGGGTGTAACTATTTCTCCAGATCAATTCGTATCAGGAACTGAGCCAGCCAACTTAGCAAATCCAAATCTAAAATGGGAACAAACTGCTCAAACTGATATTGGTTTAGATTTAGGTTTATTTAATGATAAACTTTCTATTACATTCGATTATTACAAAAAAAGAACTAGTGATGCCCTTTTAAATGTTCCTGTTGGAGGATGGTGGGGATTTGATACTCAAAGAATTAATTCTGGAGTAATTGATAACCACGGTGTCGAATTAGGAATAAGCACAACAAACTATAGAAATGATAAATTTACTTGGACGACTTCTTTAAATGTTGCATATAACAAACAAGAAGTGGTATCTCTAGCTGACAATGTAAAAATCATCAGTACAAATACTTCAAATCCAAGCGGAACGGTTTCTGGTCAAGAATTTACAAGATTGGAACCAGGAAAAGAAATGGGAGTTTTGTTTGGTTACAAATACGCCGGAGTGATCAAAACTGGAGAAACTTACGCTCCTCAACCATTATCTGTTGCTGGAGATCCTAAGTATGTAGACGTTGATGGTGATGGTAAAATTACAGCAAAAGACAGAACATATTTAGGAAATTCTATCCCGCATTATGTGGCTGGTTTTAATAACGATTTCAGATATAGAAATTTTGATATGAATATCTTTTTCCAAGGCGCTTTTGATTATTCAGTTTACAATATGACTAAAATGGTTGGTGAGTCTTCTACAAGCACTGATGCTCTAAACCGTTGGGTTGCTGGAAAAAACGAAAACACAGATATTCCTAGAGACGGTTACTACAAAAGCACTTACGGAAGTTATGTGAACTCTAAATTTGTTGAAGAAGCGTCCTATTTACGTCTGAAAAATGTTTCTATCGGATATACAATTCCTGAAAGCGCATTAAAAACAGTAAAATTTATTGATAGCATTAGATTGTATGCAATTGGACAAAATCTTTTGACAATTACAAACTATTCTGGAAATGACCCTGAGGTTAATGGACATTTTACTCCCGACAATGCAACAAAACAAAATTTAGGTGGAGGAATCGACTTTAACTCATTCCCAGCTTCAAGAACTTTTATACTTGGAATTAAAGTAGCAATTCACTAGTCTAAAATGCTTTATAGTAACATTAAATTGATTCAAATGAAAAAATATACAATCTTATTACTTTTACTTGCCGCTGGAACACAAGTTTCTTGCAATCAAGATCTTGATCCCACGGTATATAGCAGCTTGACTAATACCAATGGGTATCAGACAAAATCGGATGCTATTGCGGCTATCAATTCCATTTATGGAAGATTAAAAGGACCTTCTGTAGGCGATAACTTTTCGTATTGGGCTACAAGACACTTTGCTCTGACTGATATCGCTACAGATTTAGGACACTGCCAATTTGGAGGAGATCCAGGACAATTATCATTAGGAACTTGGAACTCAGCAAACGGTCTTCTAAAAGAAGATTGGAACGCGATGTATAAATTGATTGCCAATGCTAATAATGCGATTTTCAACATTACACCAATGGGCGGCATTACAGCTGCAGAAAAAGCACAATTTATTGCAGAAGCTAAATTCTTAAGATGTTCTGCTTACATGGATTTAACAGATTCTTGGGGGCCAGTAATTTTAATTACAGAAGCCAACCTAGGAAATCCTGGTTATTTAGATCAAACTCCACCATCATCTGTAGAAGAAATCGATGCTTTTATAATTAAAGAATTGACTGAAGCTGCTGATGTGCTTCCAGTTAATTATAAAAACAATGATATTTATGGTACAAACGATGTGGGACGCGCTACAAAAGGTGCTGCTCTTACATTATTGGCAAAATTATACTTGAGAAGCCATGATTGGCAAAAAGTGGTTACCTATACACAAAAAGTAATGGATTTAAACGAATATCATTTATATCCTTCTTACTTAGGTTTGTTTAAAGAAAGTAACAAATGGTGCAGCGAAAACATCTTCTCTTCTTTAAGCGACGCTAACACAAACGGAACTGAATTACTAAATCACTTTGGTCCTGTTGATCACCCTGTTGTTCAAAACAGATGGCAATATTATACTGTAAACTGGGATTTCTACAACACTTTTGGTGACGAAGATGAAAGAAAACAATGTTTCTTCCCAGAATTTATGGGAACAGACGGTCTTCTTCACAAACAAGCACCTTCATTGGGAGCGCAACCGCCAGCTGGAGAATTCTACATGCAAGACGTTTCTACAAAAAAATATGCTGACGACGAAACGACTACTTATTATGATGGACATAGTGTAAACATTCTTCGTTATGCAGATGTTTTATTGAGCAGAGCTGAGGCTTTAAATGAAATTAGCGGGCCAACTCAAGAAGCGATTGACCTTATCAATCAAGTAAAAGGAAGATCACATGCAAAACTTCTAGTTTTATCAGATCATACGCAAACTAGTTTAAGAGATGCCATTTTACAGGAAAGAGGCTGGGAACTTTTCTACGAAGGAAAACGTCGTGCAGATTTGATCAGAATGAACAAATATGATGTTTTGGTAAATGCGTACCACCTTAGAGTTGGAGAAGCAGCTTTAATTAAAATGCCGCAAAACAAATATTACACTTATCCACAAAGTCAGGTTGATCTTAATCCAAACTTAAGCAACTCCGACAGACAATAAAAATACCCAATCAAGAATAGACAGTTAAATGTCTGTCTATTCTTGATTTTTTATAACAATAAAAGTACTTTTCTGTTTCACAAAAGAAGCTTTTCAAATGATCAAAAAATTAATATTAAAAGGAAGTTTTATTTTAGTCTTGCTGGCATTAGCTAGCTGTTCTAAAAGCCAAATTATCTCCAATATCAATATTGGCACTCATGGCAACAACGAACTGAAAATTCAGATCGATGTTGCGACGAATGACCAAACTCAGGTATATGCAGAATATTGGTCGGACAAAGAAGGAAATCAAAATAAAATCACCTCTCCTATTTCAGATTCTGGTTTAAAACATTCATTAGTACTTTGTAATATAACTCCAGAAACCAATTATAGTTTTCAATTAATAACGGTTGAAGGAGGCAATAAACAAACCAGCAAAGTTTATACTTTCAAATCGAGAAAACTTCCAGAATGGCTACAGAAACAATTCAAAGCCAATTGTCCGAAACCAGAATTGCTTCCTGAAAATTTCAAAAAAGGATTTTTACTTTTAGCGAAAAGAGAAACTCCGGGAACTGCTTATATTGTTGATTACAAGGGAAATCTAAGATGGTACCATACGCTCGAAGGAACTGGATTTAAAGTAACTCATTTTACAAAAGACCAAACGATTCTTTCTATTTTGGGTACAAATGATGAACCAACAAGTTATGGAAGTGAGATTTTAGAAATTAACCTTCAAGGCGATACATTAACTCATATCAAAAAAGGACAAGGCGATTTGAAGCAGGTTCTTCATCATGAAATCATAAAAAAATCGGCTGACGAAATTGTCGGTTTAACTGTTGAGCAAAAAATAATCGATTTGACTTCTATTGGAGGAAAAAAACAAGATACAATTAACGGAGACGGAATTATAATTTTAAATAAAAAAGGAAAACAGCTTTGGAAATGGAGTGTTTTTGATGATTTAGATCCGTTTAAAGATAAGGATTTACTAAAAACCAAAAAGGATTGGACGCATGCCAACAGTTTGAGTTACGATAAAGATGGAAACTTTTTAATTTCTTTCTACAACAACGGCCAAATTTGGAAAATAGATTCTAAAACAGGAAAAGTAATCTGGAAATTAGGGAAAGGTGGCACAATGAAAATGGCTTCAGATACCAATTTCTCTCAAGCGCATGCCGCACATATTGATCAAGAAGGAAGTTTATTGTTTTTTGATAATGGAGTCGACATCAAACAATCTTCTGTTTTTGCACTAAAAGTGGATGAAAAAAATAATGATGTAAAACTTGATTTTCATATCAAATTACCAAAAGATATATACAACGACAGAATGGGAAGCGCTTATATGATCAATAAAGACCTCTTTTTGGTTTGTTGTTCAAAAAGACATATTACCGTTTTAACCAATAAAAAAGGAGTTTTGTTATGGGCTTTAGAATCTGAAATTCCGCCATACAGAACCATCTTTATTCCTGAAGAAAAACTGAAACCTTTTCTTCTAAATTAAAAAATAGTACCCATGAAAAAAACAATTCTTATCGGACTTTTTTCAGCATTGTCAATCGCTGTTTTCAATTCCTGCACCAAAACCAATTCACAAACTTTAGCTTCAAATACAATCGAAGAAGGAGAAGAAGATGAAGGTTACATCACAATTGATACTTCTCAAATTCCAGACGATCAATTTGGAGAATCGGTTCGCTATGGAAGAGAATTAATGATGAAAACCGCTTATTACATTGGTCCAAACGGAAAAAACGGACAATATTTAGGCAATAAAATGAACTGCACCAATTGTCATCAAGATGCTGGAACAAAACCTCATGCATTCAATTTAATGTCTTCACATGATAATTATCCACAATATCGCGGACGCGAAAACAAAGTGCTTACTTTAGCAGAAAGAGTTAATAACTGCATTATGCGTCCGCATTCTGGAAAACCGCTTCCGTTGGACAGCAAAGAAATGGTGGCGTTTTTATCGTACTTTAAATGGATCAGTAAATTTGTTCCAAAAGACGGCAAGTTTAAAGGAGCCAAAAATTTAGAAATCGAGTTTCCGGATGTTGCTGCAAGTCCAGAAAGAGGAAAAGTTTTATTTGCTGAAAACTGTGCAAGATGCCACGGAAACAATGGCGAAGGTGTTTACAATGCCGACAAATCGGGTTACACCTATCCTCCACTTTGGGGACAATACGGTTATCAGCCAGGTTCTAGCATGCACCGCGTAATCAAACAGGCGCAATGGTTAAAAAGCAACATGCCCTATGATAAAGTTCAACTAGGAAAACCGTATCTTACAGACAAACAAGCGCTTGATATCGCTGCTTATGTAAATGACGATTCTCAACATTCAAGACCAAACCCAAAAACACTTGATTATCCTGATAAAATGGGCAAACCAATCGATTATGCACACAGTCCGTTTAATGACAATTTCTCTGAAGAACAGCATAAATACGGGCCTTATAAACCTATTATAGCTTATTGGAAAAAACAAGGATGGAAAGCCGTCTACTAAACTCAAAATATACTATTTAACCTGATTATACAATACAATGAAACTAAACCTAAACAACACAACGCTTTTAAGCAGAATATTGATAATGTGCTTTATCACGATCAGTATTCCTCTAACTGCACAAATTAAATATTCAGACGGAAATGACAGCTGGAATCCGAATCAATTAGGAAATCATCGTGCTGTAGTTGCTTTTTCCGGTTCAGGAAATGTTGCTAAAACAACGATTGAATGGCGAAGAAGAGACACAAATCCAGAACTTAAAAAGATTATCGTTCAGGATGCGTCTGGAAAAGAAATTCAGAACATAAAAACCGAAAATATCAATAAAGAAAACGGAACTATTTTCTTTGAACCCATTTCTGGAAAAGGAACATACTACGTTTATTATATGCCTTATGTAGACGAAGGAACTGCCAATTATCCAAAAGGAATTTATCAGAAACCTGAAGACAAAGCCGATGCAAAATGGCTTTCTAATGTAAAAGCAAACTTAAAAGACAATGCGGCTGTAACAGAAATTCAGAGCGTGAATGCTTTCAATAGTTTTTACCCGATGGAAGTAATTGCGACAGCTGCCGAAACTTCAGCTCTTGTGGCAAAAAACAGCGGAAATTCTTTCTTAGTTTTTCCGGAAGACAGAGAACATTCTATCAAATTAAAATCGGATTTGCCACAAAGATGGATTCAGAAAGGCGTTCAAAACAGCTTTTCTGATACGGCAATGAAAGGTGAATATTTAGCTTTTCAATTGGGAGTTTATGCTCTTGAAGATTTAAAAAACATAAAAGTAACTTTTACCAATTTAGTTAGTACAACTGGCGCAACAATCGAAGCGAAAGATATCAGCTGTATCAACACTGACGGAACGAAATATGACGGTAATCCTTTCACCAATACTGTTTCTGTTTCAAAAGGAAAAATTCAGGCAATGTGGTGCGGTATCGATGTTCCGCAAACTGCTGCTGCTGGAACTTACAACGGAAAAGCAACTGTAGCTGCTGACGGAAAATCAAAAGAAATCAATCTTCAAATTACGGTTTCTAACCAAGTAACGAAAAACGGAGGCATCGACAGTCCTGAAAAAATGACTCGTCTAAAATGGTTAAACTCAACTTTAGCACAAGAAAATACGGTTATTGCTCCTTATACTCCATTAACAGTAAAGAATTCTGAAATTTCTTTATTAGGAAGAAAACTGACTTTAGCTCCAAACGGATTCCCAGCGCAGATTCAGACTTTCTTTACTCCAGAAATGACTTCTGTAACAGCAAAAGCAAATGATGTTTTAAGCTCACCAATCGATTTTCATTTTGTTGATGCATCAGGAAAAGAAGCGCAATGGAAAAACAGTGGCGTAAAATTCACTAAAAAAGAAGCTGGAACTGTTTCTTGGGAAAATACTTCGACTTCAAAGTCGGCTCAAATGGATGTAAACGCTTCTATTGAATTTGATGGTTTTGTGCATTATACCGTAAAAGTTACAGCGCTTGAAGACGTTGCCTTTAATGATATTAATTTCCAATTGCCAATGCAACCAACAGCTGCAAAATACATGATGGGATTAGGCCAAAAAGGCGGTGATCGTCCTGCAACTTTCGACTGGAAATGGGATGTCACGCATAAAAACCAAGACGGTGCTTGGATTGGTGCTGTAAACTCTGGATTGCAGTTTTCTTTAAGAGACGAAAAATACAGCCGTCCGTTAAACACGAATTTCTATTTACAAAAACCTTTATTGCTTCCAACTTCTTGGGGCAACGAAAATAAAGGTGGAATTACGATTACGCCCAATGAAAAATCGGTTGTAGTAAATGCGTACAGCGGTGCTAGAACAATGAAAAAAGGTGATGTATTGTATTATAATTTCAATTTGCTAATTACGCCTTTCCATACAATAAATACAGATTTTCAATGGGATACAAAGTTTTACCACAAATACAGCCCAATCGATTCTATTGCTAAAACTGGTGCAACGGTAATCAATATTCACCACGCAAACGCAATCAATCCTTATATCAATTATCCTTTTATTGAATTTAAAAAGATGAAATCATATATCGATGAAGCGCACGAAAAAGGATTAAAAGTAAAAATCTACAATACAGTTAGAGAGGTTTCAAACAAAGCTTATGAGACTTTTGCTCTTAGAAGTTTAGGTCACGAAATATATTCTCCAGGAAAAGGTGGCGGATTCTCTTGGTTGCAAGAACACGTTGGTGACGACTATATCGCAGCTTGGTTTGTTCCAGAAATTAAGGATGCTGCAATCGTAAACAGCGGTATGAACCGTTGGCATAATTATTATGTTGAAGGAATGAATTGGCTGACTCAAAATGTTGGCATCGACGGAATTTATCTTGACGACGTTGCTTTTGACCGAATCACAATGAAACGTATTAAAAGGGTTTTAACGAAAGACGGACATCCTGGAATTATCGATTTACATAGCGCGAATCAATATAACAAAAGCGACGGATTTAATAACAGTGCCAACTTATACATGGAGCACTTCCCATACATCAATAAATTATGGTTTGGAGAATATTTTGATTACGAAAAAAATCAGCCTGACTTTTTCTTGACTGAAGTAAGCGGAATTCCGTTTGGATTAATGGGAGAAATGCTTCAGGATGGCGGAAATCCATGGAGAGGAATGGTTTATGGAATGACAAACAGATTGCCTTGGAGCGACGGTGCAGATCCAAGAAACATCTGGAAAGTATGGGATTCTTTCGGAATTAAAGGTTCTGAAATGATTGGTTACTGGAGTGAAAATTGTCCGGTAAAAACAAACAACGATAAAGTTTTAGCAACAGTTTATAAAAAGAACGGAACGGCTTTAATTTCAATCGCAAGCTGGGCAGATGCTGATGTAAATGTGAAACTAAATATTGATTGGAAAAAACTAGGAATCAATCCTGCAAAAGCAACTATTACTGCTCCAGAGGTCACTAATTTCCAATCTGCGAAAACGTTCACAGCAAAAGACGAAATACCAGTTTCAAAAGGAAAAGGCTGGTTGTTGATTGTGAAGTAATCAACAATTACCTCGTATTGTTTGTCATTCCGACGAAGGAGAACCCGAGCGTTAGCGAACTGGCGAAGCAATCTCCACAAGTAGCTCGACAAAGATTGACGATATACTTTGCGGAGTTTCTCGCGAAGATTTCTCCTTCGTCGAAATGACAAAAAAGCTCAAAAAAATAATGCCACAGATTTCACAGATTAACACTGATTAATTTTTAAACATATCAAAAAAAATCATTTAAATCTGTGAATCCCGATAGCTATCGGGAGTGGCAAAAAAACAACCAAAAGTAACCAAGCTCTCCATCATGAAATTTAGACCATTATTATCCTTTTTACTCCTTGGAAGCCTTTTTGTCACAGCACAAAACAAACCCACTATAAAAGAATACAAAAAAGTATTTACCACATACCCGTTCTCAGATCCTGATCCGATTCCGAAACCAGATACCAAGTTTTATCCGTATTTCCGTTTTGATGGTTTTACTGATAAACCCGTTCAAAAAGAATGGAAAGTAATCGAAATTGAAAACGATTATATCAAATTAATGATCTTGCCAGAAATTGGTGGAAAAGTGTGGTCGGCGATAGAAAAATCTACAGGAAAAGACATAGTTTACAACAATCATGTTGTAAAATTCAGAGACATTGCCATGCGCGGACCGTGGACAAGTGGCGGTGTTGAAGGCAATTATGGAATTATCGGCCACACGCCAAACTGCGCTACTCCTGTCGATTATAAAATCATAAACAGAGAAGACGGAAGCATCAGCTGTGTAATTGGAGTTTTAGATTTATTGACAAGAACTTCTTGGAAATTAGACATCAATCTGCCAAAAGACAAAGCCTATTTTACCACAAATTCGTTTTGGTCAAACACAACCGAATTCGAGCAACCTTATTATACTTGGATGAATACGGGAATAAAAGCAGCCGAAAATCTGCAGTTTATTTATCCGGGACAAACCTATATTGGTCATAACGGAGAATACAATTCGTGGCCAATTGATAAAGAAAATGGCAAAAATTTATCATTCTACAAAAACAACAATTTTGGCGGTTACAAATCGTATCACGTATTCGGGAAATATGATGATTTCTTTGGCGGATACTATCATGACGAAGATTTCGGAATGGGAAGATATGGCAATCACGACGACAAACCGGGCAAAAAAATCTGGATTTGGGGATTATCGCAGCAAGGAATGATTTGGGAAAAATTATTGACAGATACTGACGGACAATATGTAGAAGTGCAAAGCGGAAGATTGTTCAACCAAGCGAGTGAAGGGAGTAATCTCACGCCTTTCAAACAACGTTCATTCGCACCCTATCAAACCGATACTTGGACCGAATATTGGTTTCCTGTAAAGCAGACAAAAGGTTTTGTGAAAGCCAACAATTATGGTTCAGTCAATGTAAAAAACGAAAACGGTTGGCTGAAAATCTATTTTTCTCCGCTTCAAAAATTAAATGAAAAAATTGAGGTTTTTGAAAACGACAAAAAAGTGTATTCTAAAGATATTGCTTTAAATACATTGCAAACTTTCAAAGATTCAATTCAGATAAAAATTGATTCTAATAAATTGAAATTTGTTTTGGGCGACAATAAACTGGTTTGGAATTCTGATCCAGAAGATGGAAATATCAATCGCCCTGTCGAAATTCCAAAAGATTTTGATCATAATTCGGTTTACGGATTATATCTGCAAGGAAAAAATTATATTAGTTTTAAAGATTATGTAAAAGCAGAAGAAAACCTTACGGCTTGTTTACAGAAAGATCCCAACTTCGCTCCTGCTCTTTCTGCATTGGCTTCTTTGCAAATTAGAAAATTAGAATATAAAAAAGCTGTAGAAACTGCTAAAAAAGCGTTATCAATAGACACTTACGATCCTTCTGCCAATTATTTTTATGCTTTGGCGAATTTTCATTTGGGCAATAATACCGATGCAAAAGATGGTTTTGATATTGCTGCCGCAAGTGTTGAATTCCGCAGTCCAGCTTATACCGCTTTAAGCAAAATTTATCTAACCGAAAATGATCTGCCAAAAGCGACTGAATATGCAGAAAAAAGCTTATTATACAATCAATATAATATAGAAGGTTTACAGGTTTTAGCGGTTTTATATCGTCTTCAGAATAATTCCGATAAAGCAAATTCGGCTTTAAAAACCATTACAAAATTGGATCCGCTGAATCATTTTGCTGATTTTGAAAAATACCTTTGGAACAATTCAAACGATTCAAAAAACACATTTGTTGCTGCGATTCAAAACGAAATGCCAGAGCAGACTTTTCTCGAATTAGGAATTTGGTATAAAAACATAAGTCGTAAAGAAGAAGCTCTAAAAGTGTTTTCGATTGCAGAACCAAGTGCTGAAATTATCTATTGGAAAGCCTTTTTAGAAAACAAACCTGTTGATGTAAGCAAAATCAAACCTGGAACAAGTTTCCCTTTTAGAAATGAAACCGCTGAAATTTTGAAATCATTAATTAAAACGAATGATCAATACCAATTAAAATATCATTTAGGTTTAATTGAATGGAATCGTAACAGCATTTCAGAAGCTAAAAGATTGTTTTCAGAATGCGGTGCAAAACCAATCGATCCTGCTTTTTATGGCGCAAAAGCTTCTTTATTCAAAGACGATGCTTCAATCGTATTGGCAAGTCTTCAGCAAGCTATAAAATTGAATCCGCAAGGCTGGAGATACCATAAAATGCTCGCAGAACATTATATCGCTCAAAAACAATTTGACAAAGCGCTTACAACGGCTGAATCTTTCTATAAAAAACATCAAGACAATTATTTGATTGGAATGCTATACGCTAAAACTTTATTGCTAAATAAAAAATACCGTGAAGCCGATTCGTTCTTGACCAAATTGCAAATCCTTCCGTTTGAAGGTGCAACAGCTGGAAGACAATTGTATCATGAAGCTAAATTGATGCAGGCTTTAGCAGAAATCAAAAACAAGCAATACAAAAAAGCATTACAATTTATTGCCGATGCTAAACTGTTTCCAGAAAATTTGGGCGTTGGAAAACCTTATGACGAAAACATCGATGAAAGACTAGAAAACTGGCTAGATTATCAATGTTATACCAATTTAGGAAACAAAGAAATGGCTTCTAAATCTTTAGATAAAATTGTCGCTTTCCGTCCTGTAGTGGATAATACGGTCATGAATTTCCTTCCGGCGAACAACCTTGTTTCGGCTTGGGCGATTGAGAAAACGTCTTCGTCACAAGAGGCAGAAAAATGGATCAAAACTCAGGCAGATTTATATCCGACAAATAAAATAGTGCAGTGGACTTTATTGTCTTACGCCAAAAAACCATCGAATATTTTGAGTGAAGATGAAAAAGACGGTGAAGTCAGAATTATCGAAAAATTGTAAAGAACTTTCAAAAACAATAAAAATGAAAAACCATTTTTTAAAATATACTTTTTTGGGTCTTGTCGTTTTGATGAGTCCAAAAATTGAGGCACAAAACAAAGCAGAAAAGGTTGATGAATTATCTATTTACCGCGCTACTCCTTTAAAAACACACAATTTAATTCATACCAAATTGGAAGTTTCATTCGATTACGGAAAACGTTATTTATACGGAAAAGAATGGATTACTTTAAAACCGCATTTCTACGAAACCGATTCTCTTAAATTGGATGCAAAAGGAATGGATTTTAAAGAAATTGCTATTATTGACGGCAAAAAAAGTATTCCGTTGCAATACAAATACGATAACGAAGAACTTTCAATCGCTTTAAATAGAAAATACAAAAGCACAGAAAAATATACCATTTTCATTAATTACACTGCAAAACCAGCAGAACTGAAAAGCAAAGCTGGCGAATCGATTACCAACTCAAACGGATTGTATTTTATTAATCCTGACGGAAAAGGTGACAAACCAACACAAATTTGGACGCAAGGCGAAACGGAAGCTTCTTCTTGCTGGTTCCCAACAATCGATAAACCAAATCAGAAAACAACTTCTGAAATTGCGATGACGGTTGAGGCAAAATATACGACGCTTTCAAACGGTAAATTAACCTCGCAAAAAGTAAATAAAGACGGAACAAGAACGGATATCTGGAAAATGGAACAGCCAAATGCGCCTTATTTGTTTATGATGGCCGTTGGTGATTTTAAAATCTATAAAGATTCTTATAACGGTAAAGAAGTCAGCTATTATTTAGAGCCAAAATATGCGCCTTATGCCAAACAGATTTTTTATAAAACGCCAGATATGATGAATTTTTACAGCAAAATGCTTGGTGTAGAATATCCTTGGGCAAAATATTCGCAAATTGTGGTGAAAGACTATTTTGGAGGTGCGATGGAAAATACTTCGGCAACCGTTCATGGTGAATATGTTCAGAAAACAGAACGAGAATTATTAGATGATAATCAAGAAAGCACCATTGCCCACGAGCTTTTTCACCAATGGTTTGGAGATTATGTAACGGCTGAGTCTTGGTCAAACTTAACAATGAATGAATCGTTTGCCACTTTTGGAGAAGTGCTTTGGCATGGGCACGATGCTGGACAAGATGGTGAAGACAGATCTCGTTATGAAAAATTGCAGAATTATTTACGCTCTCAAAAAAATGGTGACAGCCCTATTTTAGCCCGTTTTCATTACAGAAACGCAGACGATATGTTTGACAATATCAGCTATTCTAAAGGTTCGATTATTTTATATGCCATGAAAAACCAAATGGGTGACGAAGCTTTTTTTAAAGGATTAAATCATTATTTAACTACAAATGCTTATAAATCTGGCGAACCGCATCAGTTGCGTTTATCGATGGAAGAAGTGACTGGAAAAGACTGGCTGCCATATTTCGATCAATGGTATTATAATGCTGGAAGTCCGATTCTAGATGTGAGCTACAAATATGCTAATGGGAAAATCATCATTACTATAAATCAATCTCAAGATAGTTCGGTGCAAACCTTTACACTGCCTTTAAAAGTTGATTTTTATGCAAACGGAACTAAAATCAGAAAGGAAATTTTAATTGATAAAAGACAGCAAAGTTTCAGTTTTGACCTTCCTTCAAAACCTGAATTTATAGATTTAGATCCAGATAAAATCCTAGTTGGAGAAGTGAATGTCGATAAAAAAACGGCTGCTGATTATCTTTTTCAATATAAAAATGCTCCATCATATTATAACCGAATTGAAGCTATAAAATTTGCTTCAAAAGACAGAAGTCAGGAGTCACAGCTTATTTTATTAGAAGGCTTAAAAGATCCTCAAGAAGATTTAAGAGCATTGAGTATCAAAGCAATTGATTTAAATGAAAAACAAACCAAAGATCAGGTTTTAAAAACGCTTCTTGATATTGCTAAAAATGACAAAAAAACTATTGCAAGAGCAAATGCTATTGTAAAATTAGCTTCTACAGGAGATGCTTCTTATAAAGCATTGATGGACGAAAGCATTAAAGAACAATCATACAACGTAATTGCTGCAGGATTAACAGGATTAACAAAATATGCACCAGCCGAAGCAGATAAAGCATTGGCTTCATTAGATGACGATACCAAAAAACATGTAACGCCGTTAATGAAAAGATTTAGTAGTCAAAAATAATTATAGGAATTCTTAGAATCTGTTTTGTTTTTGAAAACCTCTCTAATTTGGTTCATTAGAGAGGTTGTTTTTAAAATTACCAACTATAAATAAGATTTAATTTCAACACATAGAAACATAGATTTTTGTTGCTTCTATTTAAGATTAGAGAAAAAGCAAGCTTTAACACATAGTTCTATGTGCTTTAAAATTAGTAAAACGCCTTTTTAAGTTTACAATAACTATGTTTCTATGTGTTAATAATTATATCGAACTAATTAAAATAGAAGCCAATAAGCATTGAATAAAAATACTCATTTATGAAAACTACCTTTTTTAATTCTACTATAGTTCTTTTTCTTTTGTTCGGATGGACAATTTCCTCTGCACAAATGATTAAGACTAAAACTCCTGCACGTGCCAAAGGACAGCAAGATGTATTGCGAATGGCTGCAGATCCAATTCCAACTGTTCGCGTTGCTTTCATCGGACTTGGAATGCGTGGTCCGGGTGCTGTCGAACGTATGACACATATTCCGGGTGTAGAAATTGTAGCGTTGTGCGACATGACTCAAGAAAATACTGCAAAATCAAATGAAATTTTAACGAAAGCTGGTTTTCCAAAAGCACAAGAATTCTACGGTGACGAAAATGCTTGGAGAAAAGCAACAGCCTTGCCAAACGTAGATTTAGTATATGTTGCCACAGATTGGAAACATCATGCCGTAATTGGAGTTCAAGCCATGAAAGACGGAAAACATGTTGCAATAGAAGTTCCAGGAGCTTTAACCATGAAAGAAATCTGGGAACTGATTGATACTTCTGAAAAAACGAGAAAACATTGTATGCAATTAGAGAACTGCGTTTACGATTTCTTCGAACTAACAACATTAAACATGGCACAACAAGGTGTTTTTGGCGAAATTCTTCATGCTGAAGGTTCTTACATTCATGGTTTACAGCCGTTTTGGGGAGAATACTGGAACAACTGGAGAATGGATTACAACATCAAACACCGCGGTGATGTTTATGCGACACACGGTATGGGGCCTGCGTGTCAGGCATTAAATATTCACCGTGGTGACAAAATGAATTTCTTGGTTTCTATGGATACAAAAGCCGTAGGAAATCCTGCTTACATTAAAGAAAAATCGGGACAGGAAATTAAAGATTTTAGAAATGGAGATCATACCATGACAATGATTCGTACCGAAAACGGAAAAACAATCCAAATTCAGCACGATGTGACTTCTCCTCGCCCCTACAGCAGAATGTATCAGTTGAGTGGAACAAAAGGTTTTGCCAATAAATATCCATTGGAAGGTTATGCTTTAGATGGAAAAGAATTAAGTGATGATGTAAAACCAAATCACGAAAAACTGAGCTCACATTCTTTTGTTCCAGAAGAAGTGAAAAAAGCATTGATGGAAAAATACAAACACCCAATTGCCAAAGGAATTGAAGAACAAGCCAAAAAAGTAGGCGGTCACGGCGGAATGGATTTTATTATGGATTATCGTTTAATTCACTGCCTTCAAAAAGGGCTTCCGCTTGATATGGACGTTTACGATTTAGCAGAATGGTCCTGCCTTGGCCCATTAACAGAAATTTCATTAGACCATAATTCAGCTCCTGTTGAAATTCCAGATTTTACGCGTGGAGGCTGGAATAAACTTAAAAAATTAGAGTTTTCAGAATAAATATTATTGGTTAGTTAAAGTGGGGACAAGAGAGCAAAGTAGATGTTGCTCTCTTGTCTGTTTTAGACCGTTCATAAAATTTAAATTGTAAAAAATATGTCGCTCCTCTGGAGCTTTATATTGTAAGCTTCTATTCTATGCTATAAACATTTCGCTTCTCCGAAGCTTGCAAAAAGAGATCTCCTTTAAGTGGACGAACAATATTTCAAAGCCCCAGCGGGGCAAAATATTTATAGCATTTCAGCCGCCTTATTGAAAAAGCTCTAGAGGAGCGACATATTATAATAAACCTCTATTCGTTACTATAAATATTTTGCTTCTCCGAAGCTTGCAAAAAAAAAGAGCTGTCTCTTGAGACAGCTCCTTTATTAAATATTTAAACAAAAAATTAATTCCAATTGAACGTAATTTTCTTTTCAATTTCACTGCTTAAACTTAGAAAAACTGGGCAAGTCATTGCAGCACGTTCTAAAATAGTTTTGCTTTTTTCGTCAGCGTTGCTTTTCATTTGAAATACAATTTCGATTGCTCCAATTCTTCTAGGTTCAGCATTCATAATTTTAGTTACTTCTGCTGTAGATCCAACAAAATCAACTTCTAAATCACGAGCTTTGATTCCCATAATTGTCATCATACAGCTTGCTAATGCGTTTGCTACAGTATCTGTGGGAGAAAATGCTTCTCCTTTTCCGTTATTATCTACTGGTGCGTCAGAAATGATTTCGCTTCCTGATTGCACGTGAATTGAACTTGTTCTTAAATCTCCTAAATAGGTTACTTTTGATGTCATTAATTTGCTACTTTTAAAGTTAAGTCACTATCATAATATAAGATGTAAACGCCTTTATTAGCGTGTCCGCCATCTTCTTTTCTATAATATTGAAATTTATTATCTACTTGCTGAGTCGTCATCAAGTCAGCTGTTTCCTGAAATGTTTTTCCCTGCATCAAACGCATCATCGTGTCAAATGTCACATCGAAACCTCTAGTCGCATAAGTCGTTGGATTAGCCTTGTTTTTCAGACGATACTGTTTTTCATAAATTAAAACTGGCTGTTCGTCGCTCTCACGGGTAACAGATGGATACATCAATTTCAGTTTCACCAAATTATCAAAACTAATTTCATCTGTATCTAATGTGCTGTTTGGTTCCAAAATTACCAATTGGACCTGACATGTTTTCTGAGAATCAAGCAGAGCTTTTATTGTTGCTTTAACCATTGCGGTATTACCTGTTTCCATTACAACATAATTCATTCGATTTGGCAGCAACAAACTTTTTAGATTAGCAACATCTAATCCGCCAGTCTCAGTCAAAGAAGCAAATGCCACCCCTTTTTGATTTTGTTTGATATAATTGATAACCGATTCTTTTTTCTTATCTACTACCGCAACAATATTACCGTTTTTAGAACGCATATAATCAAAAACCGAATTTTTAATTACGTCATTTGAAGGTATAGTTTGGTATAAATTCTCAATCGGATTGGCACTATCTTTTGATAAAGGCGAAATTACAGGAACATTATACGAGCGTAACATGTTTGCTGTCGTTTCTGCGTTACTTTGGTAAAATGGCCCAATTACAGCATCTGCATCTTGAAGTTTCGGAGTCAAACCTACAACATTAGAAGTTGTTTTGGTTTCTTGAGAATCGTAAATAGCAACATCAATTGGCAGTTTTAATGTCTTTGCAGAATCAATCGCCATCAAAGCTCCAGAATAAAAATCTAGAGTCATATTTAAGAACTTATCGTTTTTAATTCTATTAGCCGTTCCAGAAGTATCGCTTTGTACTTTTGCCATATTAAAAGGAAGCAATAAAACTACTTTTTTACGCTCGTTAATCCCTCTTTTTTTGGTCAATTCTACAATTTCTGCATTTTCGTTTTCAGTAGATTTTACTTTATCGACAATCTTAATTCCGCCTCCAGTAGTTTCCATTGGTTTGCTTAATGAAGAATCAGCTGGTTTTTCAGTAGGCACCTGAGCTGCAATAATTGGAGCTGGCGCAATATATCCAGCAGGAACTTTCAAAACCATTCCTTCTTTCACCCCTTCTGAAAGTGACGGATTTAATGCTACTAATTCATCTTGTGTTAAATGAAAAACTCTTCCTAAACTATAAAAAGTTTCTTTTGGCTTTACCTGATAATCCATGTAAGTAACCGCTTTTTTAGAAGCCTCAGCAGTTTTTTTACTTTCAGCAGGTTTTATTGTTTCTGCTGGAACGCTATCCGTTTTTGGTGCTGTTCCTTTTATAGTTAATCTGTAACCAACTGGCAAGCTTGAAACAATATCCGGATTGCGTTTTTCCAATTCGTCAACAGTCATGTTGTACTGTTTTGCAATTCCAAATTTTGTTTCTTTTGGCTGTACGTCATGGTAAACATATTTTTCAGCACCTTTTTCTTTAGTAGGTTTGGCAGCTGTTTTTGGAGTTGTTCCTTTTGCAGGAATAACTAGTTTCTGTCCAATCTGAACTCCTGTTTTTTCTAAAAACGGGTTTGCCGCTTTTAAAGCTTCATCTGAAATTCCGTACTTGTGCTCAATGCTGTAAAATGTTTCTTTAGGCTGCACTTCGTGAATTATTTCTTTTCCTGAAGCTACAGATTTAGTTTCAACAACCTCTTTTTTTGCTTCCCCTGTTTTTGTTGGAATTAAAAGCACAGAGTTTGGCACCAATCCTGTTCTAGCATCTGGATTGAGTTGATAAATATCAAAAGGTGTTACTTTAAATTTCTGTGCAATCTGATTAATCGTCTCACCGCTTGATACTTTATACTTCACCACTTTTTCCTGCGAAAAAGCACTTGAACTAATAAAAAATACAAAGGATAATAATGTTAAATAATATTTCATAATAAGGCTTAAAACAATTTAATTTCTAATTCTAAAATAAGTTTCAATTCTGCTAAAAGCAAAATCCGCGCCGTTTGTTTATTGCAATCAAAATTACCTCAAGTCGATTTCTACTTTGGCAATTATGATTTCTTTATATAACTCATCTTCTTCTTTTTTCTTGCATTTATAAAGCACTTCTTCCATGTTTTCATACTTATCGGTATAAACATAGTACGAAAGACTGTTAATATTGAAAAAGAAACTAGCGTTAAAAGCACCAGAATCAATGAGTTTCATAATAAACTTATCGCGGTCAACTGCGTCTGTAAATATACCTAAAACTAAGTAATACCCGTTTGAAACTTCTCTAAGATTATCATAAACTTCTACTTTTACTGTTTTGTCAGTTCTTAAAGGATTGTCTTTCAATTCCTGTTTCATTTCTTCTAATGAAATTATTTTTGAATTTTCAGCGGTATTATTTTTCTTCTGTTTTTTAACCGCTTCGTCTTGATATTTCTTTAATTTCACCAAAGCCAGTTTATCATCAAATTTTCTAGCTTCCATACTATAATAAGTGGCTTTGCTAATATGCCTTTTTACTTCAATTTTTTTCTGAGTATCCAAAGAATCAATTTTAGCAATCAAAAGCTGATTTTTTTCATCTCCTTTTTGCTGCTCTTCTTTATAGCGTTTAATTTCTTCTAAAGACAGTCGCTGTTGCAAAGGTTCTGTATTTGTCTTTTTTTCACTTTCGCGGATTTTCTTCTTATATTCCTGATTTTCCTCAACAGCAATTTTCTCTACTTTGTTCATCAATCCGGCATAAACTTTTCTGTTTTCAGCCAATTCTTTTTTCAGCTGAGACGATAATTCATTTGTTTTATTGATGCCTTCTGAAGATTGTTTTTCTAATCTTTTCGATTCTTCAACATTCAAAATATCCATTCGCTTCAATTCCTTTAGATCGTCGTTCATTGAACTGACAAGCGAGTCTAATTTTGCCATTAAAACATCCTGAACATTTTTATTGGCTTCTAAAACCAGACGCAATTTTTCAACTGAGTTTTCTTTAGAACCATTCATATCATTCAGATTCACTTTCAAATCATTAATCTTTATAATTTTCTGATTCATTTCTTTCTGAACAACCAAACGGTCTTTCAAATCTTCAATTTCTACTGTTTTGGCTTTTGTTTTTTCTACTACAACCTGTTTTTCAGCCAAAGCCAGCATTAACTCTTCGCTTTCATTTGCTGGTTTTATAGCTATGGTATTGATGGCTAATTTATTCCCAACAATTAATCCGTTTACGATTTCAGGATTTTGAGATTCTAACTGATCGATCGAAATTCCGTATTTCTTTGCAATCGAAAATTTGGTTTCTTTTGGTTCAACAACATGAAAAACCGTTTCCTGATTAATAACACGAACTCTTCCGTCTAAAGTTTTTCTTTTATTGGGAATTGAAATCGTTTGACCAATTTGCAAACCGTTAATTAAAATATCCTTATTTAGGTTTTCTAAATCCTCAACTGAAACATTGTATTGTCTTGCAATACTAAATAAAGATTCTTTGGCTACAACTTGATGTGTACTTTTTGAAGAAACCGCAACTTCAGATTTGGCTTTACTATCTGAATTTTGAGGAATTATTAACTCTTGACCGATTTGAAGTCCGCCAGCCAAAATTTCCTGATTGGCATTCTGAAGTGCTTCAACTGAAACATGATATTGTTTAGACAAACCAAACAATGTTTCTTTTGGTGCAACAATATGGGTTTGCTGCTTTGAAGTTGTGTTTTCTGAGTGGTGAATTGGAATCTTTAAAACCTGATTGTCTTTGATTCCGTTTTGCGATTCAGGGTTGAGTTTGTAAATCTCGTCTACAGAAACCTTGTATTTTTGGGCAATGAAAAAAGCGGTTTCTCCTTTTTGAATTCTGTGTTCAATTATTGCATCTTGTGCAGTTATTTTGTTAAAAGACAAAACAAACACAAGAGAAATCGTTAAAAGTTCTCTCATAAATAGTAGGTTATAAAAAAATTAAGGCCTTACAAATGTAAGACCTTAATTTTAAATTATACTACTATTCCCACTCAATTGTTGCAGGTGGTTTTGAACTAATATCGTAAACTACACGATTCACGCCTTTTACTTTATTGATGATATCATTTGACACTTTCATCAAAAAATCATAAGGTAAATGAACCCAGTCAGCCGTCATACCGTCTGTCGATTCTACAGCTCTAAGCGCTACTACTTTTTCGTAAGTACGCTCATCACCCATAACACCAACACTGTTTACAGGAAGCAAAATTGCTCCAGCCTGCCAAACTTTATCGTATAATCCCCAAGATTTTAATCCTTCGATAAATACAGAATCTACATCTTGTAAAATTCTAACTTTCTCTGGAGTAATATCTCCTAAAATTCTAATTGATAATCCTGGTCCTGGGAAAGGGTGCCTTCCTAACAATTCAGGATCTATTCCTAATGTAGCTCCAACTCTGCGAACCTCGTCTTTAAACAACATTCTAAGCGGTTCTACAATTTTTAATTTCATATAATCTGGCAATCCACCAACGTTGTGGTGCGATTTAATTGTTGCAGATGGTCCTTTTACCGAAACAGACTCGATAACGTCTGGATAAATAGTTCCTTGTGCTAACCATTTTACATCTTCCAACAAGTGTGATTCATCATCAAAAACTTCGATAAATACACGACCGATTGTTTTACGTTTTGTTTCTGGATCACTAATTCCTGCTAATTCGCCAAGGAAACGATCTCCAGCATCTACACCTTTTACGTTCAATCCCATTCCTTTGTATTGATCTAATACATTTTGGAATTCATTTTTACGAAGTAAACCGTTATTTACGAAGATGCAATATAAATTCTGTCCGATTGCCTTGTTTAATAAAACTGCTGCTACAGTAGAATCTACTCCTCCAGATAAACCAAGAACCACTTTATCGTTTCCTAATTTCTCTTTTAATTCTGCTACCATTTCATCAACGAAAGCATTTGGAGTAAAGTTCTGAGGAACTTCAGCAATTTTAACTAAGAAGTTTTCCAGCATTTTCTTTCCATCTGTTGAATGGTAAACTTCTGGATGGTATTGAATTGCATAAGTAGTTTCGCCTTCAATTTTGTAAGCTGCATATTCTACATCATGTGTGCTTGCAAGCTTTACAGCATTTGTTGGAAGCGCTTTGATACTATCGCTATGGCTCATCCAAACTTGGCTATTTTCTGAAACTCCTTCAAAAAAAGTTTCGCCTTCTTTAATGTAAGACAAGTTTGCTCTTCCATATTCTCTTGTGTTTGAAGCAGCAACTTCTCCACCACTAAAGTGTGCTAAATATTGTGCTCCGTAACAAACAGCAAGTAAAGGCATTTTACCTCTAATTTGCGATAAATCAGGATGCGGTGCATCTTCTCCTCTAACAGAGAAAGGGCTTCCTCCTAAAATTACGGCTTTATAACTTGATAAATCACTTGGAATGTGATTGTAAGGAAAAATTTCGCAGAATATATTTAATTCGCGAACTCTACGCGCAATAAGCTGAGTATATTGCGACCCGAAATCTAAAATAAGTACGTTGTGTTGCATGCGCAAAAGTACTTTTTATATTCGAAATTCAAAAATCGGAACGTTGAAAAAATAAATATTTTTTTTCAATGTTCCGATTTTTAGACTGAAAGGTTCTGAGTAGCAAAGGTTCAAAGTTTTTTTTCTTTGCTCCCTTTAAACCTTTGTAACTTTGAACCTCAAAAAAAATCCAAACAATCCAAAAATTCGTATCTAACGAAAAACCGATATTAAATTTAACTATGAAATCAAAAATTATTGCCCTGACAGCTTTCTTGTCCATCTTTTTTAGTTCGTGCGACACTGTTGATGATTTGCTAACTTTTACTATTTCGAACAATGCTTCGATAAAAATTCAAAGCACTTCACCAATTAACTTGCCATCAGAGATTATTACGCCAGAGGTTACAACCAATTCATCTGCTGAATTTGAAAACAACAAAACAAAAGCAAATCTAGTAAAAGATGTAAAGCTTAGATCGCTGAAACTTTCGATTACAGATCCTTCCGATAAAACTTTCACATTTCTAAAATCGGTTCATTTGTATATCTCAACAGCAAATTCAGATGAAATTGAATTAGCGTATGCAGACAATATTAATGTATCGAGCAATTCAGTTGATTTGATTTGTACAGATAAGAGATTGGATGAATACATAAAAGCAGATAGTTACAAAATAAGAACACAGGTAACATTAAAAGAGACTTTAACAAAAGATGTAACGGTAAAAGCAGATATGAAATTTAAAGTTACTGCAGATCCATTCTAGTCTAAGATGCTAAGACACTAAGGTTCTAAGATTCTGAGATTTTAATCAGATTTTATAAAAAAAGGAGATTCTAAAAATAGAACCTCCTTTTTGTTTGTATTAAAGCTTCTGAAAAAAAAACTTAGTATCTTAGAACCTTAGTATCTTAGCATCTTAAAAAAATCACTCTTTCGTAACAATAATAGATGCCTTAAATCCTGCAGCTAGATTATCCCAATAATCATTTGTTACCAGATTACCTTTATCATCAAAGACTTGAATTTCGGCTGTATTTCCTCCTAACGTTCCTATATTTAGGGCTTCAAAATCTAATTTATTAAAGCCTGGTGTAAGATTAATTTTTACTTGCTGAAAATTAGAATCCAGTAAAATTCTATCGCGAATTACGTTGTCATTTGAAGAAACTTTTACCAAATCACCGTCAATTGCTCCGAAATCTCGGAACTTAACAATAAAGAATTCCGATTTGGTTCTAAAATCTCCTAAAGAAATATTTTTCTTTACCAATACTCCACGACCTTCTCTTAGTCCGGCATCTTTTAAAGATTTATCTAAATCTTTCTCCATTTTTGCCACATATCGATCGCCTGGATTAGCAAAATCGGTTTCTGTAGACATGGTAAAT
Organism: Flavobacterium sp. PLA-DH12; assembly: GCF_059511845.1. Classification (NCBI taxonomy): domain Bacteria; kingdom Pseudomonadati; phylum Bacteroidota; class Flavobacteriia; order Flavobacteriales; family Flavobacteriaceae; genus Flavobacterium; species Flavobacterium sp. PLA-DH12. The sequence continues at coordinate 219,597 of NZ_JCAMPD010000008.1, forward strand.
TTGCTTTTTTCTTCTCCAATCTGAAATTTTGATTTTGGAGTTATAGTCGTATTTTCAAAAACATTTGGAGTTTTGATTGCTGGCATATCATTAAAATCTGCCTGCGGATCTTTGACTTGAGGAATCGGAGTCTTTTTAGGCTTGGCAGTAAATTTCCCTCCAGGAATAGTTTTAAATTTAGTACTAGACTCTATTTGGGCTGATACAGACAGTGCAGTAAAAAATAATATGAAAAATAAAATGTGCTTCATTGAAAAAAGTATTATCGAATCGCCTTTTATAATTAATATAAATCGAAAGTCCAGCTTCACAAAAATAGTATAATTTACTTACTTGCTACAACTTTAGGAGTTTTATAACATATAATTAAGCTAATTTTTGGAATCAAAAAACCTGCCAAAATTTTTTATTTCAAAAAAAATAAATTTCAATTTTCAAATCTTATAATTCCAAAAATTCACTTTATAAAAACATTCAGCATTTTGATTATTAACAACTTATTCTTAACTTGAAGACTTTATTTACCATTTATAAATCTCAGAAAAATGGATTATATCGATTATTACAAAGTATTAGATGTTACAAAATCGGCTACTGAAGCAGACATCAAAAAAGCATATCGAAAACTGGCAAGAAAATACCATCCTGATTTGAATCCGAATGATAAAGAAGCCGAGAAGAAATTCAAGGAAATAAATGAAGCCAATGAAGTTTTAAGCAATCCTGAAAATCGAAAAAAATACGATAAATACGGAAAAGACTGGAAACATGCTGACGAATTTGAAAAAGCAGGTTACGATCCTAATCAGCAGCAAAGCAGACAGCAGGGCGGCTATCAATATTCTGAAGGTGATTTCTCTGGTTTTGGAGGTGGAGATTTTTCTGGAAGCGACTTTTCAGATTTTTTCAATTCGATGTATGGAGGTGGAAAATCGAGATCGCAGGCTAAATATAGAGGACAGGATTTTAATGCCGAATTGGAACTGGATCTTAAAGCCGCTTATACCACGCACAAACAAAACTTAACTGTAAACGGAAAAAATATTCGAATTACAATTCCTGCTGGTGTAGAAAATGGACAGATTATTAAAATTCCAAATCATGGCGGTCCAGGTGTTAATGGGGGACCAAATGGCGATTTATACATCACTTTTATAATTTCTAACAATTCAGATTTTAAACGAGAAGGCAACAATCTTTATGCCGAAGCTCCAATTGATTTATACACGGCAATTTTAGGCGGAGAAACTTACATCAATACTTTTGACGGAAAGGTAAAAATTAAAGTGCCACCAGAAACACAGCCTGGAACCAAAGTGAAGTTAAAAGGAAAAGGCTTCCCTGTTTATAAAAAAGAAAATCAGTTTGGTGATTTATACATTACATACACTATAAAACTCCCAACAAAACTGTCGAATAAAGAAAAAGAATTATTTGAAGAATTAGCAAAACTCAGAAGTCATGAAAAATAAAAATTTGATCCAGATAAAACAGTTTTGTATTTACCACGAAATTGAAAATACTTTTATAACCGAACTTAACAACTACGGACTCATTCATATTATTACACAAGAAAATGACGAATTTCTGGAACCAGAACAGCTTCCAACGGTCGAAAAAATGATTCGAATGCATTATGATCTTAAAATAAATCTGGAAGGAATTGATGCAATTGCACATTTATTAGATAAGATTGAGGCCTTACAGCAAAATTTAAATACGGTGCAAAACAAGCTTCGGCTTTACGAAGAAAAAGAAACCGAATAACGATTAATATCACAAAAAAGCTTGATTTCTGAATTGATTTCAAGCTTTTTTTAATCGCTGTCAAAACCATAATTCTTAAATTGCAGCATCTTTAATCAACCTGAATTTGCTTTTAAAACCATACAGACAAATTCGCAAAAATTATAAAAAATGAAAAGAGAAAACATCTTAACTGGATCTCCGTGGGAAGACAAAATGGGATATTGCCGTGCCGTAAGAATTGGCAATATTGTGGAAGTTTCTGGAACTGTAGCCATTGTTGACGGCGATAAAGTAAAAGCTGATGACGCTTATGCTCAAACGTATAATATTTTGGAACGAGTAGAAAAAGTTTTAGAAGATTTAAATGTAAGCATGAAAGACGTTATTAGAACAAGAATTTTCACAACAGACGTTTCTACTTTCGAAGAAGTAGCTAGAGCACACTCTGCTTTCTTTAAAGATGTAAAACCAACCACAGGATTTTACGGAATCAATAAATTGGTTGCTCCAGAATATTTGGTGGAAATCGAATTTACAGCTGTAGTATAATATTTTTTTTTTGCCACGAATTTCGCTAATTCCACTAATTATTTTTCTTATGCCACAGATTAACTGGATTAAAATGATTGTTTTTTTCCTTTTAATTCGTGAAAATTGGCGAAATTCGTGGCAAACTTTTTAGAATTCATTAATGACTTCATTAAATCCTAAACAATTCCTGCTCTCTCTTCCAAAATGGATTCTTATCTGTACATTAATAGGTATACTTTCCGGATCGGCTTCAGCATTTTTCTTGGTTTCTTTAGAATGGGTGACACAATTTAGAATTCAGCACGACTGGATTATTTGGCTTTTGCCTTTCGGCGGATTTTTGGTTGGATTGAGTTATTATTATTGGGGAGAATCAGTTGCAAAAGGAAACAATCTTTTACTCGAAGAATACGAAAACCCTAAAAAAGTCATTCCTTTTAAAATGGCTCCTTTAGTTCTTTTAGGAACGCTTTTGACTCATTTATTTGGAGGATCTGCAGGACGCGAAGGAACAGCCGTTCAAATGGGAGGCGCAATTGCCGATCAATTCACAAAGTTTTTCAATCTAAATAATTCAGAACGCCGAATTTTAATCATTCTCGGTATCAGTGCCGGATTTGCTTCAGTATTTGGAACACCTCTTGCGGGAGCTATTTTTGCTTTGGAAGTTTTATATTTCAGTAAAATTAATTTTAAAAGCATTCTCCTTTCATTTTTAGTGGCTTATGCTGCTTATTTTACTGTAGAATTCTGGGAAATTAAACATACACATTACAGTATTCCAATTGTTCCAGAACTTAGTTTAAACAACATTATTTTTACTATAATTGTTGGCATTTTATCTGGATTTGCTGCTCTATTATTTTCAAGAAGCACACATTTATGGGGTTCTCTTTTTTCAAAAAATATTAAGTATCCTCCACTTCGTCCTGTAATTGGCGGTGTAGTTTTGGCTATTGCCATTGCTGGTTTCGGATTTACAAAATTCTCTGGTTTGGGAGTTCCCGTTATTGTCGATTCTTTTTCCAATACAAACCAATGGTACGATTTTCTGCTAAAAATTTTATTCACCGGATTCACGTTAGGAGCTGGCTTTAAAGGTGGCGAAGTAACACCATTATTTTTTGTCGGGGCTACTTTAGGAAGTGCTTTATCAACTGTAATTCCGATGCCAATTGCTCTTTTAGCAGGAATCGGATTTGTTGCGGTTTTCTCAGGCGCAACCCACACTCCTATTGCCTGTACCGTTATGGGAATGGAATTGTTCGGAATTGCTCCCGGAATCTTCATCGCAATTGCCTGCACAATTGCTTATTTTTCTTCTGGTTCTGTCGGAATTTACAAATCTCAAATTGTAAAAGGTGCGAAATATAAATTGTACCAGAGGTTTTTTTAAACGGAGTTTTCAGTCGCAGTCGCAGTTTACACTCTCAGTTTCAAAATAAAAAAATCCGCCCAAATCCGCGTTTTCCCGATAACGATTCAGTTTCATCCGCTTGCATTTTTTTTAACCCTAAAATATCTGAAAACTGAAACTGAAAACTGCGACTAAATATTTTCAGCATTACATTAAAAAAATGTAAATTCGCAAACTATGAAAATACAAGATATTCAAGCAATTCAATTATTGCTTGCTACGCCAAAGAAAATTGCAATTATTCCGCACAGAGGGCCAGATGGTGATGCCATGGGTTCGACTCTAGCCTTATACCATTTTTTACTCAAAAATAATCATCAGCCAACTGTTATTTCTCCAAATGATTTTCCTGATTTTTTAGCTTGGCTTCCAGGTTCAGAAACAGTTAAAGTTTATGAAAAAGACACTCAAAACTGCATTAAAATATTAGAAGAAGCTGAACTTATTTTTACACTAGATTTTAATGCTTTTCATCGTACTGGTGAAATGGAGCATACTTTGGCAAAACTTACAGCACCATTTATCATGATCGACCATCATGAAAAACCTCATGATTATGCTACTTATACGTACTCAGACACTTCTTTCGGATCTACTTGTGAGATGGTTTATAATTTTATTGCCTTTTTAAATAAAAAAGAAGATATAGATAAAACCATAGCAACTTGCATCTATACTGGAATTTTGACTGATTCTGGTTCATTCCGTTTTCCTGGAACTACAGGAAACACGCATAGAATTATTGCCGAATTAATTGATTTAGGAGTTGAAAACACTCAAATTCCGGTTTTACTATACGATAATAGTTCTTTTAGCCGTTTGCAGTTATTAGGCCGTGCACTTCAAAATATGAAAATTTTTGAAGAACATAAAACGTCTTACATGACTCTTACACAGGAAGAACTGGATTCGTTTAACTATGTAAAAGGCGATACTGAAGGAATTGTAAACTACGGATTAAGCATTCGCGGAATTGTTTTTACAGCCATATTTATTGAAAACAAAGAAGAAAAAATAATTAAAATTTCTTTCCGTTCTCAAGGAGGATTTGATGTAAATCAATTTGCAAGAGATCACTTTAACGGAGGCGGACATGTTAATGCAGCTGGAGGAAGATCTGAAGATTCTATGGAAAACACCATTAATAAATTTGAAGATTTAGTAAAAAAACTAAAATTATAGTCCAAATCATGAATTACCTAAAACTTAGCATTTACACTTTGCTTTTTGCTGTTTTAATAAGCAGCTGTAAGCATCATGAAGAAGCCAGAAGACCAATTTCTAGAGCTTCGGGAACATTCATGAAAAAATCGGCAGACCGAAATAAAAAATTAGTGGCCAACGAAGAGGAAGTCATAAAAAAAATAATCAAAAGCAATCCGAAAGTAAAGTATTTTGCCACTCCAAAAGGATATTGGTTTTGCTACGAAGAAAAGAATGCTACAGAAACTCTAGCTCCTAGAAAAGGCGATATTGCCTATTTTAACATGGAAATAAAAGACATAAAAGGCAACGTCATTTATTCAGAATCTGATCTTGGACCTCAAACTTATTATGTAGACAAACAAGACATTATGATAGGGCTGCGCGATGGAATCAAAAGAATGCATAAAAATGAAACTGTTACGTTTTTATTTCCATCACATATGGCTTATGGATATCATGGAGACAATAAAAAAATTGGCACGAACGAATCTTTAATTGTTACCGTTACGCTTAGAAATTTTGTTCCAGATCCAACTGCACAAACAGCAAAACCTGCTGCACAGCCTACTCAAACCGTAACACCAAAACCTGCAGTTGCAAAGCCTGCAGCGCCAGCTAAAAAAGACACATTAACTCAATAAACAATATCTTAAAATGAAAAAGAGTATTTTATTATTACTAATAGCCGTAAGCTCATTTTATTCTTGTAAAGACGATCATAGCAATCTGCCAGATGGTTTATATGCTGACATCGAGACAAACAAAGGTCACATTATTGTAGAACTTGATTACAAAAAAGCCCCAATAACAGTCGCTAACTTCGTGACTTTAGCTGAAGGTAAAAACGAGTTTGTAACACATGAAAACCTTAAAAACAAGCCTTTCTTTGATGGTCTGAAATTCCATAGAGTTATTGAAAGCTTCATGATTCAGAGTGGTGATCCATTAGGAACTGGTTCTGGAGATACTGGTTATAAATTTAAAGATGAATTTTCAGATTTAAAATTTGACAAAGCAGGTGTTTTGGCAATGGCTAATAATGGTCCAGGCACAAACAGCAGCCAATTTTTTATCACACATGTTGAAACTCCTTGGTTAGACGGAAAACATACCATTTTTGGTCATGTTGTAGATGCAAAAGATCAGGAAGTAGTAAACAAAGTGGTACAAGGCGACAATATCGTTTCTATAACTATTATCAGAAATGGTGAAGCCGCTAAGAAATTTGATGCTGTAAAAGTATTCCATGATTATTTTGCTGACATTGCAAAAGAACAAAGCAAATACGCTGGCGTTCAAAAAGCAAAAGTAGATTATTATGCTGCTTTAAAAGCAAAAGCAACTAAAACTACTAGTGGTTTAGAATATGTAATTACAGAAAAAGGAAGCGGTAAAAAACCTGTTGCAGGAAGTCCAATTTACATTCATTACGCTGGTTTCCTTGAAGACGGAACTTTATTTGACGCTAGTATCGAAGAAGTGGCAAAACAATTCGGAAAATACGATCCTGCAAGAGCAGCACAAGGCGGCTACCAACCAATTCAATTTCAAGCTGGCAAAAAAGACGGGTTAATTCCTGGTTTTATTGAAGGAGTTGAACAATTATCTTACGGAGATAAAGCAGTTCTTTTCATTCCATCTCACTTAGCTTATGGAGCAACTGGTGCTGGAGGTGTGATTCCGCCAAATGCTAATATCATCTTCGAAATCCAGATTTCAGACAAACAGTAATTGAATTATAGACTTAAAATTTTAAAAGCAATGAAATATAAATTTCTATTTTTATTTTGCTTAGCAATAGTAAATATTCAAGCTCAAACAAAAAAACCTGCAACAAAACCAGTAGCAAAAAAAACAACAACTGCTGTTGCAGCCAACCCTGGTGAAGGAATTTTTGCTACAATCTCTACAACAAAAGGAGATATTGTTCTTTCTTTAGAATATGTAAAAGCTCCTGTTACAGTAGCAAACTTTATTACTTTGGTAGAAGGTACAAATCCTAATGTTAAAGCGTCACTTAAAGGAAAACCATTTTACAACGGATTAAAATTTCATAGAGTTATTAATGATTTCATGATTCAAGGTGGTGATCCGGACGGAAATGGCTCTGGAGGTCCAGGATATTCGTTTAAAGATGAATTTGTAGACGATTTAAAATTTGAAAAAGGCGGTGTGCTTGCAATGGCTAATTCTGGCCCAGCAACAAACGGAAGCCAATTTTTCATTACTCATAAAGATACACCTTGGTTAAACGGAAAACACACTATTTTTGGTCATGTTGTTTCTGGAATGGACGTTGTAAATAAAATTGTTCAGGACGATGTGATGACAAAAATCGTTATTACACGCAAAGGTACCGCAGCAAAGAAATTTGATGCTTTGAAAGTTTTAAGTGATGATGTTAAAAAAGAAGCTGCTAAAAAAGAAGAAGCAAAAAAAGTAATAACTGCTAAAGCAGCTTATTTTAAAGACTTGAAAGCAAAAGCAACCACTACAACTTCTGGTTTAAAATACGTAGTAACTCAAAAAGGTACTGGTGTTAAAGGTGCTGAAGGCTCTACAATCTATTTTCACTATGCAGGATATTTTGAAGATGGCACTTTATTCGACAGCAGCATGGCTCAAGTAGCAAAAGCATACGGCAAATACGATGCAAACAGAGATGCACAAGGCGGTTACAAAGCTTTTCCTTTTACAGTTGGTAAAAAAGATGGAATGATCCCTGGTTTTATTGAAGCCCTTGATATGATGACAGACGGAGAAAAAGCAACTTTCTTCCTACCTTCAAATTTAGCTTATGGCGAAAAAGGCGCTGGCGGAGTTATTCCACCAAATGCAACTTTGATTTTTGAAATCGAAACCTATCAAAACCAACCTAAGTAATTAGGAAACAAAGAAGATTAATTCTTTATAGATATAAAAAGCCATCAGAATTATTTTTGATGGCTTTTCTGTTTTTCGGCATCTCGCTTTTTTAAAGAATTCCTAATTTAAGCCTTTAAAAATCAATTCCATTGTAATTAAATCACTATTTTCAACATAGCACAAGAGAATCCTAAACAAAATAGCTTACCTTTGCCGGCTTAATTTTTTAAAAAGAGATAATTTATGACGTCGCAAAATAATGTATTAAAAGGTGTTTTTCTTGTTGCTTTGGGAGCAACTACTTACGGAATGCTAGCTACTTTTGTAAAAATAGCTTATTCTGAAGGCTACACAACTGCAGAAGTAACGACCTCACAATTTATTTACGGAATTCTTGGAATTCTTCTAATCAATCTTTTTCAGCGCATTAAAAATAAAAACAAACCTGCTATAAAAGCATCTCGTAAAAACATTTTCAGTTTAATGCTTGCAGGGACTTCATTAGGAATGACGAGCTTATTTTATTATTTGGCTGTAAAATACATTCCTGTTTCTATCGGAATCGTTTTATTGATGCAAACCGTTTGGATGGGTGTTTTGCTTGAAATGATTTTAGAAAAAAAACTGCCTTCAAAACAAAAAGTCATTGCGGTCTTTATTGTTCTTTTCGGGACTGTTTTAGCCACAAATATTATCAATAGTGATATCCAATTAGACTGGAGAGGTTTAGTTTGGGGAATGCTGGCTGCTGCTTCTTTTACTACAACTATGTTTACTGCTAATAGTGTTGCAACCGAAATTTCGTCTGCGCAAAGAAGCCTTTATATGCTTTTAGGTGGAGCTATAATTGTATTTTCGTTTGCTTTTGCAACGCAGGTTACAGCCTTCAATATGGAAATCTTCTTAAAATGGGGAATTGTATTGGCACTATTCGGAACTATCATTCCACCCCTATTAATGACAGCTGGATTTCCGTTAACTGGAATCGGACTGGGAAGCATTGTGTCTGCTCTTGAACTGCCTGTTTCTGTAATGATGGCTTATGTTTTATTAAACGAGAAAGTAATCTTTTCTCAATGGCTTGGTATCGCATTAATTATTCTGGCCATAATTATTATGAATGTAAATTTCAAGTCAAAAAAATAACTCAAAATACATACTTTCAAAAAAAGAAGTACTGTAATGCAATAATTGTTAATTTTTTTATAAATTCGTGATAAACAATTAGATATCATGATTCTACCTTGGCATTTGTATTTAATGGCTTTCCTTTATATTCTTGCTGGGCTAAATCATTTTAGAAATCCTGGAATGTATATAAAAATCATTCCGCCCGCATTTAAAAACCCCAAATTAATAAATATTTTAAGTGGTGCCGCCGAGATTATTCTGGGCATCTTTTTAGTCCTGCCTTTTTCATCAAATTTTACCGTGTGGGGAATTATAGTGCTGTTAATTGCTGTTTTCCCTGCCAATTTGTACATGTTTCAAAATAAAAAAGCAGGTTTTGGTTTACCAAGATGGATTTTATTTGTACGTTTGCCCTTACAATTTGTTTTAATTTATTGGGCTTACCAATATACATTCTAAACATTAACCATTAAATTATTTTATTATGAAAAAATTATTTGCAGAGTTTTTTGGAACTTATTGGCTTGTTTTTGGAGGGTGCGGAAGCGCTATTTTTGCAGCTGGAATTCCTAACTTAGGAATTGGATTTGCTGGTGTTGCGCTAGCATTTGGTTTAACTGTGCTTACCATGGCTTATGCTGTTGGCCATATTTCTGGTGGTCACTTTAATCCCGCTGTTTCTTTTGGTTTATGGGCTGGCGGAAGATTTTCTGCCAAAGATCTTATTCCGTATATTATTGCACAATGTATTGGAGCCGCAGCTGCTGCAGGAACTTTATTCACAATAGCTTCTGGAAAAGCTGGTTTTGCAATAGACAATACAAAAGCTGGCGCCTTTGCATCTAATGGTTTTGGAGCTTTCTCTCCTGATGGTTATTCGTTACAGTCTGCTTTTATTGCAGAATTTGTGCTTACATTATTCTTTTTATTGGTGATTCTAGGAGCAACTGATAAATTTGCTAATGGCAGATTTGCTGGAATCGCAATTGGTTTGGCGCTGACTTTAATACACTTAATCAGTATTCCAATTACGAACACTTCTGTAAATCCAGCGAGATCTTTATCTCAGGCAATTTTTGTTGGAGGAGAGCCATTATCTCAAGTTTGGCTGTTTTGGGTCGCCCCTATTCTTGGTGCATTAGCGGCAGGTTTTCTATATAAAACACTGCTTCAAAATCATGCAGAAGCATAGTAGCTGAAAGAAGAAATCGACACATCATAAAAAAATAAAAATATGGAATTTTTATATTTCTTGCTTATAGGTGCCATTTCTGGATGGCTAGCTGGTCAAATCTGGAAAGGTGCCGGCTTTGGTTTAATTGGCAATATTATCGTCGGAATTATAGGCGGATTTATCGGAGGATGGATCGCTGGAAAACTTGGTATTGGAGGCGGTGGTCTTCTATGGCAGATTCTGATTGCTGTAGGAGGTGCATGGGTTTTATTATTTATAATTAGCCTCATCAAAAAATAATACGCAATTATTAGTACATAATTAAATTCGAAAGAGAAAATCTGATATATTTATATTTGATTTTCTCTTTTTGTTTGGATGAAATCGGCAAGAAAATTTTATTTCAACTCAAATATTTATGTATTATGAACGAAATCATTTCTTACTTCAGCAATATTCCATCGTCGCACAGAAGCCTTATTTTGGTTGGAGGCATTACTATTTTCTGGCTTATTGAAAACAGTTTTCCCTTGTTTAAAATGCACTATAAAAAATGGCCTCACGCTGGAATAAATTTCTTTTTTACCTTCACTACCATTGTCGTCAATTTTATTCTGGCATTTATTTTAATAAGAACCGCTGCTTGGACAATCGAACATAATTTTGGAATTCTGCAATGGCTTCCAAAAGTGCCAATCTGGCTATATACAATAATTGGTTTATTACTTTTGGATTTAATTGGAGCTTATTTAGCTCATCTAGTAGAACACAAAGTAAAAATTCTCTGGCAGTTTCATTTGGTGCATCATACAGACACTTGGATTGATACTACAACAGCCAATAGACATCATCCTGGAGAAAGCGTAGTTCGTTTTGTTTTTACCACTTTAGGAGTTTTAATTGTTGGAACACCAATGTGGATGGTTTTTCTTTATCAATCATTATCAGTTATCGCATCACAATTTAATCATGCCAATATTTCGCTTCCTGAAAAGCTGGATATATTCTTAAGCTATTTCATTGTTTCTCCGAATATGCATAAAATACATCACCATTATGTGCTGCCTTACACAGATAGTAATTATGGAAATATTTTTTCTATATGGGACAGACTTTTTGGAACATTCTCTTACTTACCCAAAGAGCAGCTGGTATACGGTGTAGACACTCATATGCTTCCAGAAGAAAACAATGAATTGAAGAATCTGCTAAAAATTCCATTTCAAAAATCAAGATCCTTTAAAAACAGCTAAATTCTCTAAAAAAAGTGCACTTTACTGAAACAACTTATTATTTTTTTTTTTAATATTGATACAAGAATTGAAAATCAATCTATTAATAATTAACACCCTATTTTGAATTAATTTTCACGAGATGAAAAAGAGTAGCCGCAAAGAATTAACTCCGGAACAAATTGAAAAACTTGTTTCGTTAGCTTTAGAAGAAAGAAATCCATTTGAAATTATAAAGAAAGAATTTGGATTGGCAGAAAAAGAAGTCCTAGACATCATGAAAAAGAAAATGCCTCTTGAAAAATTTGAGATGTGGAAAAAGAAGGCAATTGCAAATAAACCAAAACCAAAACCAGTTAAAATAGATGATTTTGATGAAGATTTGGACGGAAAATATTATATCAAGAATAAATTAGACTAACATAAAACTCCTGTTTTTCAGGAGTTTTTTTTATGTTTCAATTTAATGTAATTTTTTAGTAACTTTTTGGTGATTTTTGAGTCAAATACAATTAACTAAACATATAGAAATGAAAAAAATACTTTACACCTTAGCTCTAGCGGTCACCTTTTGGAGCTGTAAAACAGGGAGCACCGGAGCCGCAAAAAGCAATATCGTTGAAGTGAATATCAATTTAACCGATGTTAAAGATGATAAAGTTTTGGTAACCGTTACACCACCAGCCTTTAAAACAGATGAAGTTGTTTACAGTATTCCAAAAACTGTTCCTGGTACTTATTCAACAGATAATTACGGAAAATACTCAGAAGATTTCAAGGCATTTGATGCTAAAGGAAATCCGCTTACAGTAAAAAGATTAGACGATAATTCTTGGTCTATTTCAAACGCAAAAGCACTAAAAAAAATCACTTATTTAGTAAACGATTCTTTCGATACTGAAAAAGGAACTGGATTTGGAAATGATGACGTTTTTTCACCAGCAGGAACAAATATCGATGCAGGAAAAAATTTCATGGTTAACACACATGGTTTTGTCGGATATTTTAAAGACAAATTAGACGTTCCGTACAAAGTTACTATCACGCATCCTGAAACACTTTGGGGAGCAACTTCTATGACAGATCAAGATGCAAGCAATACTTCTGATGTGTTTACCACTTCTCGTTATGCTATTTTGGTAGAAAACCCAATTATGTATTCTAAACCTGACTACACTACTTTTAATGTAAACGGAATGGACATCTTAATTGCTGTGTACTCTCCTACTGGAAAATATACTGCTGAAAGCATCACTCCAGAGATGAAAACAATGATGACAGCACAGAAAAACTTTTTAGGAAAAGTAAATTCTACCAAAAAATATACTGTGTTGTTATACTTATCAACCATGGCAAAAGATGATGCACATGGTTTTGGAGCTTTAGAGCATCCAACTGCTACAACTGTCGTTTTACCAGAATCGATGCCAAAAGAAAAGTTAGTAGAATCTATGAAAGATGTAGTTTCTCACGAATTCTTCCACATTGTTACTCCATTAACTATCCACTCAAAAGAAATTCAGTATTTTGATTATAATGCGCCAAAAATGTCTGAGCATTTATGGATGTATGAAGGGGTTACAGAATATTTTGCAAATCTTTTCCAAATCAACCAAGGTTTGATTGATGAAGCTGAATTCTACTCTCGTATTGCCGATAAAATTGAGCAAGCTAAGGGCTTAAATGATACAATGTCATTTACTGTAATGAGTAAAAATGTATTAGAACAGCCTTACAAAGACCAATACTTAAACGTATATCAAAAAGGAGCTTTAATTGGTATGTGCATTGATATTATCATTAGAGAAAAAAGTAATGGAGAAAGAGGAATTCTTGACTTAATGCATAAATTATCTGACGAATATGGTGTTGAAAAACCATTTAATGATGATGAATTATTTGCTAAAATCACTTCTTTAACTTACCCTGAAGTGGGAGAATTTTTAAACAAATATGTTGCTGGAACGACACCAATTCCTTACGATTTCTATTTAGCTAAAGTTGGTGTTACAAAAGCAATGGAGAAAAAAACAGGAAATCCGTTTATAAAAGGACAAACTCCAAATATTACTATTGACAAAGCAACAAAAGAAATTGCTGTTCGTCCTGAATCAGAATCAATTGAATTCTTCAAAAACCTAAATTTAAAAGGTGGAGATAAAATCTTAGCTGTAAACAATAAATCATACAATTTGGATAACATTTATGATTTGATTACTGAAAGTGAAAATTGGAAAGATAATGACCCTATCACTTTGAAAGTAAAACGTGGCGGAAAAGAAGAAACCATTAAAGGAACCGTAAAGTTACCATTTGAAGAATCTGAAACTTTTAAAGCAACTGATGCTTCAAAAGAGAAACTTAAAAATGCATGGTTGAAAGGTTAATCTTTTAGTTATAATCATAAAAAAAACCGACAAGTGATTGTCGGTTTTTTCATTGTCTTTAAAGAACTTTGTCAAAGTTTAAAACTTGACAAAGTTTTTGATATGTTATTTCTTCACAGGAAATTTCCAGTCAAATTCGTCTTTGCTATTGATAATTGCACCAATTTCAAACTTCACCACCTCATCAAATTCTGTTTGAAGAATAAACCAGTTGTCTTCGTTGAAGTAGTTTTCGAAAGTATCAAAAGTTTCCTGATTGTATTTATTAATTCCTTTTGCAGCAAAATCTTTCTTTACATCAGCAATTTTTCTTCCAATTAATTTGAATCCGAAAACTTCTAGATCATTACTTGAAGCTACTAAATAACCTAATTTCAAATCTTCTTCCTGATAAAATGTCAATCTGATTTTGTGTGCATTATAAACAAAAATTACGTTGTCGTCTTCGTCTTTATAGTTTTTGTCAGGCTTTCCTAAAGCTGCTGTTACATCATTCTGCTTCATTCCGAAAAGCAACTTATCGATTCCTGATTTTAGATTAATTTTCATATTTCCTTGTCTTTATTTGAAATGCAAATTTCGTGAAGTTTTTTGTTGTTTTGCCACGAATTACACAAATTTTCACGAATTAATTATTCTAACAGAGCGTAACAGGTTTATGTATAGATTTAGATCCTAAAGATCAAAAAACTTAGCGCCTTAAAATCTTAGCTCCTATCTCTTAATAATTCATCTTATTTGGTTTATTGCTCATATAAAACGTAATCTTCCCTCCATTTATAACATCTGAATGCTTTAAAAATGGTTTATCCAATTGTTTTCCGTTGAGCAGAACTTTGCTCACAAATACATTTTTATCGGATTGATTTACGGTTTCGACCTCAAAAGTTTTTCCGTTTTCTAAATTCAGAACGGCATTTTTCAATAACGGACTTCCCAATGCATATTCATCAGAACCTGGAGCAACTGGATAAAATCCTAAACTGCTAAAAATATACCAAGCGCTCATTTGTCCGAAATCGTCATTTCCTCCTAAACCATCAGCACCATTTTTGTACATTTTTTTCAGGATCATTCTTATTTTATCTTGAGCTTTCCATGGAGAATCTGTCCAATTGTATAAATAGACAACATGGTGTGAAGGCTCATTTCCGTGAACATAATTTCCAATGATTCCATCTCTTGTTATGTCTTCAGTATTTTCAAAATATTTATCTGGAAGATGCATTTTGAATAACGAATCTAAACGAACTTTAAACTTCTCATTTCCTCCCATCAATTGAATCATATCAGCTGGATCTTGCGGAACGTACAAGCTATAATTCCAAGAATTCCCTTCAATAAAACCTTGTCCGTGCGTATCTAATGGGTCAAATTCTTTCTTGAAAGTCCCATCGTTTAATTTCGGACGCATAAAACCTGTTTTCTCATCGTAAACATTTTTATAATTTTTAGATCTATTGATAAATTCATTATAAATTTCCGTTTTACCCAATTTCTTTGCAGCTTGCGCGATTGCCCAGTCATCATAAGCATATTCTAAGGTTTTAGAAACCGAAGCACCGCTTTTGTCTTCTGGAACATATCCTTTATTCATATAAAACTCCAATCCATCATAATACGGAACTTTTGCAGTATTTACACAAGCCTGAAGTGCTTTTTCAGCATCAAAACTAATATTGCCTTTTACAATCGCATCTGCTACAACTGAAACAGAATGATATCCAATCATGCACCAATTTTCATTGGCATAATGTGACCAGATTGGAAGCATTTTATGAACACTTTGTTCTGAATGCGCCAGCATGGAACTCACCATATCGGCATTTCTTTTGGGCTGTACAATATTAAATAATGGATGCAATGCTCGGTACGTATCCCAAAGCGAATAACTGGTATAGTTCGTAAAGTTTTCTGCTTTATGAACATTCATATCCAATCCTTTATAACTTCCGTCTAAATCCATGTATTCAGTTGGTCCCAAAAAGGCATGATACATTGCGGTATAAAAATTAACTAGATCTTCTTTTTGAATGGTTTCTATCTGAATTTTATTCAACTCCTTATTCCAGATTTCCTGACTTTGTTTTTTTACTTTTTCAAAATCCCAATCTGGCGTTTCTTTTTTCATGTTTTCAAGTGCTCCAGCAGAACTGACTGGTGACAATGCCATCTTTATTTTGATTTTCTCTCCTTCGTTGGTATCAAAATCAAAAAATAATTTTAGGTTTTGTCCTGCCATTTCTGGAAAGTTTTTAGTCTGATCAAATCTTCCCCAAAAACCTCTGTATACACTTTTTTCCTGAGCAGCTTGTCCGTAACTTTTAATTGGTTTATTAAATGACATTGCAAAATATACTGTTCTAGTTCTTGCCCAGCCATTTGTTTGGCGATATCCTGTTATCAAAGTATCGTTTTCTACACGAACAAATGTCCAGACATTCTTTTTGTCATAATTGTAAATTCCTGAAGTCAAATCGAGAATAATATGGGCTTCATTAGATTTTGGAAAAGTATATTGATGCATTCCAACACGAGTCGTTGCGGTCAATTCTGCTTTAATTTTATGATCTTCTAGAAAAACGCTGTAATATGCAGGTTCTGCTTTTTCTGTTGCATGCGAAAATGCCGATCTATAACCAGACAATTGTTTAGACGCCACGCCCGGATTTAATTGCAGTTTTCCAGTTGTTGGCATAATCAAGAAATCGCCTAAATCTGAATGTCCAGTTCCGCTAAAATGCGTGTGACTGAAACCTACAATTGTTTTATCTTCATATTGATATCCTGCACAATATTTATAAACTTCACCATTATACTTTCCGTTTAAACTATAAGCAATTGTATCTGTTTCTGGACTTAATTGCACACTTCCAAAAGGAACTGTCGCTCCTGGATAGGTATGTCCCATTTTTGCAGTTCCAATCATTGGATCTACATACTGGATAAGGTTTTTACTTTGAATTACTTTTTTTTGCGCCATTACATTAACAGCTGAAAGCAATATTAATACAAGAAGAAAATTACCGCGTTTTATTTTGATCATTTTTATAGTTTTTCTTTGAAATCTTTGTTGTCATTTGAATGCAGAAAAGTACAACAAAATCTATTTTTAAAAAACATAAATTTAGCCGAACTCAAAAGGTTTAAATATCTTTGGCATACTAAAAGCCAAGCCAAAACATGAAAAAATATATTTTAATTTTACTTTCTTTCTCTTCATCGTTTATTTTTTCTCAAAAAATTGAAAGCCACAGATTAACGAAAAAGGAAATTTCAGAAAGGGAACTTGAAAACGTAACTCATTTTCCTATTTACAGAGCTTTTGAATTTCAGGATAAAGGTGGTGTTTACGAATTGGTTTTGGGCGAAAATCAAAAAACAACTTCTAAAAAAGATACTTTAAATACCAAAATACAAGCAGTTTGTGTAATTAATGATCACGGCGGATTTTTAGAAAAATGGAGAATTAACGATTTACTCGAAGATAATGCCCCTAAAGAAACTAATATCTGGTTCTGGACAAAATATTGCAGTACAAAGGATATTGATGGAGATGAATATATTGATCCTATTATTGTCTATGGAACACGAACTGAAGACGGCTATATAAGAAGAGTAAAAGTAATTACCGTTTATAAAAACAAAAAATACGTTATTCGCGCAGTTGAATGTGATTTAGACGATTGCAGAAGTTTCAAAAAAGATCAAAATTGGAATATGCTTCCACAGAAAATAAAAACTTATATTGATCAATTGCTGGCAAAAATGAGAAAAGAACAAAGTGTGCTTTTGAAAAACGGATAAGATTTAATTGATAATTGTCAATTATTAATTATCAATTGCTATTCACTCATTTCATCATAACGTTCTGGAACTTGCGGATCGTAAAGCGGACATTTGAATTCTTCCATAATATCAACCAATTTATTCATGGTTTTCCCTTCTGTTCCATAGCAGTCAATTTTTATGCTTTGTGGAGTAGTGATTACTTGAAATGCACCTTTCCCTTTTGGGTTTTTCCAGCTGTTTTCATCTACCCTTTCCCAATCTGAAAAGACTGAATTAATTCTATTTACGATTACTTCAACTTGAAGTTCTGCTAAACCTCCAACCTCTTGTTTTTCTACAAGCGCTTCATAAACTTCCTGATTGTTCAGGTAAATTTCGTCTAGATATTTCCAGAAAAGTAATTCGTACATAATATTGTATTTAAAAACATAGAGATGCACAATTATGCATCTCTAAATTTAATAATTATTTTAAAAGTTTCAAAGTCTTTGAACCTTTGAACCTTTGCAACTTCAAAAATTAATAATTGAATGTTCCGTATTCGCTAGTAATTGTCAGCTTTTTAGAATCCGAAGCTTCTACTCTACCTACAATCTGCGCATCAACATTGAATGATTTCGAAATTTCGATAATATCTTGCGCAATACTTTCTGGAACGTAAAGCTCCATTCTGTGACCGCAATTGAAAACCTGATACATTTCTTTCCAATCTGTTTTTGATTGTTCTTGAATTAATTTGAACAATGGCGGAACCGGAAATAAATTGTCTTTTATAACATGTAAATCTTTTACGAAATGTAAAATTTTAGTTTGTGCTCCTCCACTGCAATGCACCATTCCGTGAATCTCTTTTGGAGTATATTTATCTAAAATTTTCTTGATAATCGGAGCGTAAGTTCTAGTTGGTGAAAGCACTAACTGCCCAGCGTTTATTGGGCTGTTTTCAACCTCATCGGTTAAATTTACTTGTCCTGAATAAATTAATTCTTCTGGAACGGCTGCATCGTAACTTTCTGGATATTTTTTAGCCAAATATTTCCCGAAAACATCGTGACGTGCAGAAGTTAATCCGTTGCTTCCCATTCCGCCGTTATAGCTTTTTTCGTAAGTTGCCTGACCAAAAGAAGCCAAACCAACAATTACGTCTCCAGCTTTGATGTTTGCGTTGTCTACAACATCAGAACGTTTCATTCTTGCTGTTACAGTAGAATCTACAATAATAGTACGAACTACATCTCCAACATCGGCAGTTTCTCCTCCTGTTGAATGAATCGTAACTCCGAATGATTTTAACTCGTTGATTAATTCTTCTGTTCCATTAATGATTGCAGAAATAACTTCGGCAGGAATTAGATTTTTATTCCTTCCAATTGTAGAAGAAAGCAAAATATTATCTGTTGCACCAACACATAATAAATCGTCAATATTCATGATTAAGGCATCTTGAGCAATTCCTTTCCATACAGAAAGATCTCCAGTTTCTTTCCAGTACATATAAGCCAAAGACGATTTTGTTCCAGCTCCATCGGCGTGCATGATAAGACAGTGTTCTGAATCTTGTGTTAAATAATCTGGAACAATTTTGCAGAATGCCTGCAGAAATAAACCTTTGTCAATATTTTTAATAGCGTTATGTACGTCTTCTTTTGATGCCGAAACACCTCTTTGTGCATATCTTTTGCTAGAATCTGAACTCATGAAAATTAGTTTGTGTTGATGTGCTGCAAAGATAATCCCTTTTTTTAATTCTTTGACTTATTCGATTGTTT
The DNA here is from genome assembly GCF_059511845.1 of Flavobacterium sp. PLA-DH12. Lineage (NCBI taxonomy): Bacteria > Pseudomonadati > Bacteroidota > Flavobacteriia > Flavobacteriales > Flavobacteriaceae > Flavobacterium > Flavobacterium sp. PLA-DH12. The sequence goes on from NZ_JCAMPD010000008.1 coordinate 238,850, forward strand.
GATTCTAAAAAAAATCGGCAGAAGATTATTTCCTGCCGATTTCCCGAAATAAAATTGGTTATGAAGCTCTTGGCTGTTTATTTTTATTCCCAATCGGGCATTGAGCTACCTGTGTACAATGTCACCCTTGAATTCACAATTCCAATACCACATTTTACAACATTCTTCACAGAAATACCATCATTTGAAGTATTTAGAAAAATTAGCTCTGCTTCATTAGGAGAATATCGAACATCTAAATCATTTGTCCCTGTTGGTTTTTCAGTAGCCAATTGATATGAATTTCCAAGAAGAAAACTATATTCAAAAATTTTAGAATCCAACTGGCGATAATTGGAACTTTCAAATCCCGAGACATCTTTTGTGTAAACCAATTTTAAGCCTGAAACAGAAAAATTCAAGCCACTAACGGCTCCTGACTCTCCAGCTAATATGGGTGTAACAACTGCACCAGACGGATCTATAACATAAATTTCCACATTATATCCATTTATATCATTCACTTTTAAGGCTATTTTACTGCCATCTGCACTCCAATCGCATTCTGAAATAAATTTACCATTTGGAGTCTGGAAGATTTTGGTCAATCCGCTGCCATCGCTCTTTATTCGGTATAATTTATCAAAATTCGGATAGATAAATTCACTTCCCGATGCATTCCATGAGTACCCTAAATAATCAGCATTAAATCCTGCAATAGGAACTGAACTTGTTACTTTTTTAATATTAGTCCCATCAAAATCCATGGTGTAAATATCATTTTGTGAACCACTTGTCCCGATAAAAGCAATTTTCTGAGCTTGGTTGTTTCGTCTAGGGCGCCAGCTATTTTTATCTGAACTTGTCAATTGATATTGTTTGCCTGCGTCATCTGCAGCGAAAATCACATTGTTACCGCTAATAGTTTTGACAAATAAATTTCTTGTTACTGGAAAAGCTATTGTAGAGAAAGCGCTGATAGTGCTTAATACAGGAGTATTCACCCCATCACTTACAGAAACTTGCCAATAGTATTTAGTTCCATAAATCAGATCTGTGAGAGTCAATTTTTTATCTTTGATGTCATTAAAAACCGCTACATCACTGTTTTTATCGTTTCTGAGTGTCACGGTGTATGTCATTGTATCATTATCTGGATCTGTGACCGTCCATGTTAAATCTAAATTTACTGGCTGACTTACACTATTATCTACAGGAGCTGCTAAAACAGGAACCATCGGCGGTTTGTTATTTGCAGTAGATTTACTTAATTCAAAAACAATTTGTGATGTACTATTTGCCGTCACACTAGCTGCCTCAAATTTTGCAATGAAGCCTTCTTTTTGGGCTTGAAACGAGTATTCTCCAACTTTGACATTCGCTACAGTAAACTTCCCTTCTACATCTGTAAAAACTGTACTGGTAGTTGGACTAGACATAATTTTTACATTTTCCATCGGCTCAAAGGTTTCGCTGTTAACGACTTTTCCTGTAACAGTTCCAAATTCAGAATCTCCTATTTTTTCTTCGCTGCAGGAAATCAAAACCACTAAAAAAATTGCACTTATTATTTTGTATAAATTCTTCATGATTAGCTTGCTTTAAATTTTAAACGTGTGTCTTCTATTTTCGAAATTTCTAACTTGTTACTTTTTCTTTTTACCAAAGTAAAACGTTAGTCCTAACCCGAATTTATAATAGTAATCATCACGAGTTCCTGCTACGATATAATCAAGATTGTCACTGAAATTGATATTCTGTTCTGCAAACAATTTTATTCCGATTTGGTCTGATGCCATATATTCTAAGCCCGCACCATATTGAATTTTTCCATACGTATTTTCAAATTTCCTATTCATACCATACCCTCCTCCAATATATAAATATGGAGTAAGACGGTCTTTTGGAAGAATGATCCATTCCATATTAAGATCATAGGTAATGTAGCCAACATCAAGCAAATTTTTATTAGCAAGGTTTACAACGTTCGTAGAAGCACTTACGGTAAAGCTTGGAGTAAGCATCCACTTTAAGGCTCCACGTCCAAAAGGTCTTAATAGCGGATCTTGATAATCTCCATCCATTAAAGTAGTACCCCCTGAAAGTTCAATGCCAAATTTACTTCTTCTGTTTTCAAGCACTCGATCATATAAACCAGTTACATCAGCAGTTTTTGTTTCTTCAGCATAAGCTTTCAATAAATTATCAACTTCCCATTTTGGTGCATCGGCTTCCCAAATATTATCTTTTATCCCTTCTAACACTAAAGATTCAACGGCTTTTTCTATAGCTTCTGTAACAGCCATGTGCACAGGTTCGTTAGTGGTGTAACCTGTTTCTACTTCCAAAAGTCTTTTAAAATTGACATATCTAAAAAGACTCTCATCGATTGCCTGAGACAAGATCGTTTTTGAAATATAAACCGATTTTAAAATTTTTCCGTTTGAAGTCGAAATCATTCTGAGATAAATCGTTACACGATCCTGGCGATATTTTACAGATGCTCCAGCGCCAAAATATCTTGCACCAAATCCGCCAGTAATAATATTAGAATCATAGGAAACAATTCCTCCTTCTAATAAAACTCCTGCATATAAAAGTGGAGTCAATTGAGGTTCGTTTGGATTAGTGCTTTTTACATATTCCTGTCTTGTTGCACGAATAAGATTTCGTTCCTGCAATAAGTTTCCAATATTTTCACGTTCAATGGGAACAAACCATTTAGAATCTTCTAATGCCTTTATCAAAATAGAAGTCGCTCCCTGGGTCACAGCTGTACTAAAACTGCTTCCGTTTTCCTGAGGTTTATATTGTCCGGTCTGGTCTCTAAACTTATAGACACCAACCACAACTTGCTCCTTAGGTTTTGGCAGATCTTTTAATAATGATGTAGCAGGCGTTCCTTCTCCCAAAACAGCTTTTTGAACTCCAGTGGGTTGATTATAGTAAGCGCCGCAGCCAGTAAAAAGAAATCCAACTAAAATAAATAGGTAGAAATGTAATCGCATGTTATTGATTTGGGATGATTACTTGTGTTTGCTCTCCTGTATTGGTATCTAGAATATTAAGTGTCAAACCTTCTGATGAAGGAAATACATCAACCGAATAACTCCCAAAAGTATAGGAGCCCTCTTTGATACCATCTGTACCAAATTGTTGTTTGTAAAGTTGGCTGGAAATCTGACTTAATAATTGCGAATTTAAATTGGCTTTAAATCGCTCTAAATCAGTTTGTGGTTTAGTTTCTGCTGTTTTATCCTTTTGCTTATTCTGCGCTTCGGCACTGCTTAGAAGCCATTGATAATTAAAAGTATCTCCTCCAAAAGCCGGATTGACCGGTTTATAAACCAATGCTTGTGCATTTATAAACGGAGAAATGCAGAGTATTACTGCGAAGGTTAAAATAAATTTCATGGTGCTAATAATAAAATTAATACTGAGTGAAATATTTGCGTTCTTTTTCTTTTTCTTTCAAGTAAGTAAAGGTTGCGTTTACAGCTTCTTCTGCAACCGCATCTAAAAATTCGTCGTCTGGCCTAATTAAAAAATTATAAATAACCTCATTATCTATAGTTATAGATATTGCTGTATTTCTGGCAAAACTATATTCTTCACCTATTGTCACTATTTTTTCGGCGTTTATCCCTATTTCATTGTATTTGTAATAATATCTATCGTAAAAATCTTTTCCTGCTTTTGTTTTAGTATCATCGGTAATGATACCCCTTAAAACAAATCCATCAGTGGGAAGGACTATTACATTATCTTTTTTTTTTCTTCACCTAATACCACACGGTCTTTTGCCACAATTTGTTTGTCTTCATCATAAAACAATAGCAAAACAATTACTTCATCTTCTGCGGTCAAATTAATCTGAGAAGTAGATAATTTCTGAATCTCGTTGGGCTGTAAGGTAAAAACGCCAACTTGTTCATTATTAGATTGATTATTACTTTTATCATTATTTTTTATAACAGACAAGCGATAGCCTGCACTGCGAATAACATCTGTTAGGTTTTCTGCAGTACCAGTGATTTTTACACTGTTTTCAACTTTCTCTACTTCAATTTTTGCTTTTAATTTATCCTGCGGAACTTGTCCTAACATTATAAATGAAAAAAACAGTAAAAAGAGTACGATATATCTGTTTATAAAACGCATGTTTTTTATTTATTTATAAGAATTATTGAAGCGCCATTTCCTGTCTGTGTAATTTTCATGTTTTTAGACAATGAATTGGTGCCAATGTTTTGAATGCTTTGATTATCTCCTTTTTGGGTCATTTCCATATTTACACTATAATTAGTTCGTAATGTAAAATCAGAGATCTTGTTATTGTCTCCTTGCTGAACAACACTTTGGGTAATTGTTTTAGCATTTTTATCTAATAACAATTCATTTCTGTCTCCTCTTTGGTCAACAGCAACTTTTGTGTCATTTGACTTTAGATTTGCTAAAACCTTATTTAAATCTCCTATTTGCTGTATTTGGACGCCCGACTGAATTCTTAAATTCAAGTCTTCCTGTTCTTTTTTATTCATATTTGAAACAATACTTAAAGCTTTTTCTTTTGAATTAAAAACTGAAGAACTATAAGGCTTAAAATCTGAATTATCTTCTTTCTCCTGTGCATAAAACACATGAGAAAAAAGGAAAAACAATACTATATTTATAATGAGCATTTTCATTCTGCTTAGTTTAAGATTAAAAAATGAGATAGTTACCTTCTGCAACTACCTCATTTTAATATGCTGTGAAAACTAGTTAGATTGGTTTACTACAGAAACATTACTATTTCCACTTTGAACTAGTAAACTTGTATGAGAAGCTCCAGTTTGAGTAACCCAAGATTTATTCCACTCACCAACTTGTGCGGTATTAGTAGTTAAATCTTTACCCGCTTGATCAGAATTAGCATAGTTGTTTTTTCCATATTGATAATGGTTTGAAACATTTTCTGTACCAGCTCCTGCTCCTATACCCTTTTGAGTTTGAGTTGATACATTATCACTACCTCCTTGACTAGCATAAGCTATTCCATAATCTCCTGTTTGTGTTTGATAAGCTTCATTTGATCCATGATTAGTAACAGGTACAGGAACTGCAGCTATTATCGCTACTTGATCAGCATGAAATACTGGTGTAGATGGTAAAGGATTATTTCCTGTTGTACCTTGATCTATAGTAGCAGTGTTATTTTTTCCTTTTTGTGATTGAACAGCTAAATCATAACCAAAACTTACATTTGGCACTAATTGATCTTGCCAAATTGTTGCTTTGTTATCATTTCCAACCTGTGTTTGATAAGCATCATTTTGTAAGTTGCTTTGAGAAGTAAAAGCTTGGTTACGCTTTCCTTTTTGAGAAATGGTCGCAGCATTATCATGAGATGCTGTACTTTGTCCAGGAAGAACCCCTTGTCTAACAGTTGCTCCGTTATCTTGACCATCTTGAACAACAGATGATCCTTGCGCTGTCCCTATTTGAAACACATCACTACTATTATTCTGCGCTACGGCAGCAAACCCTACAAACAGCATCGCTGAGATGCTTAAAATTACTTTTTTCATAATAAATATATTTAATTGGTTATTAATACAAATTATTATGTAGGTACTTGCAGGTTGACAATTTGGGGGAAACGGGAGGGGGCTTCAGAACATCATTTGAAATAGTTTTTTAATCCTATTTTCTCAACTTCATGACCAAAATTAGAAAACTTTCTGCAAAAGAGGTTCACGTATAAATACCTATTTTACAACATATTAACCTCTTTTCGATGAACTGTAAAACTATCTCGATGAACTGCCAAAATGCTTTAAAATTTTTATAGGAAAAAAGATACTTAATACAATTTCTTTACATTTCGAGTGGTATAACTAGCAAAAAAGCCCTTCTTAAACCATTTTTTTAGTATAATCTCAAAAAAAAGCCTGTCTTATTGAGACAGGCTTTAACAAATTGTTACGTTAGCATTATTTCGTAAACAATAATTCTCTGTATTTGGTCAATGTCCAACTTTCATCATCTACCAATAGTTCTAATTTATCGCAATGATTACGGATATCTTCAAAATAAGGTTTTACGTTATTGCAATATGCTTCAGCCATTTTTTGAGCATCTGTCAATTGATTGGCTTTCTTTCTTTCATTGGTCATTGCCAATACTTTAGAATTGATTCCTTCAATATGACCTGAGATTTCTCTAATCAAAACAATCTGCTCTTTAGCCAATGCTTCAAAATCTTTTCCGAAAATTTCTTTTAATCCTTTTACATTGTCAATTAATGTATTCTGATAACGAATTGCTGTTGGAATTACATGGTTTCTAGCAATATCTCCTAAAACACGACCTTCAATTTGGATTTTTTTAGTGTATTCTTCCAATTCGATTTCATAACGAGCCTCGGCTTCTACGTGATTAAAGATTCCTAATTGTTCAAATAATTCTAAAGCTTGTTTAGAAACCTTAGCTTTAATAGCTTCTGGAGTAGTTTTAAAGTTGCTCAATCCTCTTTTAGCCGCTTCTTTTTCCCAAGCTTCACTATAACCGTCTCCTTCAAAAAGAATCTTTTTAGATTGTTTGATGTACTCTCTTAAGACATTAAAGATCGCATCGTCTTTTTTCATGTCTTTATTTTCAATCAAGTTCTCTACTTCATTTTTAAAGTCAATTAACTGTTTTGCTACAATTGCATTCAAAGTTGTCATTGCATTTGAACAGTTTGAATTTGAACCTACAGCTCTAAACTCAAATTTGTTTCCTGTAAAAGCAAAAGGCGAAGTTCTGTTACGATCTGTATTATCTAATAATACGTCTGGAATTTTACCCACCACGTTCAATTTCAAATCTGTTTTTTCTTCTGGCGAAAGTTTTCCTGTTGTTACGCTTTCTAATTCAGATAAAACTTTTGTCAATTGCGCCCCAATAAATACAGACATAATTGCTGGTGGCGCTTCATTTGCCCCTAACCTATGATCGTTACTTGCTGTTGCAATAGAAGCTCTTAATAAAGTTTCGTTATCATTAACCGCTTTGATTGTATTAATAAAGAAAGTCAAAAACTGTAAATTGCTCATTGGCGTTTTGCTCGGACTTAATAAATTAACTCCAGTATCTGTAGCCAACGACCAGTTATTGTGTTTTCCAGAACCGTTTACTCCTTTAAAAGGCTTTTCGTGAAATAATACTTTAAAGTCATGACGTTCTGCGACTTTCTGCATTACATCCATTAATAAAGAGTTGTGATCGACCGCTAAATTAGTTTCCTCAAAAATCGGCGCTAACTCAAACTGATTTGGAGCAACCTCATTATGACGTGTTTTTACCGGAATACCCAATAACATACATTCCTGCTCTAAATCTCTCATATAAGTAAGAGCTCGAGTTGGAATAGATCCGAAATAGTGATCATCTAATTGCTGCCCTTTTGCAGAAGTATGACCTAATAAAGTTCTTCCTGTCATCATTAAGTCAGGACGAGAATTTGCCAAAGCTTTATCAATCAAGAAATATTCCTGCTCCCAGCCTAAAGTTGCTGTTACCTTTTTTACGTTTTTGTCAAAATATTTACAAACTTCTGTCGCCGCTTCGTCAATTGCTGATAAAGCTCTTAATAAAGGTATTTTATTATCTAAAGCTTCACCTGTGTAAGCAATAAATACTGTTGGTATACATAAAGTTGTACCATATATAAAAGCTGGAGAAGTCGGATCCCAAGCTGTATAACCTCTTGCCTCAAAAGTATTTCTGATTCCGCCATTCGGGAAACTAGATGCATCTGGTTCTTGCTGCACTAACTGTGCTCCTCCAAATTTTTCTACAGATTCGCTTCCGTCGTAAGAGGTTTCAAAAAAAGCATCGTGTTTCTCTGCAGTAGTTCCTGTAAGTGGCTGAAACCAGTGCGTATAATGTGTTACACCTTTAGAAAGAGCCCACTCTTTCATTCCCATGGCAATATAGTCTGCTAATTTTCTGTCGATTTTAGTTCCGTGCTGGATAGCATCTCTTACTCCTTTAAATGCATCTGAAGTTAAATATTGCTTCATCGCCTTTTCATTAAACACATTTGCACCAAAAAGATTTGATTTTCGGCCAATTTCTTCAAAATGTACTGGCTTTCTATTAGAAGCTTGTTGTAAAGCTTGAAAACGTAATGTTGACATGGTTATGTATATTTTAAATTCGTACTAATTTTCATTAAAAAATGATCAGCAAATATAAACAATTAAAGTACCTGTTCAGAATATAAATTTTAGATTTTTAGTCAATGATTTTTCAACATAAAATGCTTTTTTCGAAGAATAATGAATTCAAATCACAGAAATATAACAAAACTGTACGGTATTATTGATTAAATAAACATTTTTTTATAATTTCTTAACCCATAAATTCAAAAATGAACCGTAATTATTACGAATTTATTTTTTTAAGGTAATTAAAATTGCTTTTTTTAAAATATACCCCTCCCAAAATTGCGCTTATCCAAAAAATTATACTTCGCTAAACAAAATAGCCCCCTAATTTTTGGGACTAAAAAAATAAATCTATATTTGACCCAACGAAAAAAAACAAAAAAATTAATTTATATTATTATGGCTAAAATTAAGTTAGAGTACATTTGGTTAGATGGATATGAACCAACTCAAAATCTTAGAAGTAAAACTAAAGTTGAAGAACACGAAAACTTCAAAGGAACATTAGAGGAGCTTGGAAACTGGTCATTTGATGGATCATCTACAAGACAAGCCGAAGGAGGTTCTTCTGACTGTTTATTAGTTCCAGTTGCAATCTATCCAGATCCAACTCGTATCAACGGATGGTTAGTAATGTGCGAAGTTATGTATGCTGACGGAACACCACACCCTTCTAACGGTAGAGCTACAATTGATGATGATAATGATGATTTTTGGTTTGGATTCGAACAAGAGTATTTCATCATGGATACTAAAACACAACTTCCACTTGGTTTCCCAGTTGGAGGATACCCTGCTCCACAAGGGATGTACTACTGTTCTGTAGGTGGAAAAAATACACACGGTAGAAAATTAGTTGAAGAGCATGCTGATTTGTGTATCGCTGCTGGAATCAACTTTGAAGGAATCAACCAAGAGGTTGCTTGCGGACAATGGGAATTCCAATTATTCGCTAAAGGAGCTAAAAAAGCTGGAGACGAAATCTGGGTTGCTCGTTACCTATTAGACCGTTTAACTGAGAAATATGGTTACTATATTGAATATCACCCAAAACCTCTAGGAGATACTGACTGGAATGGTTCTGGTATGCACGCTAACTTCTCTAACACTGTTCTTAGAACATGTGGTTCTCAAGAAGTTTACGAGAAAATCTGCGAGGCTTTCCGTCCTGTTACTGCTGAGCACATTGCAGTTTACGGAGCTTACAACGATCAACGTTTAACTGGTAAGCACGAAACTGCTTCTATCCATGATTTCTCTTATGGAGTTTCAGACAGAGGATGTTCTATCAGAATTCCTTTAATGACTGTTCAAAAAGGTTGGAAAGGATGGTTGGAAGACAGAAGACCAGCTTCAAACGGAGACCCTTACAAAATTGCTGCTAGAATTATCAAAACTGTTAACTCAGCAATCTAATTCAAAGCTTACAATATATTTTAAAAAGTGCCATCGTAATTGTTGGCACTTTTTTTTGCATTAAACACGATAGGTTCTTAAAACCTGTCGGATTTAAATTAAAGTTATCTACCAACTTTGTCAAAGTTTAAAACTTTGACAAAGTTCTACTCTTCACTTTAAATAAAAATTTCATCTTTTCTTGCCTAAAACCACCTTTTACATTTCAAATAACCTCATAACTTTATAATACTTAACACTTTACAAATAATAAATATTACTTAATTTTAGGATTAAATTTAATTTTTAAGTTAAACATCAAAACTTATCTTTGTAAATCATTAAAAAAAATCATTATGATAGTCTGGTCACTCTTTTTACTTGCTGTAGTTTTTATTCTTGCTTTAGATTTAGGCGTCTTTAACAAAACACCCCATATTATTAGCACAAAAGAAGCCAGCAAATGGACCTTAGTTTGGGTTACTTTATCTTTCCTCTTTTCGGGAGTAATTTATTGGCTTTACACAACAGACTATATTGACAATCCAGATAATTTGAAACCAGCTGTGGCTTCAATGAAATTTATTACGGGTTATTTGATCGAGCTTTCACTGAGTGTCGATAACATTTTTGTTATCGCTATTATTTTTGCTTCATTCAAAATTCCGCAAAAATACCAGCACCGTGTTTTATTCTGGGGAATTCTTGGAGCTATTGTTTTCCGTGGATTAATGATTTTCTTCGGAGTTATGCTAATTAACAAATTCTCCTGGACTACTTATGTGTTTGGAGTTTTCTTAATATTTACAGCCATAAAAATGCTTTTTTCTGGAGAAGAAGAAGATTTTCATCCAAAAGATTCTTTTATCTATAAAGCTTTAGGCAAAGTTATGCCGATTACAGCAGAGACAGATGGTGAGAAATTTTTCATTTCGACCAAAACTGCAAAAAAAGCAGCTACTCCATTATTTGTAGCTTTAATTGTTATCGAAGTGATGGACGTTTTATTTGCTTTAGACAGTGTTCCGGCAATTCTTGCTATTACCAAAGATCCGTTTTTAGTATTTAGTTCGAATATTTTTGCAATTCTAGGGTTACGTTCTATGTATTTCTTCTTAGCAAATATGCTGGCAAAATTCAGTTATTTAGAATACAGCTTAGTTGCAATTTTAGCTTTCGTTGGATTAAAAATGCTTTTACACGATTTCTTCCACGTTCCAGAATGGGCTTCTTTAGGATTTATTGCTTTATCTCTTCTAGTAGGAATTCTAGTTTCTCTTAAATTCGGACCAGAAAAAGTTTTAAATGATTCCTCAAGCGAAGAATAATTAGTTTAAAAACATATATATTCATAAAAAAAAGGAAATCTTACGATTTCCTTTTTTTTTATGGGTATTAAAACTTTAGTTTAACTTCTTAACATTACTATCATCAATGTTATATTTAGCTATAACGGCATTATAATCTGAATAATCTGGTTTATTAACTGACTTCGCTGTTCCTGCAAGTTTTTCTCCTGGAACAATTACAATTCTAAACACCTGATTTTGAGTCCAATCAGCCGACAAGGTATTTAATGGAAAATCTGCTGCAAGCCAAATACTTACATCATTTACTGTAAAATCATAATTAAAATCCAAAGCACCACCATCACTCATATAATATGTTTGAGGAAGTAATCTCCAAACTGCATTCCCATTATTTACTTCATATCTATGATAAACCAACACAACATCATACGGATAAATCTGCAGACCATAAGGAATTAATACAGAATAATCAGGAGAGTTAAAATTCACCGTTTTCTGAATAACTTGGCCGATTAACCCATCTTGTCCCGGAGGTCCAGGAGGCCCTTCTGGCCCTTCGCAGCTAGAAAATGCGACTAAACCAATAACCGCAAATAAGGTAAGTATCTTTTTCATAAATTTGTTTTTTAGGTATTATACTATAAAGGTATTCCAAAAATCAAACCAAAAAAAGACATTCGACTTATTTTTAAGCTAAAAAAACTTTATTTTTTTGCAGTCACCTGATTTTTAGCTAGTATTTTATTAAAAAATAATGCATGATACGGAAGTGAATTTTCCCAATAATCCCAAGTATGAGCTCCTGGACGTTCTGTATAATCGTGATCCACTTTATTATAAACCAATCTTCTATGCAATTCTCTATTGGGCTCGATTAAAAAATCGTCTACTCCGCAATCTATTATTAAAGATAATTTGTTCGATTTGAGTTTATCCGCCATTCTTAAAACAGAATTTTGTTCGTACAATTCGGTATTTCCGCTTTTATCACCAAAAACAGGCTGCATTAATTTTACAATTTGCGCCGAAGAATCTCTATTAAGCATCGTACTCATATCTACAGCACCGCTCATACTTCCAGCTGCACAAAACAAATCTGGGTGTCTAGCAGACAAATACAAAGCGCCATGTCCCCCCATAGAAAGTCCTGTTATTACTCTTCCGTTTTTATTAGCAATAGTTCGGTATGTTTTATCTATTTTCTGAATAACTTCTTGTGTAATAAAAGTTTCAAACTGACTTTCTTTATTTACAGGACTATCAATATAAAAACTAAACGTTTCTCCTTCTGGCATTACAATAATCATATTGTATTGATCTGCTAGATTGTGAACCAGTTTTTTGTTTGGTGTATTTTTTAGCCAATCGCTAAAATGTCCGTATGCACCATGTAGAAGATACATTACCGGAAAAGTCGATTTGCTTTTTGCATAAGAATTAGGTAAGACTACCGCCGCTTTATAGGTTTTACCCATTGCGGTGCTGGCAACTTGAAGTGTGTCTACTTTTGCAGCATATGTCATGGTGGCAAGACAAAGCAAAAATGCAGACAATAGCATTTTAAATTTCTTCATTTTGATATTTTTTTTCTGATTAGGGTTTGTAAATATAACTTTTTTCAGAATAAAATATATGAAAAATCCGACTGGTTTTGGATGCCACGAATTACACAAATTTCCACTAATTAATTTAAATAATCTCTTGGCAAAATGTAAAGTAGTACGTAAAACTGAAAAATAAAAAAACCGATCAGCTTTTGACTGATCGGTTTTTGAATTTCTTTTACAAATTATAAAATTTAATTCGTGCCAATTCGTGTAATTCGTGGCAAAAAAATCAACTAATAATAATCTTATGCTCATGACGGTATTGCGAAGCGCTTTTACCTGTATATTGTTTAAACGATTTACTAAAGTGGCTGAAATTATTGAAACCGCTTTCGTAACAAACCTCATTAATGCTCATAGGCTGTTCTGCCAAAAGTTTAGATGCATGCACTAAACGATATTCATTTACAAACTCAGTAAACGTTTTGTTTGAAATCTTCTTGAAATAACGGCAGAAAGATGGCGTAGTCATACTTACCAGACTTGAAACCTCATCTATAGAAATAGATTCCTGAAAATGATCTTTTACAAAATTGAAAACCACATTCATACGATCGTTGTCTTGTGTTTGCAATTCCATCGAAAATCCGTCAGCGTTTAAGATGGTATATTCTTCAGCCGATTCCAATTCGTCTAAAACACTCAAAAGCGTCATTAATCTCTGAAATGGCGGTTCATTTTCCATCATTTCAATTTTCTTTCCGATACGCTTTTTCGTTTCGCCACCAAAAGCGATTCCACCTTTAGCTTGTTTTAGTATATTCTGAACCTTTCTCATTTCGGGAGCCACAAAAAAGTCGCTTCCTAAAAATTCAGGTTTAATATGGATAACGGTTTCCGTTGTATTTCCAGTCTGCTCATTTGTAAAACCGCAATGCGGCAAATTAGCTCCTATTAAAAGTAAACTACCATTGGTATAATAAGAAACATGGCTTCCTATTTGTCTTTTCCCTGCCCCACCATTTATATAGACCAACTCAATTTCTGGATGATAGTGCCATAAATGAGCTTTACTATTGGTCTTTTCGGCGTGTTTAGCGTAGGTAAAAGAACTTCCGTATGAGTTAGTTATCACTTCAAGAGCTGGGGCAATTGTCTTCATGATAATTTCTTTAAAAAATAATAGCAAATTTAACAAAATCACCTAAAATAATTTAAATTTTAACCTATAACGGTTTCGTAAATGCGAATTTTACATTAAAATAACGTTCTTAACACTGAATAATTTACATCAAAATCGGCTTTTTTTTAGGGTCTTATTTTTTTTCCTGACTTTTTTTCTATTTATCCTATTTAAAACTCGATTTTATACCAATTTATTAAAAATTGTAAGAAAAATGGAAATTTTAAGAAGTATTCAGTTTTTAAAAAACTTTGAATAAAAACAATCAAATTAACAAAAACACAACATTAAAGTCAAATTTTAACATATAACGGTTTCGTAAATGAGAATATAGCATATAAATTGGAAAATATAGATGTTAAAATACCACACCTGCTGCCATAACTTTGCCTCAGAAAAATGAACGAAAAAAATTTAATACTATAGAATATGAAAAAGATTATGAAATTAAGTTTAGTATGTGCAGTACTCCTAACAGGAATGAGTACTTATGCAATTGATGGAAATGAAGCGTTAAATCTTCATGTATTAAAAGGAAATGGCAAGGTAATTGCTTTTGGAATTAATCAATTACAAAAAGCAGTTATTAGTATATCTGATACAAATGGTAATGTAATCTATACTGAGAACGCTTCTGGTAAAGACGGAATCTTAAGAACTTTCAGTTTAGAAGAATTCCCTCAAGGAAAATATATTTTAGAGGTTGCTGACAGCTTCAAAAAAGTAAAATACGATATCACTGTTAACGCTAATAGTTCTGTTTTGTCTTCAAAAGGAACGGTTTCTGTTAACTAAGAAAATATTAAGGTTAAGTGCAATTCTTCACGGCACTTAAAACTTTATACTCTAATACAGTATAAAAAGTGAGGTTAGATAGTTAGTAAGTTAAAAACTTTCAAAAGTTTTAAAAACAGCTCTTTGTGGTTACTGAGCTGTTTTTTTTTTGCTCTTTATTTTTTGTAAGTTATAACACAGAGATTCGCAGAGTTTTTTAATTAAAGATGATACATATAGATACAAAGTTCGCAAAGCTATATTAGGATAAAGCCTTACGAACTTTTTGTTTTATAAAATTTACTCAAAAAAACCTTTGTGAACTTTGCGTAAACCTCTGCTCCCTTTGCGCTACAATACACAATACAAATAAAAACTTAGAACCTCAGCATCTTAGAACCTTAGTGTCTTCACAATTTCCTACATTTTTTAAACAAATCGTTATCTCAATGTAAATTAAAAATCACCAAAAACATTGAAAAATAATAACCGAATTAACGAAAACGATAAATATAATTCAAATTTTAACCTATAACGGTTTCGTAAATGAGAATATAGCATAGAAATTGGAGAATATAGTATTGCTTTTTTACTTACAACTAAAGTAATTTAGCATCAGAGAATTAGAACTATTAATTTAAAAACTAAATACCATGAAAAAGATTGTTAGATTGAGTTTAGTAGCAGCATTGCTTTTCACAGGAATAAGCACTTATGCAATTGATGGAACAGCAGACTTTAATCTGCATGTTATTAAAGCTAATGGGAAAATGATCACGTTTGGTCTTAACCAAACACAAAAAGCCTACTTAGCTATTTATGACAAAGACGGATCTCTTATTTATTCTGAAACCGCTTCAGGTAAAGATGGAATTCTAAGAACTTTTAGCTTAGAAGAATTTCCAGAAGGAACTTACTTCTTAGAAGTCGAAAACGATGCAAAGAAAGCAAAATACGAAATCACAATAACTGACGATGCTACTATTTTATCTAAAAATGCAGTTTCTTCAGTTTACAAACCGGGTTTTGCTAAAAATACAAGCGTGGCAGCACGCTAAAAAGTTTATGCTTTCATAAAGTATAAAAGTGAGGTTAGATAGTTAGTAAGTTTAAAAACTTTCAAAAGTTTTAAAAACAGCTCTTTGTGGTTATTGAGCTGTTTTTTTTGTTTTATACTTTCTAGAGCATTACACAGAGATTCACAAAATTTTCCGCAGAGATTCGCAAAGTTTATTTTTTAAATCTTTGCGAATTTTTGTGTTTTTCTCTGTGAATCTCTGTGGAACAACTCAATTACTTTTTTGTAAAGAAATCCTTAACTCAACGTAAATTAAAAACCAAGCAAAACATTAAAAAATAATAAGTGAATTAACAAAAATGTTAAAAATAATTCATGTTTTAACCTATAACGGTTTCGTAAATGAGAATATAGCATAGAAATAGGAAAATACAGTTGCACTTTTTCATGTATTACATAAGTAATTTAGCATCAGAGAATTAGAACTATTAATTTAAAAACGAAGTACCATGAAAAAGATTGCAAAATTGAGTTTAGTAGCAGCGTTGCTTTTCACAGGAATAAGCACTTACGCAATTGATGGAAATGGAGATTTTAATCTTCATGTATTAAAAGCTAATGGAAAACTGATCACTTTCGCACTTAACAAAGTACAGAAAGCCAATTTAGCTATTTATGACAAAGACGGGACTTTAATCTATTCTGAAACAGCATCTGGAAAAGATGGAATTTTAAGAACTTTTAGTCTAGAAGAATTTCCTGAAGGAACTTATTATTTAGAAGTAGAAGACAGTGTAAAAAAAGCAAAATACGAAATCACAATAGGAGATAACGCATCTTTATCTAGAAATGCAGTTTCTTTTGTTTACAAAGCAGGTTTTGCTAAAAATACAAGTGTTGCTACACGCTAAAATTTTATACTACAAAAAGGTATAAATTAAGGTTAGAAAATTTTAAAAATTACGATTATAAGAAACAGCTCTTGACAGTTACAGAGCTGTTTTTTTTGTTTAAGAATCAAAAGAGATGATGAAACAGAAAATTTCTGAAAATTATTCTTATTAATTCAACTCTTTGATTTTTAAGTGTTAAAAAATGTTTTCTAAAAACAAATCCGAAAACCCAGTAATTACGTACATAGTTTAAACAAAATACCGAAATAATTACAATTCAGCAACTTATACATCGAAAAGTGCCAATATTTTGCTAAAAATTAAATTTGTATTTGTAGTTTTACGCGTTCCACATTTAGTAATTAACAATTTAAAAAAAACATGACAAAATTTACCAAAGCTGGTTTAGTTGCTGCCTTTTTTTTAGCGACTGTGTTTACCTATGCCATTGATGGAAAAGGTGATTATATTTTAAACATTAAAACAGGAAACGGAAAAGTAGTTAGCTTTACTTTAGACACTGTAGAAAATGCATCTTTCTCTATTTATGACGGGAATCACAATTTACTTTATGCAGGAGACGCTGCAGCAGACAAATTGGAAGTTTCAAAAACTATTAGTTTAGAAAGTTTTCCTGCAGGAACCTATGTTCTTGAATTGAAAGCAAACGACAAAGTGGCGAAACACGAAATTAAAGTTGCTGCTAAAAAAGTTAAGACTGTAAAGTTAGACCAATCTGTAAACCAGAGTCCTTCTTTCCGTCGTTAATTTTTTGCCCTAAAAATTAGAAAAGCAGCTCGTACCAGGAGCTGCTTTTTTTTTATTTCATATTTTTTACTTACTTAAATCCGAGCCTATTTTTGCTAGCTTCCAAAAAAAATCTTTTTCAGATGAAATGATTATTGTTTGTGTTTCTTTATATACCATAGAATGCATAAAAGCATAAATATAATCTAAGAAATCTATCAATCTGAGATTTTGCCGATATTCTGGACGCACTTCTTCGCTATTGGCAAAACATACATTTCCTGATTCTTTTTCTTCTAAGAATAACAAGCCTAAACGATTCGCAAACAATTTTACCGCTTCGTTATTTAAAAGAATCCTATCCGAAGTTTTTTGCAATACATCATCAAGCATACAAAAGGATTCGGCATTTTGCTGTATTTTTTGAACATAAAGCTCAAGGTCATCATTGTCAGAAAATGTAATCTTAGACCTTTCGCGCTGCAAGTTTTCTATTTTATCCAGATAATCCTGTATTGTCATCGTAATGTTCTTTCTGATATAAAGTTAAATTATATTCTTTTTTAAAAATGAAAATACCTATTTTAAAATCGTTTTTCACTTTAAAAAAAACATATAAATCAAACAAAATCAATTATTTACAAAAACTAAATATAATCGACCAAATCAAAAAAACATCGTTTAAGAACACTTTATATTACTGATTTACATATCTTTGCATAATAAAAGCATCATTAAATGCAAAATAATAAACAAAAATTGACGTTTATTGATTTATCAAGCTTTTATCGAGCTGAAAATATTTTCAAAAAACAATTAAAAAAATACGATTAAATACCACAACCAAAACTAAACCTATGCAAAAACATTTAGCAATTTTAGTATTGTTAATCGTATTTTCATTTCGTGCCACGGCGCAAAATGAAACTTATTATAGAACCGAAAAAGTCGGCGAAAAATACGCTTATGTCGACGTTATAAAGACCTACGAAAGAGTTGCTGCAAAGGGCTACAAATCTGTAGACTTGTTTCAAAAATTAGGAAATTCATCGTATTCGAATTGCGAACTTGAAAAAGCAGCCGAATGGTACAGCGAACTCTTCGCTCTAACCACAGATTTAGATCCCGTTTACTATTACCGCTATGCAGAATCTTTACGCTCTATTTCTGAAAACGAAAAAGCCGATGCGCTTATCGAAAAATTAAAACGCAAACCAAAAACTTCGATAAAAAAGAAAGTTTAATTTTTGCAACTGATATAAAAAAACCTCTCATTTCCGAGAGGTTTTTTGTTTAATTCATGATCTTGTCATTTCTGTAAAAGTCACTTATTTCGGTAACGGATTTATCATTTCAATTGGCTTTTTTCCATCAATTCCCTGATGTGGTCTTTCGTGATTATAGTAATATAAATATTGTAATAATT
>NZ_JCAMPD010000009.1:0-240502 GCF_059511845.1 Flavobacterium sp. PLA-DH12
CGATACTTCTCTAAATAGTTCCTCTCTAATGTACAATCTTGACTATTATTTCTCATCGTAACAAAATTTATTAAATTTAAATTTTGTTACCGAAATATCTAACCTTTACAGAAATGACAAACTCCCGTTATATCTAATAGAATTCCTTAAAAAACCTGACTTGCAATCTGGCGGATATTCTCAGATTTACCCATTGAATAATAGTGTAAAAACGGAACTCCAGCGGCTTTTAATTCTAATGACTGCTGAATCGCCCATTCGACTCCGACTTGTTTGATTTCAGCGTTGTTTTTGCACTTATCAACGGCATCGATTAAATCTTCCGGTAAATCGATTCTGAAAATTTGAGGCAAAACTTGTAAATGTCTTTGAACCGCAATCGGTTTAATCCCCGGAATAATCGGAATTGTGATTCCCATTTCTCTTGCTTTTTCTACAAAAGCAAAATATTTTGAGTTGTCAAAAAACATTTGTGTCACCACATAATCTGCTCCTGCATCAACTTTTTCTTTTAATCTTTTTAAATCTGATTGTAAAGAAGGAGATTCTAAGTGCTTTTCTGGATAACCTGCAACTCCAATACAGAAATCGGCTTTGTTATCGGCATCGATTACTTCATGCAGATATTGTCCACAGTTTAAGTCTTTAATTTGTTTTACTAAATCAATTGCATAATGATTTCCTCCAGCTTTTGGAACGAAAGATTGTTCATCTTTCATAGCGTCACCACGAAGCGCCATTACATTATTAATGCCTAAATAATGACAGTCAACCAGCATATACTCGGTTTCTTCTTTGGTAAAACCGCCACAAAGTAAATGCGGAACCGTATCAACATTGTATTTGTGTTTTATAGAAGCGCAAATTCCAAGCGTTCCTGGACGCATACGAGTCAATTTTTTATCCAAAAGTCCGTTACCACGATCAATATAAATATATTCTTCGCGAGAAGTCGTTACATCAATAAACGGCGGATTAAACTCCATCAACGGATCAATATTATCGTATAATTCCTGAATGCTTTTACCCTTTTGAGGCGGAATAATTTCAAATGAGAATAATGTTTTTCCTTTGGCGTTTTCTATATGTTCTGTTACTTTCATTTATTTTTGGTTGATTGTTGTTGGTTGTTGGTTGTTGGTTGTTGGTTGATGGTTCTTGTGGAACTTTACAATCATAACTTCAACTACATTATTTTTTTATAATAATTAATAAATCCGTTTAATAACTTCTTGCAGGTTTCAATCTGTCCAAGTGCGATATTAAAATTATTTTCTTCTATATATTTTTGATCAAAAGCTAAATAAAATTGAGTTTCCAATTCATAAAGCGATCCTCTCGAAATATGAAGAAAATGTATTGTTTCTTTTGATGTCTGTCTTCCACAACCCTCAGCAATATTTGAAGGTATTGAAATTGATGCTCTTCGCATTTGATTCGTCAATCCAAATAACTCTTCTTTTGGAAACAATTTGGAAAAATCATACAATAAATTCACCAACTTCCGAGCCTCCAGCCACACATCCAGTTTACTGTATTCCATTTTTTATTAGTTGTTTGTTGATGGTTGATAGTTGTTGGCATTTTGCATTCAAATCTATCAACCAAAAACCATCAACTATCAACTATTCTAGTCTGCTATATTAGGGTTTAACCATTTCATTGCGTAATCAAGCGGTACATTTCGGCGTTTGGCATAATCTGTGACCTGATCTTCTTTTATTTTTCCTAGTCCGAAATAACGGCTTTTTGGGTTTCCGAAATAATATCCTGAAACCGATGACGCCGGCCACATTGCCATACTTTCTGTCAGCTTTACTCCAATTTGTTTTTCAACATCTAAAAGCTTCCAAATCGTTGGTTTTTCCAAGTGATCTGGGCAAGCTGGATAACCCGGAGCCGGGCGAATTCCTTTATAATTTTCTTTAATCAATTCTTCGTTGGTTAAAGATTCTTCGCTATCATAACCCCAGAAATCTTTACGCACTCTCTCGTGAAGATATTCGGCGAAAGCCTCAGCAAAACGATCGGCAAGCGCTTTCACCATAATCGAATTATAATCGTCTAAATTCTTTTCGTATTCCGCTGCCCATTCATCAACACCAAAACCGGTTGTTACGCAGAAAGCTCCAATATAATCATCGATACCGCTTTCTTTTGGCAGAATAAAATCGGCTAAAGCGATGTTTGGAGCACCCTTTGTTTTTTGTGACTGCTGACGAAGCGTTAAGAATTTCTCCAAAACTTTTCCGTTTTCATCACGCAATTCAATATCATCGTCATTAACCTGATTCGCAGGAAAAATTCCGTAAATACCTTTTGCTTTTAGTTTTTTCTCTTCCAAAATTACTTTCAACATCGCCTGAGCATCATTAAAAACAGATGTTGCTTGTTCGCCCACAACCTCATCTGTTAAAATCGCTGGATATTTTCCGTACAATTCCCAAGTCTGGAAAAATGGCGTCCAGTCGATATACGGAACCAAAACATCCAATTCTATTTCAATGGTTTGTGCGCCAATTACTTTTGGTTTAGTTGGCGTGTATTCCGACCAATCCAATGGTAATTTATTTTTGCGAGCATCTTCAATCGTTAAGAAATTCTTGTCTCTCGAACGATTTAAAAACGTTTCTCTAAAAGAATCATATTCTGCACGAATGTCTGCCGCATATATTTTTCGGTTATGATCTAACAGATTTCCTGCAACGGTAACAGCTCTTGAAGCATCGTTAACGTGAATTACAGTTTCTCTGTATTGAGGTGCAATTTTCACGGCTGTATGCGCGCGAGAAGTCGTCGCCCCACCAATCATAATTGGGATTTTAATATCTTGTTTGTCTAATTCTTTGGCCAAATACACCATTTCGTCAAGCGAAGGAGTGATCAATCCACTTAATCCAATGATATCAACATTATGCTCAATTGCAGCTGCAATAATTTTTTCCGGAGGCACCATAACGCCAAGATCTACAATCTCATAATTATTACAAGCCAACACTACCGAAACGATGTTTTTTCCAATATCGTGAACGTCACCTTTTACGGTTGCCATCAAGATTTTTCCGTTTCCTTGTTTGTCTCCGGCTTGTTTGCTGGCTTCGATAAAAGGCAATAAATAAGCTACGGCTTTTTTCATTACACGAGCCGATTTTACTACTTGAGGCAAGAACATTTTTCCGCTTCCGAATAAATCTCCAACCACATTCATTCCTGTCATCAAATTGATTTCGATAACTTCAATTGGTTTTGTTGCTGCCTGACGTGCTTCTTCAACATCTTCTTCAATAAAAGCATCAATTCCTTTTACCAACGAATGCGTAATACGTTCCTGAACGGTTCCAAAACGCCATTCTTGAACCGCTTTTTCATCGCTTTTTGCTTCGCCTTTTACACTTTCAGCAAAATCCAAAAGTCGTTCTGTAGCATCATCGCGTCTATCTAAAATTACGTCTTCAACGTATTCTAATAAATCCTTCGGAATATCATCGTAAATCGTCAACATTTCAGGATTAACGATTCCCATCGTCATTCCGTTTTTGATTGCGTGGTATAAAAACACCGAGTGCATCGCTTCACGAACCGTATCATTTCCTCTAAAAGAGAACGAAACGTTACTCACTCCACCACTGATATGCGCGTGCGGAAGGTTTTCACGAACCCATTTTGTTCCTCTAAAGAAGTCTAAAGCGTTCAATCTATGCTCTTCCATTCCCGTTGCAACTGGGAAAATATTTAAATCGAAAATAATATCCTGCGGAGGGAATCCTACTTTGTTCACCAAAATATCATAAGAACGCTGACAGATTTCAACTCGACGATCGTAATTATCAGCCTGACCTACTTCGTCAAACGCCATGATAATTGCCGCCGCTCCATAACGTTTGATCAATCGTGCGTGATGAATAAAGGCTTCTTCACCTTCTTTTAACGAAATCGAGTTTACAACGCTTTTTCCTTGTACTACTTTCAGACCGGCTTCGATGATTTCCCATTTCGAACTGTCGATCATAATCGGCACTCTCGAAATGTCTGGTTCTGCCGCAATTAAATTCAAAAATTTAGTCATTGCAGTAACACCGTCAAGCATTCCTTCATCCATATTAATATCGATGATCTGTGCTCCACCTTCTACCTGCTGTCTTGCAATATCAAGCGCCTCGTCATATTTCTCTTCCTTGATAAGTCTTAGGAATTTTCTTGAACCTGTTACATTCGTACGCTCGCCAACATTCACGAAAACACTTTCTGGCGTAATAATCAACGGTTCTAATCCTGATAATACAAGGTCTCTTCTTTTTTCTGTCATTTCTTTTTAAAGTTACTGAGATCCTGAGATTCTAAGGTTCTAAGTTTTTTATTCTATATTTTTTTAGGTTATTAAACCTGTAATCTTTTTAATATTTTGCGCGTACCCCTTCTGGTCGGGCTATCCGTTACAAGTCCTCGCTCTTCCTTCGTCAGGCTGTGGGCTTTTCACTTCTATCCCTCACGCGGTCTCGGTTTCATAAAATGTTTTATATTTCCCGAGATTTCAATATTATATTCAACGTTTCTACCGACAATTTGTTCGTACCGAACATTTTATTCTCATTTCAACCTGCAAGGTTTTCAAAACCTTGTAGGTTTCTATCTTTTAAAGTCAACAAATTATACCTACAAGGTTTTGAAAACCTTGCAGGAAACGGAAATGTTTACCCAATTACCGGCGCCACTCTAGGCTTATAATCTTTCGCAACCTCAGCCATTAATCGGATATGATCTGGCGTTGTTCCACAACAACCACCAATGATATTGATTAAATTATCCTCTAAATATTCTTTAATGAAAACTTGCGTCTGCTCTGGCGTTTCATCGTATTGTCCGAATGCATTTGGCAATCCTGCATTTGGATGTGCCGAAACATTAAAGCTTGTGTTATGTGCTAATGTTTTTAAATACGGTTTCAGCAAATCGGCTCCAAGAGCGCAATTGAATCCTACGCTTAATAACGGAATATGTGAAACTGAAATTAAAAACGCTTCAACTGTCTGTCCAGAAAGCGTTCTTCCAGATGCATCGGTAATCGTTCCTGAAACCATGATTGGAATATCCAGATTGCGTTCTTCTTTTACTTCCTCGATTGCAAAAAGTGCTGCTTTTGCATTTAATGTATCGAAAATTGTTTCGACCAAAAGCAAATGACAACCACCATCCATTAAAGCTTCGACTTGTTGTTTGTAAGCAATACGTAAATCGTCAAATGTTACGGCTCTGTAACCTGGATCGTTTACATCTGGCGACATACTCGCTGTACGGTTTGTTGGTCCGATTGAACCGGCTACGAAACGTGGTTTTTCCGGATTTTTAGCGGTAAACTCATCGGCAACCTCGCGTGCGATTTTTGCCGATTCGTAGTTTAACTCGTAAACCAAATCTTCCATGTGATAATCGGCCATACCGATTGTCGTTCCAGAGAAGGTATTGGTTTCTACAATGTCAGCACCTGCTTCATAATATGCGGCGTGTACATCGCGAATCGCTTGTGGTTGTGTTAGGGATAGTAAATCGTTGTTTCCTTTTAACGGATGCGGGAAATCTTTGAAACGCTCTCCTCTGAAATCTTCTTCGGAGAAATTATAGCGTTGCAACATTGTTCCCATTGCTCCGTCAAGGATTAGGATATTTTTTTTTATTGCTTCTTGAATTGTAATTGCCATATTCTTTTGCCGCTAAGGCGCTAAGGCACAAAGCTTTTTTAATTATAATTTTTGAAGGTTCTATTTAAACCCGACAGGTTTTGAAAACCTGTCGGGTTTAACCTTCGATATTTTTTTCACATTAATTCCAAAAATGCACTATTGCTGGCTCATTAGCCCCGATTGAAGTGGAAATCCTTTTGATTTTTTCTTTAAAAAATCAAAAGATTGCAACGAAAAGCGGGAACTACTGACTGCAAAAATGCGCCAATGATTCGCTCCTTTACTGAGTTGTTTCAGTAAATATTATATGTTATCGAGAAAAGTTTTGAGAAATACGAGTATGTATTTGTGTTATCTATCTTTAATACTGGAAAATATCGTATAAAGTAGAATTTAGCACCTTCTTTATGATAAAGGGTTGCTAAGGTTTCATCGGGTCTATCCCTCCGCCTTTCGTGATAACGAACAATAATTTTAAGAACAGTGCAAAGTTATGAAATAGGGTTTCGATTTGCAAATGTTTTTTTTCTAAGGTTCTGAGGGACTTAGGTGCTAAGGTTCTTAGGTTTTATCTTTTGCTTGATTTAGCTCCGGAGGAGCATAATATTTATAGAAAACAATCTACACAACGCAAAAGCTCCAGCAGAGCGACATATATTTCGCTCCGCTGGAGCTTTTGCAAACGAATAATTTCTTTTCTATAAATATATCATCCCTCTGGGATTATTCATGGTAATTAAAAAAGCCCAAACTTTAAAAAGTTTGGGCTTTACAATATTTAAAAACCTTAGCGCCTTAGTACCTTAGAACCTCAGCACCTCAGATTAAACAATCGCCTTCACAACTGCTTTTGGCGCTTCTTTACGAGTTCCGTCGAAACCATCTACACCTGAAACCGTTGTATATTTCAATACATATTTTTTACCTGGGTTAATGATTGAATAAGCAGCTTGGCACATTAAAGTTGCTTCGTGGAAACCACAAAGGATCAACTTTAATTTTCCTGGGTATGTATTTACGTCTCCAATTGCGAAGATTCCAGGAATGTTAGTTTGGTAATCTAATGCATTATTTACTTTAATAGCATTTTTCTCTATTTCTAATCCCCAGTCTCCAATTGGACCTAATTTTGGAGTCAATCCGAAAAGTGGGATGAAGTAGTCACATTCGATTTTACGGTGTGCGCCGTTTTCTTCGATATCTAATGACTCAACATGCTCAGCACCATTGATTCCGATAACTTCTGCTGGAGTGATTAATTTAATTTTTCCGGCTGATTTTAATTCCTGTACTTTTTCTACTGAATCTAAAGCGCCTCTGAATTCGTTTCTTCTGTGGATTAAAGTTACTTCTGAAGCTACATTTGCTAAGAAAATTGACCAGTCTAATGCTGAATCTCCTCCTCCTGCAATAACAACTCTTTTATCTCTGAATTTCTCAGGATTTTTGATGAAGTATTTCACTCCTTTATCTTCATAAAACTCGATATCTTCGATAAGTGGTTTACGAGGCTCAAAACTTCCTAAACCTCCAGCAATTGCAATAACTGGCGCGTGGAATTTAGTTCCTTTGTTTGATGTTACAATGAAAGTTCCGTCTTCTTGTTTTTCAACTGTTTCAGCACGTTCTCCTAAAGTAAAACCTGGTTCAAATTGTTTGATTTGCTCCATTAATCCGTCAACTAAATCTCCTGCCAATACTTCTGGAAATCCAGGAATATCATAAATTGGCTTTTTTGGATATAACTCTGATAGTTGTCCTCCTGGTTGTGGAAGAGCATCTAAAATGTGGCATTTTAATTTTAACAATCCTGCCTCAAATACGGCAAATAAACCTGTTGGGCCTGCTCCAATTATAAGTATATCTGTTTTAATCATTATGTTGTTGTTTATAATCATTCTTAATAACGCAAAGAAACGAATAAATCCTTGTACTTTCAATGATTTTTATCATTAATTTCTTTCCGAAACTTTTTTACTCTTTATTTTTTAATGAAGAGGTAATCTCATTCATTCTTTTTACCTTTTCTTCAAAATTGCCTTTTAAGGTTTTTCGATATTCATTCAGATTTTCAACCATTTGGTTAATATCTTCTGGAATTACTTCTTCAAAAAACTCACGCAATCTCTTTGCTGTTGTTGGCGATTTTCCGTTTGTTGAAATGGCAATTTTCACGTTTCCTTTTGTTACGATTCCGCCTAAATAATAATCGCATAAATCTGGCGTATCGGCAATATTGCAAATCAGGTAACGTTTTCTTGCTAAATCGTAAACTTTTTTATTCACTTTTAAATCGTCTGTACAGGCAATTACCATGTGACGCTTTTTAAGCATTTTCTTTTTGAACTTTTTTTCCGTCAATTTAATTGAAGGATGTTTTTCTGCTAAAACCTTAATTTCTAAATGAAAATCAGGTGCAACTACCTCAACATTAGCATTCGGACTTGATTTTAGCAAGAAAGAAAGCTTTTCCAGACCTACATTTCCTCCACCTACAATCAAGACATTTAAATTGTGAAGCTTTAGAAATATTGGATATAATTCGTTTTGTTCCATTTTAATTTAATTTCATCTAAACAAAATTAGATGATTTACCAACGAATTGTTCCTAACGGAACATATAATTCTAATGAATGATTTCTTTTGATAAAAATTCTTCGTAAAAGCCTTTTAATTTATTGCTTTCGCGGACAACTTCACCTAAAACAATAATCGCTGGTGAACCTAATTCTTTTTGTTTTACAACTTCCAAAATCGAATTAACGGTTCCAACTCCCACTTTTTCCTCTGCTGTTGTCCCGTTTTGGATGATCGCAACGGGTAAATTTCCTTTATCTTCTTTTTGAAACAAATCGATGATTTGAGGCAATTTGTGCATTCCCATCAAAATCACAACAGTTGCAGAAGATTTAGCTGATAAGGCAATATCCGAAGATAATTTTCTATCAGAAGTTGTTCCTGTAATAGCCCAAAAACTTTCTGAAACTCCTCTTTTTGTGATTGAAATTCCCTGACTTGCGGGAACAGCAACTACAGATGAAATTCCGGGAACTACGATAGTTTCAATTCCGAAACTTTCTGCAAATTCTACTTCTTCGCTTCCTCTTCCAAAAATGAAAGGATCTCCGCCTTTTAATCGCACTACGTTTCCGTAAGTCAAAGCATTATCTACAATCAATTGATTGATTTGATCCTGCGTGTAAGCATGATTTCCGATTCTTTTCCCCACAAAAATTCTAATAGCATTTTTAGGTGCGTAATCCAGAATTTCTTCGTTGGCCAAAGCATCATACAAAACCACATTAGCTTCAGCCAATGCTTTTACAGCTTTCAGCGTAAGTAAATCGGGATCGCCAGGACCTGCACCGACTAAAGTTATTTTGGGTTTTATATTAAGCATTTTCTAATTCCTGAGCTCTGAAAGTTTCGATTTTATCAAAGAAAACTACTGCCTGAGCAATATAATCTTTAGCGAAAGCTTCTGATGGTTCATTTTTATTGATTTGGTAAACCAAGTCTTTGAAAGTTGAGTTTAATTCGATTTTATTATTTTCAACAAAAACAGTATCAAACAAGTCTACAATTCCTGCGTGGTGGTTTGTTTTTTGGTTTTCTGACAACAATAAAGCTTTTGCTCCATTTACAAATCCTGCGTAAGCATGGTAAATTGCATCTGACCATTTTTTCTCATCGAAAGATTCCTGAGCCAAGATCAATTTCTCTTTAGCTTCAAACAATAATGTTGCTACTAAATCGATCACAACTCCGGCACATTCTCCAACTCCTACTGCTTTTACATAATTGTCAGCGTTACCCCAATCCACAAAATCAGCTTCTGTTAAATTGGTTACATCTGCGAAAGGTTTTAAGATTTCGTAGAAATATTTTTCTCCTTTTGTATCATAATAATCAAGGAATTTTTGTCCGCTTCCGTTAGCATCAAAATCATTTAAAATGGTACGCAACGCATCAGGACCTCTACGACTAGGCACTTTGATTACTTTATCAGCAAAACGTCCAGCGCCATTTCCTAATCTTCCTCCTCCTAACAAAACTTGTAAAGCCGGAGCTACCAATTTTCCTGAGTTGATAGACATTCCTTGAAATCCAATTGCAGACATATTGTGCTGTCCGCAGGCATTCATACATCCTGAAATCTTAATTTCAATTTCGCGGTTGTTCAAATACTGAGGATATTCCGCACTTAAAACTCTTTCTAATTCTTCTGCAATACCGGTACTACTTGCAATCCCCAAGTTGCAAGTATCAGTACCCGGACATGCCGTAATATCTCCAACTGAATTATATCCTAATTGAACAAAGTCAAGTTTGGCTAATTCTTGATAAAAGAAAGGTAGATTCTCTTCTTTTATGTGACGTATTACAATATTTTGACGCAATGAAAAACGTAATTCATTTGCTCCGTAATTTTTTATTAAAGCGGCTAATAATCTGGCTTTATCTGTATAAAAATCTCCTAATAAAACTTTAATTCCAATAGCATAATAACCGTCTTGTTTCTGTTTGATTACATTCGAATTTTTCCACGCTTCATACGCTTTTGTATCTTCGATTGTAACTTGTGGAACTTCTAAAACTGGTTCTGGAATTGGTCCGTCAAAAGCAGTTGTATCAATTTCGTATGTTTCAAAAGCGATGGCTTTTTTCTCTTGTTCAACCAAATCAAGGAAAACATCTTTCCCCATTTCTTTGATTAAGAATTTCATACGCGCTTTCATTCTTTTTGCACGCTCACCGTATCTATCAAAAATACGGATGATTCCTTCTGCTGTTGGAATGATTTCGTTTACCGGAACAAACTCCGAAAGCAATTCGGCATGTGCTGGCTGAGATCCTAAACCTCCACCAAACATGATTTTAAATCCGCGTTGTCCGTCTTTAATTTTCGGAATAAATCCTAAATCGTGTAAATAACTCAAAGCAGTATCTTCGTCTGAAGAAGAGAACGAAATTTTGAATTTACGTCCCATTTCCTGACAGATTGGGTTTCTTAACAAATATTGAAAAAGTCCGTGTGCATAAGGCGAAACATCAAATGGTTCGTTTACGTCAACTCCAGCTAATTCGCTTCCTGTAATATTTCTAACGGTGTTTCCGCAAGCTTCACGAAGTGTAATATCGTCTTTAGCCAAATCTGCCCAAAGTTCTGGCGTTCTGTCCAAACTCACATAGTGAATCTGGATATCCTGACGTGTTGTAATATGCAAACGCCCTGTTGAATATTCATCAGAAACTTGTGTTATACGCACCAATTGCTCGCTGGTTACTTTACCGTAAGGCAATTTGATACGAATCATCTGAACGCCTTCCTGGCGCTGACCGTAGATTCCACGCGCTAGACGAAGACTACGAAAACGCTCATCATCAATTTTTCCTCCACGGAATAAGTGAATCTTTTTTTCTAATTCGATAATCTCCTTCTGAACTACCGGATTTTCTATTTCTGTTCTAAAACTTTCCATTTCTCTTTTTCGCTTTAGGCTTTAAGCTTTAGGCTATAAGCTTTTTAAACTTTGTGTTTTTCTTGCTTTAGGCTTTAGGCAATAAGCTATAAGCTTTTTTGCGTGCCTTTTTATACGTTTTTGCTAAAAGCTTAAAGCCTATAGCTTAAAGCTTACGGCAGGTTTACCTAATAAATCCTACTCCTGCTGTTGTGTTTGTTGCTGTATCAATTAAGATGAAAGCTCCGTTTGATTTGTTTTCGTTGTATGAATCAAAATATAACGGTTTGCTTAATTTGATCGTAACTTCTCCAATTTCGTTGATTGCTAATTGTGAAGCTTCTGTCGTTCCAGAGTAATCTGTAGCAATTGTATTTTTGATGCTTTCTACTTTTGCTAAAACTCTGTTTGTATTGTGTTGTACTAAATATTTAGTTCCTGGAACCAGTTTTTTACTGTCCATCCAGCAAACTGTAGTGGTAATATCTTTTTCAATTTTTGGAAGCTCATCTGATTTTACAATCATATCGCCTCTTGTTACATTGATGTCATTTTCTAATTCGATTGTGATTGAAGAACCTGCTGTAGCTTCGTCAAATGTTTTATCGAAAAAATGAATTTTAGATACTTTTGATTCTGTTAAAGAAGGAAGAACTGTTACAGCATCTCCAACTTTAATTGAGTTTCCGTATAATTTTCCTGCGTAACCTCTAAAATCGTGGTATTCTTCTGTTTTTGGACGAATCACTGTTTGAACCGGAAAACGTGCTTTTCCTGCTTCGTAAACATCATGAGAATGTAACCCTTCTAAATGTTCTAAAACTGTTTGTCCTTCGTACCAAGGCATATTCTCAGATTTATCCACAACGTTTCCGCCGTTGATAGCGCTTAACGGAATGTAACTTACGTTTTGTTCTTTGAAAGTACTTTTTGCATTTAATGCCTCAAAATCAGCTTTGATTTTATTGAAAACTTCTTCTGAATAATCCACTAAATCCATTTTGTTGATGGCAACGATTACTTCTTTTACTCTCAATAAATTATTGATGAAAAAGTGACGGTATGTCTGCTCAATAACTCCTTTTCTGGCATCAATCAAAATGATAGAAACCTGAGAAGTCGAAGCTCCTGTAACCATGTTTCTTGTATATTCTACGTGACCCGGAGTATCGGCGATAATGTAACTTTTCTTTGCAGTCGAAAAATAAATATGCGCAACATCAATAGTGATTCCTTGCTCTCTTTCTGCCACTAAACCATCTGTTGCCAAAGAAAAATCAAGGTAATCGTATCCTTTTTGTTTACTGCTTTTTTCGATTGCTTCTATTTTATCAGTCGTCAATGATTTTGTATCGTACAATAATCTCCCGATTAAAGTACTTTTTCCGTCATCTACACTTCCTGCTGTTGCTATTTTTAAAACGTCCATTCTAATATTTTTGTTTCAGGTTTAAAGTTTCAAGTTTTCTGTTGAAACTTATAATCTGTATGTTTTTGTTTTCTTGATTTTTACTTTTAAAGGTTCCGAATTGCATTTACAATTAACAATTCATAATTCACAATTATTAAAAGTATCCTTGTTGTTTTCTCTTTTCCATTGCAGCTTCAGAACGTTTGTCATCGATTCTAGCTCCTCTTTCAGAAATGGTTGATGATCTGATTTCTCCAACTACTTCTTCGATTGTTGCTGCATAAGATTCAACCGCTGCTGTACAACTCATATCTCCAACG
Source organism: Flavobacterium sp. PLA-DH12 (assembly GCF_059511845.1). Lineage (NCBI taxonomy): Bacteria > Pseudomonadati > Bacteroidota > Flavobacteriia > Flavobacteriales > Flavobacteriaceae > Flavobacterium > Flavobacterium sp. PLA-DH12. The sequence continues at coordinate 12,872 of NZ_JCAMPD010000009.1, forward strand.
GTTCTGAAGCGAACAATTCGTTCTTCGATTTGTTCGTCTTCTTCTTGGTACACAAAAGGAGAATGCGACCAGATTAAACCGTCTCTCAAAAAAACTTTTCTTTTATGTGAGAAATAGATTGACGGAATCTCGATTTTTTCTTTCTCGATATAACTCCAAACATCTAATTCTGTCCAGTTTGAAATTGGGAAAACACGAACGTTTTGACCATTTTCAATTTTTCCATTTAAGATATCAAACAACTCAGGTCTCTGATTTTTTTCGTCCCATTGTCCGAAATCATCACGAACTGAGAAAATACGCTCTTTAGCTCTTGCTTTTTCTTCATCACGACGCGCGCCACCAATACAAGCATCAAACTTAAATTCTTCAATTGCATCTAAAAGCGTTGTAGTCTGCAAGCTGTTTCTACTAGAATATTTTCCAGTTTCTTCAACTACTTTTCCTTCATCAATAGCATCCTGAACATTACGAACGATCAACTCTAAACCTAATTCTTCCACTAATTTATCTCTGAAAGCAATCGTCTCAGGGAAATTGTGTCCCGTATCAACGTGCAAAAGAGGAAACGGAATCTTAGCAGGGAAAAATGCTTTTTGCGCTAAACGCACTAATGTGATAGAATCTTTTCCTCCTGAGAAAAGTAAAACCGGTTTGTCAAACTGTGAAATTACTTCTCTGAAAATGTATATCGCTTCACTCTCTAAAGCGTTTGTTTTTAATACTGAACTCATTGTTTTTTTGTTTGATATTTTGTGAGTTTCAAGTTTTAAGTTTCAGGTTTCAAGTTACCTGCTCTAAAAATCTCCACTCTTTATTCTATAATCTATATTCTATTCTCTAAAGAAGTCTTGCCTCTTGCTTCTTTCTTCTAAAAAGCCTACTCTTTCTTAGCACTATGAAGTCCGCACTCTTTATGGCTTGATTCCCACCACCATCTTCCGGCTCTGATATCCTCACCTGGAAAAATCGCTCTCGTACAAGGCGCGCATCCAATACTTACAAAACCTTGTTTGTGTAAAGCGTTTTGAGGAACATTGTTTTCTGACAGATACGTTTCAACTTCTTCTAAAGTCCATTTTAATAACGGATTGAATTTGATGATTTCGAAGTTTCCGTCGTATTCAAACAAACTTAAATCATGTCTGTTCTCCGATTGTTCAGCTCTTAAACCTGTTATCCAAACCGAATTTCCTGCCAAAGCTTTTCGTAACGGAACCACTTTTCGAATAAAACAACATTCTTTTCTGTTTTCAACCGAATCGTAAAAGCTGTTTGGTCCTTTTTCTTGCAATAGTTTTTCTACTGAAGCTGCTTCTGGAAAATACACTTCGATTGGCCTTTTGTATTTTTTTAATGTCTTATGAAAAACATCATACGTTTCCTGAAATAATCTTCCTGTGTCTAAAGTAAAAATGGTAATATCAGTATTACTTTTTGCTATAAAATCGGTAATCACCTGATCTTCCTGACCAAAAGAAGTTGAGAAAATTACTTTTCCCGGAAACTCTTTTGCTAAAAAAACTAAGGTTTCGTCAAGCGAAAAATCTTTAGTTTTCTCTAATAATTCTTGTACAATAATCGCACTCATAATCTCTCCTTTCTAAAATTATCTTTTACAATAATTTAGATAATGTTTTTAAACTCAATATTATAATTAGAACACCAACCGCAACCATCATTGGTTTTCTTTTGATTCTATTTACCAAATAAGCTGCTATTGGCGCTGAAATAACTCCTCCTAAAATCAATCCGATAATGATCTGCCAGCCGTGAATTCCACCAAAAAGCATGAAAGTGATTCCACTAGCAAACGAAATCGCAAATTCAGCCGCATTTACAGACCCAATGGTATATTTCGGGTTTCTTCCTCTTCCTAATAACGTTGAAGTCACAATTGGCCCCCAGCCTCCTCCTCCAACAGAATCCATAAAACCTCCAAACACTGCCAAAACTCCAAGTTTTTTTGTTTTCTTTTTTACAACACTTTTTCTAAGAGCCTTTCTGATAATTACAACTGCCAGAACAATCATGTAAACCGCAATAAATGGTTTAATAATATCTCCGTCAATAACATCTGATAATAAATAAGCCCCTGTAATTGATCCTAAAACTCCAGGAATCAATAGATGCTTTACCAGTTTTTTATTGATGTTTCCAAAGCGGTGGTGCGAAAGCGCCGATGCTCCAGTTGTAAACATCTCTGAAACGTGAACTGCCGTACTACTCAAAACTGGCGAAACTCCATAAGCCAATAAAAATGACGTAGAAGTTGCTCCATATCCCATTCCTAAAGCGCCATCTACTAATTGTGCAAAAACACCAATTAAGAAAAACGCTAAAAGATTTTCATCAAATCCCTGAACAAAACCATCCCACGAAAATTCGGCGTGATGATTATATATTAATGTAACTGCCAAACCTAACAACAAAACAACAGGTATTACAACCCACAATTTTTCCTTTAATAAAGAATCAGACTTTACTATAGCGTTGTTTAACTTAAGTTCATTTTCCATATTTTAAGAATTGTTTTTTTACTCTTAAAAACCCATTACCCTATCGGCTTAGTAGATTACTTTGCAAAAGTACTATATATTTCGAAATATCAAAACAATATATTTACTTTTTTACATTAGCTATAGTCTTATAAACCAAGTTAAAAGAGATTTAAAAAGGAATTAGTGATTATTTTAACAAATTAAATGCTGCCTCTTGTTATTTTAACAACACGCTTCAATTTTGTGATCCGCAAAAATACACATTTAATCTCTACAAAATCTATAGGATAATTATAAAATTGTTATTATTTTAGCGGCAAATATTTTTTCATGGATTTTCAGATCGGTCTTGTAATTGCAGGTTTAGTAGTTGGTTTTATTGTCGGATTAACAGGTGTTGGTGGAGGCTCATTAATGACTCCTATTTTATTATATTTTAATATTCCGCCAACAACCGCAGTAGGAACCGATTTATTGTACGCTGCGTTTACTAAAGCAGGTGGTGTTTTTGTTCACAATAAAAAAGGCAATATCAACTGGAAAATTACAGGCTGGCTCACTCTTGGCAGTGTTCCCGCTTCTTTAATCACATTATGGATTTTAAACAGTATTAAAACTGATATTGAAACTATAAATGGCGTTATTAAATATAGTTTAGGCTGGGCTTTATTGTTTACTTCGGTAGCGATTATATTCAAAAAGAAACTTTTAGTTTTTTCTCAAAAACATGCTGGAGATAAATTTCATAGCGCAAGTACCACTCAAAATATGCTTACAATTGCAATTGGAGTTTTACTAGGTGCAACTGTAACTTTAACTTCTATTGGAGCGGGAGCGCTAGGAACTGTAACTCTATTTTTTCTTTATCCGCTTTTACCAACTCCTCGTTTAGTAGGAACTGAAATTGCACACGCTGTTCCATTAACCCTAGTTGCAGGTCTTGGGCATGCTTCTATGGGAAATTTAGATTTAGGTTTATTAGGTCAATTATTAATGGGATCGCTTCCTGGAATCTATATGGGAAGTATGCTAAGCGGAAAAGTACCTGATCAGTTTCTTAGAAATGCAATCGCAGTAATGCTTTTCTTAGCTGGGTATAAATTGATTTTCTAATACATCATAAATAGAAAAAAGACCATTTCAAATTCAGAAATGGTCTTTTGTTTTATAAATAATAGCATTTCCTAAAATGCAATATCTGCCAGAGAATTACTTTCTAATATCTTAAGTGTATTATCACGAACTTCCGTCATTAAACGTCGTGCTGCACAAGTGGATTCGTCATCGCAATCATCACATCTTTCATAAAAATTATGACTCGCGCAAGGCAATAATGCTATGGGTCCCTCAAGAATTCTGTATACTTTAGCCATACTAATATCTTTAGGATCTTTTATCAGATAATACCCCCCACCTTTTCCTTTTTTTGCACCAAGAAAACCTGAATTTCTAAGCAACAACAAAATACTTTCCAGAAATTTTATCGAAATATGCTCGCTTTTAGCAATTTCGGCAATTTGCACAGGTTCATTATTTTCTCTTCTGGCTAAATATGTAAGAGCTTTAATTCCGTATTTTGTCTTTTTTGAAAGCATTTTTAAGTTTTAGATTGTAACTGCAAATTCTAGTTCCGATAATTAGCAAAATGAACTAAAACAAACAATACGTATATTTTCTGCAACAAAAATAATCTTTTTAAATGAGAATATAACAGATCCAAACTTATATTCTACTAAATTAGTATAGTTTAATTAATTTGCCTCTTCTACACCTATTAAATTGAATTCATGAAACGTTTTTATTTCTTCATCCAAAGCCTTCTTACTTACAACATAGGTCTCTGATATCGAATCATGCCAACCTCTAGAGCCTCCCAAAAAAGTTAGAGCGTCAAAAGGAATACATCGGCATAAGCTTCTTTTAACAATTGTTCCAAAATCTGGTTTCTTACCATTTTCATCTACAACAATACAACCTGTAACAAATTTCCCTACAGTTCTTCCAAATAAAGCTTCCATAGTAATATAATAAACTAGAGAAACTACAATAGCAATGACATTCCACCCTAAATCGCCTAAACCATCCATCCATGCTGCTAATCCTGTAAGCCCAAATAATGCAGAAAGAATACCTATCATTGCACCAATTGCAATCAGGATTATAAAAAATATAAAAAGATCAATTATGTAATTTAAAAAACGTGCCCCTGCAGACACTAATAATTTGTCATCTAAAACGTAAGTAGAATTGCTCATATGCAATTAATTGTTAGTTAAACTTTTGGTTATAATTTTAGTCGCAACAAAAATATAATTTTTAAGTAAAAAACTACAAAAAATCATCACAAATTAGAGATGCATTTTCTTTTTCCATATACAATTGATGATTTTGACTCAAGAATCTCATTGGGAATTTTTAGATCCAGAAACCAGCTTGAATTTGGCACATTTTTGTCTTTATCGCCATAATAAAGTTTTATACTGCAATTAGGTTTTTCTTCCTCATAACGCAATCTTGTCGAAGAGACAGCTACTAACTCGCTAACTTTTAAACCTCTTAAGCAAGCTTTCCAAGCAATTGTTCCACCAATGCTAAAACCTAAAACTGAGGCATTTTCCCTCTCCAAATCCAATAAGTTATTTACAGCTTTTTCAATTCCGCCATTCAAAAATTGATTATGGATTTCATCACTTGAAGAATCAATCTGAGCTAATTTTAAAACATCATAATATTGAACATCAAATTTAAGTTCTAAAATTTCGATATAATTCTGAATCCATTCAGGATTGCCTCCAAACAAATCTGACAGAAAAAGCAATCTTGGTTTTTTCATATATTGTAAAACTAAATTAAGAAGAGTGATTCTTTCAATAACAAAGAAAGGGCTATTTCAAAAAAACAGCCCTTCAAAAATATTATATTTTATGTTTAAGCCAATGCTTGCTTTAAATCTGCAATTACATCTTCAACCGTTTCTAAACCAACAGAAACACGAACTAAACCTTGCGTGATTCCTACTGCCAATTGATCTTCTTCAGATAATTTGCTGTGTGTTGTAGAAGCTGGATGAGTTACAATTGTTCTCGTATCTCCAATATTTGCAGATAATGAGCAAAGTTGAATTGAATTCAAGAATTTTCTTCCTGCTTCGATTCCGCCTTTAATTTCAAATGCAATGATGTTTCCACCAGCTTTCATTTGTTTTTTAGCAATTTCGTATTGTGGATGCGATTTCAAGAACGGATATTTTACGCTGTTTACATTCGGGTGACTTTCTAAAAACTCAGCAACTTTTAATGCATTTTCGCAATGTCTGTCAACGCGAACAGCCAATGTTTCTAAACTTTTTGAAAGAACCCAAGCATTAAACGGTGATAAAGCTGGTCCTGTATTTCTAGAAAACAAATAAATCTGTCTGATTAATTCTGCATCTCCAACTGTTACTCCGCCTAAAACGCGTCCTTGACCATCAATCAATTTAGTAGCTGAATGAATCACCAAATGCGCTCCAAATTTAATTGGCTGCTGTAAATATGGCGTTGCAAAACAATTATCTATAATTAAAATCAAATTGTGCTTTTTAGCAATATTTCCTAACAATTCTAAATCGATTACATCAACTCCAGGGTTTGTTGGAGATTCGGCGTATAATATTTTAGTATTTGGCTTAATGAAACTTTCTATTGTTTCCGGCTTATTAATTTCGAAATAAGAAGTTTCGATATTCCATTTTGGAAAATAAGTCATGAACAAAGCGTGAGTTGAACCAAAAACACTGCTCGCAGAAACAATATGATCTCCAGAGTTTAACAAAGCGGCAAAAGTAGAATATACTGCTGCCATTCCTGTTGCAAATGCATAACCAGAATCGGCTCCTTCCATTTTGCAGATCTTGTCTACAAACTCCGAAGTGTTTGGATTGCTAAAACGGCTGTAAATATTTCTTTCCTTTTCTTCTGTAAAAGAAGCTCTCATATCTTCAGCATCTTCAAAAACAAAGCTTGATGAAAGGTACAAAGGCACCGAATGTTCTAAATATTGAGATCTTTCTAATTGTGTTCTGATGGCTTGTGTTTCAAAACCAAATTCTTCTGTATTCATTGTGTGTTGTTTTTTTTGTTTTTTTTGTTTCAGGTTTCAAGTTTTAAGTTTTAAAACTGAAATCTAAACCCAAAACAAGTCAATTATTTATGCGCAATCTGAGCATTTTCTAATTATCTAATTGACAAATTATCTAATTTATAAAGCTTCGTTGTTCAAGACAACTTTGTATTTAATTGTCGCTGTTGGTTCAACCGTTTTAGCTACCGAACAGTATTTCTCAAAAGAAAGTTGAGCCGCTTTTTTTGCTTTATCAGGATTGATTTCTCCTTCTAAATAAAAAACCACATCGATTTCTTTAAAAGGTTTTGCTTCTTCGATTTGAACTCTAGTTCCTTCAACCTCAGCGTTGAAAGAAGTAATTTCCTGACGTTGTTTTTTTAAGATCGAAATCATATCAATAGCGCTGCATCCTGCAACTCCCATTAATACCAGTTCCATTGGGCTTGCACCTAAATCACTTCCGCCAAATTCAGCTCTGCTGTCAACGTCAACTATGTGACCGCGTTCATTTTTCACTTTGAAATGAAATGCATCATTTACTCTGTTTAAAGTTACTTTCATGGTATTTATTCCTAAGTTATTTGTCTTTTTTATCTAATTTATTCCAATACTCTAAAACCTGTTTTTTAGATTCTGCATCTAAAGATTTAAAATTATCTGAAAACTTGTCTGTTCCAAAATTATCTGAAACACTTGACTCTATGCTGTAAAATTTATCTTTTTGGGAAAATACAAGATGAACTGACTGTTGCTTAAAATCAGCATTGTATAATCCGTAAATAAAAAGAGCATCTACACTTTTGTCTTTATTATAATCTCCAAATGCTTTTCGGCTTCCCCAAGATGAAATAATTCCGTTGTGGTTTACTTCCAAAATCGATTTTAAAACCCATTTATCATTTACTTTCGTAAACCTTTGGAAATACATTTTGTCAGGAATAACATTTTTTTCAATCTTAGAAAAAATAAAAACATTTTCTTCATTCCCTGGAGAGCTTACCTCATCAACCTGAATTATTCTTACTCCTTTGTACGGAAAAACATCCTGAGTATAACTGTCTTTGTTCCTAATAACATTAGAAACCTGAGCCATGATACTATTTGAAATCAACAATAAGATAAAAATCTTTTTCATACTTTTAAAACTATTTAATTAAGTTACGAATTTAAGATTTTTCTTTCTTTTATTGCTGTTGCATTATTATCCTTTATCAGATAATCTTAAAATATCTCCAAAAACTCCTCTTGCCGTTACCGCAGAACCTGCACCGGCTCCTTGAATAACGATTGGACGATCTCCGTAAGATTCTGTATAAATTTCGAAGAAAGAATCTGAACCTTTTAATCCGCCTAATGCAGTATCTTTTGGCACTGAAACTAATTTAACTTCTAGATTTCCTTTGTCATTTTGCAAATCTCCAGACAATTCACCAATATATCTTAAAACATGATTTGGCTGTTGTTCTGCTTTTATTTTAGCATAAATTGGATCGAATTCTTTCAATTTTGTCAAGAAATCGGCAGCACTTCCTTCGCGTAGGTGTTCTGGAATTAAATTCTGAATTGAGATTTCTTCAAATTCATTTTGCAAATCTAATTCTCTAGCTAAAATTAATAATTTTCTACCAACATCATTTCCGCATAAATCCTCACGCGGATCTGGTTCAGTATATCCGTTATCAATTGCTTCTTGCAAGATTTCACTAAATGGAGCATCTTTCGCTGAGAAATTATTGAATAAATAACTTAAAGTTCCAGAGAAAACTCCTTTTATTTTTGTGATATTTTCTCCTGAAAGGTGTAATAATTTAATCGTATCAATTAATGGTAATCCCGCACCAACATTGGTTTCATATAAATAATTCTTTTGGTTTTCTGCTAATGCTTTTCTTAACTCTTTGTAGAAACCATAGCTTAATGTATTTGCCACTTTATTAGAAGAAATCAAATCGAAACTGCTTTCTACAAGCGGAATGTAATTCTCAACAAAAGTTGCGCTTGCGGTGTTATCAATCGCAATTAAGTTCTCTAAGTGATGCTCATTCGCGTAAGCAATAATATCTTTTATGGTGTAAGCTTCGCCTTTGGTTTCAATTTCGCTTTTCCAATTGCTGTTAACACCGTATTTATTTAAAAGCAGTTTTTTAGAATTCGCTATAGCGAAAACATTAAGCTTAATGTCTTTACGTTTTTCAATTGCTGCAGCCGATTCTAAAATCTGATTGATTAAAGTTCCTCCAACTAATCCGTGACCGAAAATGGCAATGTTGATCTTTTTAGAAACTCCAAAAATCTCTCCGTGAATTACGTTCAGAGCTTTGTTTAATTCCTCTTTTTTCACAACTAAACTCACGTTTTTACCTGTTACAGTGTTGTTGAATAAAATTGGAACAATTTTATTTTTGATTAAAGCGGTGTATGGTTTATGGAAAGTACTTAAATCCTGTCCAATAATCGAAATTACTGATACATTGTCTGTAACCGTGATTTGATTTACATCTTTAGAATAAAAGTCATTTTCAAACTCTTTTTCTAATTCAACCATCGCAAGAGTAGCTTTTTCTGTTGCCACCACAAGACCGATTCCTCTTTCTGAAGAACCTTGAGAAATGATGCTTACACTAATATTGTGATCGCCCATTACTTTAAAAATTCGGGCATCAACTCCCGCTTTTCCAAGTAATCCACGTCCTTCAAGATTTACAAGAGAGACATTTTCTAAAACAGAAAGTGTTTTAATCCCTTCTTTAGAAGAATCCGATGTAATTAAAGTTCCGCGATTTTCATGATTGAAAGTATTTAAAATTCGTAACGGGATATTCTTTTCTAACAAAGGAATAATCGTCTTAGCATGAAGAATCGTTGCTCCAAAATTTGCCAGCTCATTTGCTTCGTTAAACGATAAATATTCGATTTTTTTAGCATCTGCAACCAAATCTGGATTTGCAGTATAGATTCCGTCTACGTGCGTGAAGTTTTGTAATTCTTCTGCGTTTAAATAATTTGCGATTAACGAAGCGGTATAGTTACTGCCATTTCTACCTAAAGTAGTTGTGTCGTTGTTGTTGTTTGAGCCAATGAAGCCTGTAACTATATTAACCGTTTCGCCGTTATGTTCTTTAAAATAATTTACTACGTTTTTCTTTGAAAGCTGTTCTAAAGGCTGAGCATCGCCAAATTTAGAATCTGTTTTCAACAAATCTCTTGTATCTACAAAATTGGCAGGAATTCCTTTTTCCAGTAAAATAGCCGTCAATAATTTAGCCGAAAGCAATTCTCCTTTAGATAAAATCTGATCTTTGATTTTTTTGCTGTAATCACCAATTAGACTTACTCCTTCAAAAAGTTTGTCTAAGACATTAAATTCTTCAGATAAATCAACCTGTGGATAATCTGATATTTGATATTTTTTAAAATTCTCTAATAATTCTTTATAACTGCCATTTTTAGCTGCAATGCTTAAAATAAACTCTAATTCGTCAGTAGCATTTCCGCGTGCAGAAACTACAACGGCAATTTTTTCACCTTGATTTACTTTATCAGAAATGATTGAAACAACTTTGTTAAGTCCTTCTCCGTTTGCTAACGATTTACCTCCAAATTTTAATACTTTCATTTTATTTCTTTATTGTTTCTGCCTTAAAAATATCGGCAAGTAAATGATCTAATTGTTTGTACTCGATTAAAAAAGCGTCATGTCCGTGAACCGAATCAATTTCGCTATAGAAAACATTGTCTTTAAACTTCTTCAACTCTTCATAAGTTTCTACGTTTTCTTTTGCTGTAAAAAACAAATCTGAATTGATTCCGACAATATGAATTGAAGCTTTTGTTTTAGACATTAAGTTTTCAAAACTTTCACTATTTCTAGTAATATCAATTGTTTTAAGCAACTGATTCATTAATTTATAAGAAGACAACTGAAATCTTTTCTGCAATTTTTTTCCATGATGCGCCAACCAGCTTTCGATATTAAAAATTAAAAGATCTTGGTTTATGGTACGCTGAAATTTTTCTTTGAAAGATTCTGGCGAACGGTAACAAAGCATGGCATGTATTCTGGCGTCTTCAATTGGTTTCGACGAATTATTAAGAATTTGCTCTTGTAAAAAGCAATTTGCGATAAGCCAATCTGTCGATTTCCAGTCGCTCGCTATCGGAATAAGGTTTTCTGTGATATTTGGCGCTAATGCTAAAATTTCCCAAGCAATTCCACCTCCAACAGAACCTCCAATAACTGCAAAAAGCTTTTCGATATTTAAAGTTTTCACACCTTCGATAAAAATTCTTGCAATGTCTCTTGCTGTAAAATCTAAATAGTTATCGATTAAGAAAGAATCGTTTCCGTTTCCTGGAACATCAAAAGACAAAATGGTGTAAACAGCAGTATCAATGGTTTTGCCTTCGCCAATCAAGTCATTCCACCAGCCACTTTCGCCAGTAACTTGCGAATTTCCAGTTAAAGCATGGTTAACCAAAACAATAGGCGCGCTGTGCAGAGGTTGACCTGCCAGCGTAAAACTTAATGGTATAGAATGATAAGTTGCATCACTTTCTGTGATGAAATCTTGAATTATAATGGGATTTGGTATATTTTCCAATTTCAAATCTGTTGTATTATTGATTTGTATATGGAAATATTAGAAAGAAAAACTAGGTTTAACTAGAAAAAATCTTGTTGTTATCTTTCCACGTTTGGCGTGGTAGAATGTAGCACCTTCTTCGTTTTAACGAAGGGTTGCTAAGGCTTCATCGGGTCTAATCCCTCGTCCTTTCTTTATAACATTTCAATACGTGTTTGAACTTAACGGTGCAAATTAACTACTATTTTCTCTAACAAACAAATTTTATCTAAAAGTGTTTGTTAAATTTCTGAGACTTATTTTAGCAAAAACTATTATACGCAAAAATTTACCGAACAAAAATGTCCAGTAAAATTAAGCAGGTTTTACCCTAGTTTATGATGCTTTTCCGTTTAGATAAAAAGCGTTTCATTTTCTTTTGAATACATCAAAAACAATAAAGAGTTAGGTACTTTTTTCTCTGCTGCTTTACCTTCCTCTGTGATTTCAGCCTCTGTTATTCCGAATCTTGGATGAGCCAATTCGTTTATTGGTGGAGGCGGATTATTTTTTCTTGTTCTTCTATTTTTCAAATCTGAAATTTTTTCTGCTAAGTAGTTCAATGTGCTCATGATATTAAGTTTTAGTTAAGTTGCGTTTTATAATCTTTATTTCTCTTTTATGTTTGTGTTAAGCCCCTTTCGGGAATAAAAAAACCCTTTTGGATTTTCTAGATACCAAAAGGGTTTAAGTTTTTAAACTCATTTATACTTTTAGTATCAACAGACGTATGCGCAAATAAGCGCGACAGTAAACATCTTGTTCATCTGTAAGGATTTATTCATCTGTGATTTATATTGTATTTTATTTAAATTCTGCATTTGTTGTAAATTAAAAAGCCTCCCAATTTTTCTTGGGAGGCTTTTACTATATTATTATTGTATTCTTACAATTTTTTTAAGCAATAGACACCCCAGCCTCGGTATTAACCGAAATGGCACAAAACATTTTGTTGACTTTTAAGTTCATTTGATTTCTAGTAGATTTTGGGTATAACAAATATGCAAATATTTTTTTTATTACACAAATTAAATTCAAGAATTTAATTACAAAAATCGTTAAAAATCAGTTTTTTAACGACAAAAAACATCTTACAAAAACGAAAACGAAATATTAAAGGTAAAAAACCTACAAAAAAACATATTTTCCTTAACAATTCCATTTGACAAATCAATTTATCAAAGAACTTTCTCTCTTTTTTTCTAAAAATTTATAGCCAAACGGCTTCTTTAGCCCTAATTCGTTCAGCAATTTTCAGAATATCGGTTATAATTCCTCTTGAAATTGCCTGTTTGCATGGTGGAGCACTCTGAATTACAATCGGAATATCGGCGTACGATTTGGTATAAATTTCAAAAATGGTATCAGAACCTTTCAATTGCCCGATTGGAGAATCGACTGGTTCAGAAATCAATTTGGCTTCCAAAGTGCCTTTTTCAATATCAAATTCTCCTACATATCGAAGCACATGACTTTCTGCCTGAGTAATTTTGGCAATCTTAAAAGATTTATCGACTGCGTCTTTATTTAACACACCATTTTTTTCCAAATGTTCTTCGGTTATAAACGGCTTAATTTTAATATCTGAAAGCTCAAAATCTTTTCCAATTTCTCTAGCCAATATCAGAAGCTTTCTTGCTGTATCATTTCCTGATAAATCTTCTTTGAAGTTTGATTTCATTAAACCTAAAAGGCTTGCATCTTTTAAAACAGACGAAAACGAAACATCTTCCGATGAAAATCGATTAAAGACATAACTCAAATTATCAGAGAAAACCCCTCGAATCTTAGTGATTTTTTCTCCCGAATAATACAAATCTCTTAAGGTTTGCAAAACAGGAATTCCAGCCTCAACAGATGTTTCATAAAAAAACTCCTTGTCATACTTTTTAAGATCTGCTCTCAGTTCTTTATATAAGTCAATCGGGAGCGTATTGGCTTTTTTGTTTACTGCTACAATATTGAATCCATTTTTGATTAAAGTATTGTAATGCTTCACCAATTCATCGCTGGCTGTTGCGTCTACGGCAATCAAGTTTTCGAATTCATTTTCTTGTGCAAATTCGACAATATCTTCTACTTTAAAAGGAACAGCCAATTGTCTAAAATTGGTTTCCCAAGCATATCCAACGCCTTCTTTCTCAAAAAAAGCAACCGTTGAATTGGTTATTATTGGAAAATGAAAATCGACATTTTTACTTTCCAGAAAAAACTCCTGACTTTCTACAATTTGATTAATCAAAGTACTTCCGATATTACCAATTCCGAAAAGGATAATGTTTATTTTAAGCTTTGACATAATTTCTAACATTTTTAATTTTTTAAAACCATATAAGTGATGTAAGTTCATTTAATATTCCAACGTTTATCAATTAGACGCACTGCAGTGCGTCTCTACATATGATTTAAATTTTATAATGGTGTTTTTCATAAAAAATTACCTTTAGCAAAACCACTCGCTAAAGGCAATTTTTCAAACAAAAAACAAAAAAACCTAATTTTTATTGATGCTGAATTGAGAAAGCGAAACGCTCTCAAAAACAGTTTGTAAATCAGCAATTAAATCTTCGATATCTTCAATTCCAACAGACAGACGAATCAAATCTTTAGAAACTCCAGTTTCTATTTGTTCCGCTTCTGTTAATTGCTGGTGTGTAGTACTTGCTGGGTGAATAATCAGTGATTTTGTGTCTCCGATATTAGCCAGCAAAGAGAACAATTTTGTATCATCTACCACTTTTTTGGCTGCATCAAAACCTCCTTTTAATCCGAAAGTGATAATGCCGCTTTGACCTTCTGGCAAATATTCTTTGGCCAGATCAAAATATTTATTTGATTTTAGACCTGGATAATTTACCCAGACTACCTCATCTTGTTTTTCTAACCATTCAGCTAGAGCCAAAGCATTTTCACTGTGTTTCTTGATTCGGATTGGAAGTGTTTCTAGTCCCTGAATAATCTGAAAAGCATTAAATGGACTCAAAGCGGCACCAAAATCACGCAGACCTTCAATTCGAGCTTTTGCTATAAAAGCGGCATTTCCTAAAGCTTCATGATATACTAATCCGTGGTATCCTGCAGATGGCTCGGTAAATTCCGGGAATTTTCCGTTTGCCCAATCAAAGTTTCCAGCATCAATGATAACGCCTCCTAATGAAGTTCCGTTTCCTGCGATATATTTAGTTAAGGAGTGAATTACAATATCGGCGCCATATTTAATTGGGTTCAATAAATAAGGTGTCGCAACTGTATTGTCTACTATAAATGGTACTTTGAATGCTTTGGCTTCTGCCGAAATTGCCTTTAAGTCTAATACATCTAATTTTGGATTTCCAAGAGACTCAACAAAGAAGGCTCTTGTATTTTCTTTTGCTGCTTTAGTAAAATTTTCAGGTTTTGAAGGATCTACAAATGTGGTTGTGATTCCTAATCTTGGCAAGGTAACTTTTAGAAGATTATAAGTCCCTCCGTATAAACTGTTTGAAGCTACGATATGATCTCCCGCTTTTAGCAAAGTCAACAAAGTTGTCGAAATTGCTGATGCTCCAGAAGCCGTCACAACAGCTCCAATTCCGCCTTCGAGTGCAGCCAGTCGCTGTTCTAAAATATCATTTGTCGGGTTATTTAATCTTGTATAAATAAATCCGGCTTCGGCAAGACCAAATAAATTGGCTGCATGATCGGCGTTATTAAACACGTATGATGATGTCTGATAAATAGGCACGGCTCTTGTTCCTGCGTTTTTAGTTACGTCGTGTCCTGCGTGTAATGCGTTTGTTGCAAATTTTTGTGTGCTCATGATTTTTAAGTTTTTAGGTATTGTTAATTGTATTCATGATTTAAAATTTAAAATGTTGGAAATAAAAAAGCCCTTTCGGATGGCGCCAAAAGGGCTTATAGTTTAACTATAACAAAGATTGTCTCTTTCACTTTTGGCAACAGCAAATTGGGATGCACATTTGCATCATCTTACAACACATCATATTTCCTTTTGCTATTGTTTTCATTTTGATTTAAAATTTGAATTCGACTATTTTTTAAATTCGACTAATTCGATAGAGTAAATGTAATAAGTATTTTTTGAACGACCAAATTAAAATTGAAATTTTGTACTATTTTTTTTTGAAATTTCTTTCAAGCCTTTCAAATAAAGACTTGAAAGAAATTTATTTAATTAAAATTTAAAGCTCAAACGAGCAAAACCAAATCTTCCGTTTAATCCGAATTGAGAAACTGCTCTTGAATATGCAAACTGATTCGCATTTGTCAAATCTGTACTTGGCGCTGGCGACAAAGTTGGCGTTGTGTTTGTAAATGCAGGAGTTGCAGGATTATTTCTATCTGGATAAACATCTCCTATATTATTAACTCCAATGGTAGCTCTCAAATGCTCGTTGATCTGATATCCTAAAGATAAATCTGTAACCAATTTTGCGCTGTATTCTGGATGTTCATATACAGAAGAAAATCCGTCCAGATTAACATCTGTTGCTCCTGGATCTGTAACTTTTCCGAAATAGCTGTTTCTTAAATAAATATCCAGTTTTTTAATATTGAAAGTTGTCATCAAATTGGCTTTCAATTTTGGAATCGCTTCTTCCAAATATACTCGGCTTGATTCTGGAAAGAAAGAATAGATGTAAGGTTCTCCTCCAGCATTAACGATAGACTGCGGAATATGTAGATCTCCTACTCTTTTAGTTTCGTTGAAGCTTAATGCAAAATCATTTCTAATTGTGAAATACTGAATTACATCGTATTTCTGCGAAATTACCAAATCAATTCCTTTTGTTTCAGAATCGATTCCGTTTGTCCAGAACGAAGCTCTTTCCACTCCTTTCAAATCAAATGCCTGCTGAAATAAAGTCAACGCCTCAGCCTGTTCTGGTGAAGTTGCCGCTGCAATCTGCGCATCTGTTGGTCTAGAATATTGTCCAGACAGTACAATTCTGTCGTTGATTCTTGTAAAATAAGCATCAGTAGCAATGGTTATGTTAGCTTCAGGAATTTTGAATGTAAATCCTGTACTGATGCTTTTTGATTTTTCTGGTTTTAAACTTTCAATTCCAATGCTTTTTGCCGCTTGCGAATCGTTTGTAAAATAACCAACTTGATATGGAGAACCGTTTATAAATTGAGTAGAACTTGACTCAAAATATCTTTGCTGTAAAGAAGGCGCTCTAAAACCAGTCTGTCCAGAAATTCTCCAATTGATATTATCATTTAATTTTAAAAGTGAAGCCAGTTTAAACGTAACCGTATTTCCAAAATCTGAATAATTTTCATAACGCGCAGCTCCATTTATAAGCCATTTTTCAGTGGCATTCAATTCTAAATCAACATAAGCGGCACCACTTTTTCTGTTTTTTTCTTTAGCATCCGAAGGCTGAAATCCTGAAAATCCTTGAGCTCCTGCTCCACGTTTGTTTCCAAAGAAGTCAGTTACAATTAATGGTGAATTGCTTGGCAGAATTCCTGAAACTAAATTTCCGTTTACATCATACAATCCGTAAGAAGCTTCTTCTCCTGCTTTAATTTCGTAGTTTTCATATCTGAATTCACCGCCAAAAGCAACATTCAGTCCAGAAAGAACATCTAGCTTTTTACTAAAATCCAAATTAGTTGTGCTTTGTAAAAACGAAACTTTTCCTGCATCAAAACTAAAAGGAGAATTTATTCCTAAAGTTGCATTGATGGAATTATTTACATCATAATTAAAAGAGTTTGTTCCTAAAGTGGTACTCATATCGGTATCAAATCCAAATAATTGCGTAGTTACACCAACTGCTGCAGAAGCATCTAAAATTTTTGATTCAATTTCTGGCAAGAATCCGTTTTGATACACTTGCGTGAAAGTTCCAGAACCATTTGGCAATCTATTAAATGCATATGATTTTCCGCTTCTGTACGATAATCCACCAAAAGAATATAAAGAAGTTATTTCTGTTAAAGGATATTTTGCATTGTAATATGTTTGTCCCGAAGCCAATTCTGACTGACCAACACTCATATTATAATCACTTCTCTGCTGTCCTCTATAAGCCAATTCATTATTAGTTACATCAAAATTTAAAGCGGTCTGCATTTGCGCAATTGTTGAAGCTGATGCTATGGCGTTTTGCTGTGCTGTTGTAAAATAACTTACTTGCGGCGCATATTGTTTTAAAGAAGACAAAATCTGAGCTGAATTAGCAGTCGTATTAATGTTGCTAAACAAAGAGTTAATTTCTACACCATCTTGTGCTGCTCTATTTTCTACTGCATTATAAGCATTAAAAATAGCATTGCTTCTAATTCCTGCTCTGCTTGTTGCTTGTCTCGTTACCGCAGTTCCTGTGATATTTAAGAAACTTCCAGGTTTGCCCAATGAAGTTCCGTAGTTTAAATCGATTTGAGCAGTTTGACCGTCTGCTCCTCCTTCAAAATTATTTGATCCCGAAGATAGATTCGCGCCATATTGAATTCCTCCTGTCAAATAATTAGCGTTTTTCTTTAGAACAATATTAATAACTCCCGCAATCGCATCAGAACCGTATTGTGCGGCAGCTCCATCTCGTAAAACTTCTATTCTTTCTATGGCAAAAGATGGAATTGCATTTAAGTCTGTTCCTACAGATCCTCTTCCTGGCGATCCGTTTATGTTTACTAAAGCACTTGTATGTCTTCTTTTTCCGTTTACTAAAATCAGAACCTGATCTGGCCCTAACCCTCGTAATTGTGCAGGGTCAACGTGGTCTGTTGCATCTGCCGTAGATGTTGGATTACTCGTAAACGAAGGAGCAACATAATTTAAAATTTGAGTTACACTGGTTTGAGGTGCTCCTTTTGTTATTTCTGATACGTTAAAAACATCTACCGGAACTGGCACGTCTGTTTTAACTCTGTTTTTACTTCTTGATCCAATAATAGTAACTTCAGACAGTTCGTTGTTTTTTAAACTGTCTTGCTCTTTTTTATTGTCTTGAGCATAAAGTCCTGAAAAAGTCACAAGACCTAAAACGATTAGTACATTTTTCTTCATTTCTTTTTTTACTGATTAATTATTGTTTTTGGCTTAAAAAAAATCTTACAGGTTTATTTTTGGCATAAAAAAACCTCTGCGGTTCGGCAGAGGTTCTATTTATATTTTATTGAAAAATAACTACAATAGCGTCTCTGCGGAGAACTCCGGCATCTTACAAGACATCATATTGCAAACTGTAAATTTCATTTGTTTCTTTGTTTTAACGGGGCAAAGTTGCAAACTATTTTTTAATCGACCAAACAAAAAACAAAATATTTTCTATTACCCTATCAAAATAGTATGTTATTGTTAAATTTCTGCTAGAAAAAATAAAAAAAGTTGAACTTTAATTTGCAAATCAAAATGGTTTCATACCTTTGCACCCGAAACAGAGGAAAAATTTGAACTGATTGCAACCTCTTCATAATGAAATGGTTTCATTGTGAATGCTGAAAGATTCATTTCAGCAGTAAAAAATGCTAAAGCAGAAACTCTCCTTTAGCCCTTTTTAGCAATTATTTTCCTCGCTTAAATTTAAAACTAATACATTTTTATTACATTATTATGGCTTATTTATTTACGTCAGAATCTGTTAGTGAAGGGCATCCAGACAAAGTTGCAGATCAAATTTCGGATGCATTAATTGACAACTTTTTGGCATTTGACGCTGACTCAAAAGTAGCTTGCGAAACGTTAGTTACAACTGGTCAGGTTATTTTAGCAGGTGAAGTAAAATCGAATACTTATCTTGATGTTCAGCAAATTGCACGTGAGGTAATCCGTAAAATTGGATATACTAAAAGTGAATATATGTTTGAAGCAAATTCTTGTGGAATTTTATCAGCTATTCACGAGCAGTCTGCAGACATTAATCAAGGTGTTGACAGAGCTAAGCCAGAAGAACAAGGCGCAGGTGACCAAGGAATGATGTTTGGTTACGCTACAAACGAAACTGAAAACTACATGCCATTGGCATTAGATTTATCTCATAAATTATTACAAGAATTAGCTATTTTAAGACGTGAGAACAAAGAAATCACTTATTTACGTCCAGATGCTAAATCTCAGGTAACTTTAGAATACAGCGATGATAACAAACCAACTCGTATTGATGCGATTGTTATCTCAACTCAGCATGATGATTTTGATGAAGAAGCTGCAATGTTGGCTAAAATCAAAAAAGATATTATCGAAATCTTGATTCCAAGAATTATTGCTAAAAACCCAGAACACGCTCATTTATTTAACGATAAAATCAACTACCATATTAACCCAACAGGAAAATTCGTTATTGGAGGACCTCACGGAGATACTGGTTTAACAGGAAGAAAAATTATCGTGGATACTTACGGTGGAAAAGGTGCTCACGGTGGTGGTGCATTCTCTGGAAAAGATCCAAGTAAAGTAGACAGAAGTGCTGCTTATGCAACTCGTCATATCGCTAAAAACTTAGTTGCTGCCGGTGTTGCTGACGAAATCTTAGTTCAAGTTTCTTACGCAATTGGAGTTGCTGAGCCAATGGGAATCTTCATTGAAACTTATGGAACTTCTAAAGTAAACTTAACTAACGGTGAAATCGCTAAAAAAGTAGAAGCTATCTTCGATATGCGTCCTTACTTTATTGAGCAACGTTTAAAATTAAGAAACCCAATTTATAGCGAAACTGCTGCTTACGGACACATGGGACGTAAACCAGAAACGGTAACTAAAACTTTCTCTGCTCCAGGCGGAAACGAAAAAACAGTTACTGTTGAATTGTTTACATGGGAAAAACTTGATTTTGTTGACCAAGTAAAAGCTGCATTTGGATTGTAAATCTAGATTTATAGACTAGCTTAGATTGTTAGATATCTTAGTTGGCTAAACATAAAAAAGCCGATTTCTAAAAATTTAGAAATCGGCTTTTATTTTATATGCTAATCTTATTAATAAGTTCCATTCTGCATTTTAGCTAATACTTCTTTTATTTCGCTTGCAGTTTCTTCTTCAACAGTATCACTTAAATATTTTACCGCTAAAGTCTGAGTTGCAATAGCTTTATCTTTCTGTCCGTCTTTATAATATAGCTGCGCCAAAGTATCTAAATAATATGGATTGTTTTTAGTTAACACTAAACTGTATTCAGACCACTTTATCGCATCTTTGATAAAGTTAGAATTCTGAAGATTTGTCACCACTGCCCAAGCCGCATTATTGGAAATGTCTGAATGATAATATTTGAATGAATTCCATCCATCATAAGAATAACTTGAACTTGAATCTAATCCAGAGAAAATAGCGTCTAATTTTTCTATTGGACTTGCTCCTGCCAATGTTGTATCAAAATAGGCATTAAACTCTCTTAAATAAGTTGTATTAGAACCATCCTGATCTACAATCTGACTTAAATAATAAAAATAATTTTTGTAGACATCAAAATTACCTTTTCCTGATGCGATAATCTTTTTATAAATAGAATTGATTTTCTCCTTATTGATCTCCCCAGTCAGTCCGTCCTGAGAAGCGTACAGATTTTGCTGTAATGCATTCGTAACTTCAGAAATCGGGTTATTCATTAAAGGCACTTGTCCATACATGTCATTTCTTTTCAAATTGTTGAATGTACCTAGTTCTTTTTCAATTTCGTCAGAATGCTTTAATATATAATCAATTGCTAAGAAATCTGTGTCGTTAAGAATTCTATCTTCGTTAAAGAGCTGTTTTGTAAATCCTTCATTTTTGATTTCTTTCAAAATTGTTTCCACCAAATACATATTTACTGTTTTATCTTTTTGATGAGCCTCAATCAATTTTTTCCAACTTTGTGCCACTTCTTTTTGATCCAATACTGTTTTTGCAAAAACTAATTCTGTAGGATCTGATGAAATGTAATCTGAATCGTAACTGTATGATATTGCAAGTAATGCCGCTTTATTAAAAGCTTGAATCAGATCATCATCTGACGCTTTTTGGTTTTTCAGATTTTTTCCTAAAGAAACAAGAGCATTTGTACGCAATAATTTGGGATAAAAATTTCCATAATAATTAAACGCTTCCTCCTTATTTGACAAATTAGCTTTTGCTGTTGCCAATATATCCCCATTATCGTTTAAAACAATAACAATTGGATCGTTTGTAATTTTATTGCTTTTCAGCCATTTTTTATCATTGGTTCCAGCCAGATAATAGTTATAAATATCATATTGAGCATTATAGGAATCATACATACTATATCCAGCTTGTGTTTCCTGATTTTTTATAAAAGCATCAAAATCTTCTTTTGCCTTTTTATTCTTGTCATCAACCACAACTACCAAAAATTTGTTACTAGCTGTTTTGGTAGATTCTATTGCCTTTTTTAGATTGTCTTCTATTTTTAGTTTAAAATCGTATTTGGTATAAGAAGAAGGAGGATCAAGAGGATAATCTGCTGCTGGTATTGCAGTAGTAGTATCAACTGGCAGACTATTATATATGCTATCGACTACAGCTCCTCCGTAACTCTCTCCATAATAAGAGTCTTTCCCTGGATACGTCCAGTTTGAAATACTTTCAGTTTGTATTGGAACGACTGCTGGAGTCTTAGCTGGCTTTTCATCTTTTTCATTTACAAATACCAAAGGATCTTTCCCGTATGATTCAGAAATTCGTAATTCATTTGTTTTTTTATCAAAAAATCCTCCAAGATTTAAATCATTCAAAACCGCCAGATCATAGTTTATTGTTACCTCCGAAACATCTTTCGGTAAGGCATATTTGCTTACGTCACTTTTACCGTTGTAATCTTCATAAACCAAGTATAGAAAATCAGTTCTTTCTATTTCGAAATCTAAATCAGTAGTTTTCCAATCTGGATCAACTTTTGTTTTAATATCGGCTACTCTTTGATATTGAACTGCTTCAGAACCATTTTGAGTTCCTATAAAAAATGAGTAATAAGAAGGATTCAAAAACTTAATTTTAATCTTTTTTGCTTTTTTATCTTTAACAAAAGAAAGATCAAATCTATTGACTGTTTTTGTGTTTTTTAAGAAGATAAGAGAATCTCCTTCAATTTTGTAATCTCCTGAATAAAAAACCAATTCGTACTTATTATTCTCTAATAAATTTAATTTGATTTTCCCTCCCTTATTTATAGATAAATAAGTTCCTTTTTCTATCCCATTTGTTTGGCCGAAAGAGGTAGAAAATCCAGCAAAAAGGAGTGATAAGCTCCAAAGAAAATTGCGCATAACTACATGTTTTGTTGTTAGTAATATTGCGCAAAGATATCTGATTCATCTTTAAACAAATCATAAAAAATCATAATTTTTGCAGTTAAAATACTACAAATTATATTTCATTGAAAATATAATGTAACGAGGCTGCACGGTGTATTGCGATACTCGCGTCGAAAATTGCGAAAAGCTATCATCGTTAAGATATCTCGTGTTTAACAAGTTGGTTGCAGACACTTTATACTCCCATTTGCTGTTATTTTTTTGATAAATTAAACTGGCGCTTAAAAAATCATATTCGTTATCTACAGTTTTATTTCCGTTGTAATAATGATAGAATTCATACTCTGAAACAAAAGAAAAACTGTCTAAGAAATAATAGTCTAATCTTGCAAATGGTTTATCGGTATAAAAAGTAGAGCCGCTGTACTTGTTAACCAAGAGATTATAGCCAAACTCTATATTAGGCAGTTTTTTATAATTTGTTGAAGCTTTAACAGTATAGCTTTGCACAAAACTCTCTGTAGTTGCTAATTTTTCGTTTTGAATGTTGTTGAATTTTGACCAATTAAGACTTGCACTTGCTGATGCTTTGTAGTTTTTCAAGAAAGAACGTCCATAAGTTCCCATTCCCGAAAAAGTTTCGTCTGCTAAATTGGAATTATAAGGAACCGAAGACTGATTAATTCCGTCAAAATCGGCTTTTGTTTTAATGGCGTCTACCTTTTTCGTGTATGTTGCGTTGGCAAATATATTCTCAAAATTGAACATATTATACTTAAAGTAGCGCAACGAATGCACTTGTGAAGTAGCATTTTCTAAAAAACGGTTTCCGCGGAATAAACTACTGTAATCTGACAAAACATAACCCGCCGCCAGCTGATTGATATCTGTAAAATCATTAGTCAGAGAGAAATTATAAGTCAAAGTTTCTGATTTTTTGATTTGATATAAAGCAAAGAAATCTGGAAGTACTTTTACAAAATTCTGAGAATAATCGTTCCCCAATTGGCCATTTGTCATTTGATACGTATGAAGGCTTACTCCTGGCGTAAACGTAAATTTTCCTGTTAGAATTTTATAATGAAAACCTAAAAAGGCATCATTAAATCTATAATCTACATCATTATTGTTTTCCGTATCATTAAGATCATTTCGATCCCCATTATCTAACATTTGGAAAATATGAGAATTAAAATTCTGATAAGAATAGGTATTTCCAAAAGTAACATTAATATTGCTTTTTGGTGTCACCATATAATAGTAATCCAGTTTTGCATCGATTTTATTGGTTTTTACAAAACGATCCTGATTTAAATCATTACGATTTTGCCCAGAAATATAACCCGATAAATCAAAAGGCTGTGTTCTTAAATTGGCATTATAAAACGGATTTTCATCTTGATATAGATGCTGCATTTCAAAAGCAAAAATATTTTTACTGCTCTGTGTATAATATAAACTTAGATTCTGATTTATAGAAGTTGGATCTTGCTTTTTTTGAGTTAAAATAGTTTCTACCGCAGAAACATCACTAACAATAGATTCACGAAGCAAATCTGTATCTTCATTCTGTTTTGATAATTTGGTTAAGATATCATAATCAAACTGAAATTTATCATTTGGTTTGTAAGTTGAACTTAATTTAAAAAGTCCCAAATTATTCTTTTGATGCGTCATTTCATCACGTTTCTGCTGATCTCCAGAATCCAAAATCGTAGTTTGAGATTTAGTCTCTAAATCTGTTTTTGAAGTTGAAAGAATTCCGAAACCACTTATATTCCAAGCTTTGTTAATGGAATAAGCAAAGTTTGTCGCTCCAAATTTTGTTTCAATTTCCTTTGCCCGATTATTTCTAAGCAGTGAAATTCCTAAATCATTCGAAGAAACATTAAAACTACTTCCTCCCTTTTTCATGACGTTCTTAAATCCACCAGTAAACTTAAAATAATCTTGTGCAGTAAGAGGTAATTCGCCAATATTATTAAAATTGGTGATTAAATTAATGCTGTATTTCGGACTATAATAAAACAATTTAGGATTAATAATGTATCTGCTATCCAATTCTGCAACGCCAATTCCTGCAGTTACATCTCCAAACCAAAAGTTCTTTTTCCCTTCTTTTAGTTTGATGTTCATTGCTACATTTTCCTGATCGTTTTCTAGACCTTTTAGCTGACTTATTTCATTATAGTTTCGTAAAACTTGAACTTTATCAATCGCATCGGCGGGGATATTTTTGACGCCCAATTTGGTGTCTCCGTCAAAAAAGTCTTTTCCTTCCACCATCAATTTACTGACTTTTTTTCCTTCCACTTCAATTTCTCCATCAGCATTTACCTCAACTCCTGGCAGCTTCTTTAAGACATCTTCAAGCTTTTTTTCTGTTCCCGATTTAAAAGAATCAGCATTATAAACAATTGTGTCTCCTTTTATGGAAACGGGCATTTCGCGAACAATTTCAACGCCTTCCAATTCTATTCCAGTACCATCTAAAAAAATATTCTGACTCATATTTTCAGTTTTAGTCGATACTGCAATTTCTTTAGATTTCATTCCCAAATAACTCACTTTTATAGTATAAGCCGTATTTGGTTTTAATGTCAGCTGAAACTTTCCTTTATCATTGGTTATTCCGTAAGAATCCATTGCTTTTGTGCCATTATTAATAGCCATTATATTGGCCATTTCTAACGGATTCTTTTTTTCATCCTGAATTAAACCATCAAAACGGATACTTTGCGAAAAGGAAATAGAAGTAAAAAGCAAGGCAAATACAAAAAGGATCTTATTCATGATAAGAATATTGAAAGTTTGAGTTTTGGATTTTAAAGAATTGGTATTTTACAAACATTACCTTCCCATTGGAGGTGGTGGTCCACCGGCTCTGCCACGATTCATCTCTCTAAATTCTTCCATTTTTTTTATTACCGTTTCATCATATTCTTTCTGAGAAATTACTTTTCCTTTTTTAGAAGGTTTAATTTCTACTTTGTCTTTTGAGTTCAAAACAATTTTTGAACATAAAATTGTCGTAGTTCCATCATTGATTTCCAAGATTAATCCTGGAAGTCCCCAATAGTTTTCTGGTCCTTGATTTATCGGGATTTCTGGTGTATACCAAGCTGTTACGACAATCTCTTTTGGTATTTCAAAATTATCGGCAAAATTGGTTTTCGTACCGTCCGAAGTCTTTTTAACTTCTTCTTTCTTTTCGCCGTTGTTTTTAGGCCTAAAGTTTCTAAAATCGGTTTTACTTGCTTGTTTTACTACTGTCGCCTTATAACAATTGTACCCGCCAATTTGTTTGGTTTCTTGTTCTAATTTCCAGTTTAGCTTTGGCAGCGAATCGACTACAAGAAATTCTTTGCCCATAAATTCTTTATCAACAGTATACGTTTTTGCTTTTACATCTTTATAAAATGTGCCTCCTCCACCTGTAAGCGAGCCAAACATCATGCGAAAACCACCTTGCTGGCCTGGTGTTTCTAGTTTTTCTTCTTCTTTGTAAATTGATGCTGCTTTATCAAAATTTAAAATGAATGTTTTTTCGAGCATTTTTTTCATACGTTCCTCCATGTTTTTCTGCATTTCTGGCGTAATATCTCTATTTCCACGCATTCCTTCAAACTTTGGCGCTTGTGTTTTTGACTCGTAAACGGCCATTCCCTGAAAATCTTTTTGCGCCTGAATTTGAGTAGAAACAAGCATTATAATCATATAAAAAAATATCTTTTTCATTTCATTTTCTTTAAAGTGAGCAAATCCGATAAAACTTACATTCAAATGTATTATTTATTTTAAAATTCGAAAAACTAAATATATTAATGGTATTAACGCATAGACAGAACCGCTTATTTTTTAGACTATTAGATTTTAAAAAGGTTTAAAACTTAAAATTGAATTTCTAAGGAGAGTTTTTTGTAATTTGGTACTCTTGTAAAATAATCGCTAATGTGTAAAACGGTGCAAAAAACTTTATTCTTCCTATTTCTTTTCTGCACTTTTCAGGCGCTTTCAGCTCAGGATTTGATCATAACTCCAACTTTAATTTCACAGTATAAAAATACTTCTGATATATTTTTAGGATATGATTCGTTTGGATATTCTTATCAGATTACGAATAATGTTTTTAGTAAAACGAAAGGCAAAGAAATCTTCGAGTATAAGAATGTTTCTTTGGGAAAAATCACGAAAGTCGATCTTCAAAATCCGTTAAAAATTGTACTTTTTTATGAAGACTTCAATAGTGTTGTTTTATTAGACAATCAACTGAATAAAATGACAGAAATTAATTTTTCTCAAAACGCAACTCCAATTGTAGTGAGCGCCATCGGAATGTCTACGCAAAATCAGTTATGGATTTATAACACTTTAAACCAACAGATTGGTCTATTTGATTATTTAAAAAACGAATACAAAACGATTTCAATTCCGCTGACAGAAGTCATTCAATATTACCAAACCGATTTTAATACTTTTTATTGGATTGATAAGAAAAACAACTGGTATTCTTCTGATATTTTTGGGAAGATCACATCGCTGGGAAAGATAACTGATTTTGATAGAATCACTATTGTCAATTCTTCGCAATATCTTTTCTGTAAAGATAATTTATTGTATTTTAAAGGAATGAATAAATTGAATCCCGAAGTAATTTCTGAAATCAAAGTTTTGGAAAAAACCTTTGACAATTTTTATTACAAAGACCAAATTTTATCTATTTTTACAGCTACAGATATATTAAATTATAAAATCGTAACACCGTAATGCACATAGCAATAGCAGGAAACATAGGCGCAGGAAAGACTACTCTGACCAAATTATTGGCAAAACATTTCAAATGGGAACCTCATTATGAAGATGTAGTCGACAATCCGTATCTAGATGATTTTTACCATCAGATGGAACGTTGGTCATTTAATCTTCAGATTTATTTCCTTAATAGCCGTTTTCGTCAAGTGCAGCAAATTCGCGAAAGCGGAAAAAAGATCATTCAGGACAGAACGATTTACGAAGATGCACATATTTTTGCTCCCAACTTATACGCAATGGGATTAATGACAAGTCGTGATTTTGAAAATTACACATCTTTGTTCGAATTGATGGAATCTTTGGTTAAAGCTCCCGATTTGTTGATTTATTTGAGAAGTTCAATTCCTAATCTTGTTGGTCAAATCCACAAACGCGGACGCGAGTATGAAAATTCTATTTCTATTGATTATTTGAGTCGTTTGAACGAAAGATACGAAGCTTGGATTCAGACTTACACAAAAGGAAAGTTACTAATTATCGATGTTGACAATATTAATTTTGTTGATAATCCTGAAGATTTAGGAGACATCATTAATAGAATTGATGCAGAATTGAACGGATTGTTCTAAAAACGAATTGTTACAGAATATAAAAGCCTCTAAAAATATTTTTAGAGGCTTTTTCTATTTTAAGAAACTTGTCAAAGTTGTTATTTCGCAGCTTCAACTTTTGCCAGAACTTCTTCTTCAGTTCCTTCAAAAACTTCGGTTGTTGTTTTTCCATCTACTGTTTTAGTAACAGTTCCAGTAGTTTTACCGTTTATATTTTTTACTTCAACACGAACCGATTGTTTCTCATATTTGCTAGTATCAAAACAATCCGTCTTTTGATATTTTCCATTTACATCAAAATGAGCCAGACATTTAGCTGTTTCTTCCTCAGAACAACCTTTTTCTTTACACATTTTAATACATTCTTCTTTTGTCATTCCAGACATATCGCCACATTTAGACATTCCTGCATGCATTTCTGTTTTAGCACAGCAAGAAGCTTTTCCTGCAATGTCTGATGGTGCGTGACCTTCGCCTAAAATTGGAGCAATTACCAATCCAATCAAGCAAGTTAATTTAATTAAAATATTCATTGATGGTCCAGAAGTATCTTTAAACGGATCTCCAACTGTATCTCCAGTAACTGCGGCTTTGTGCGCATCAGAACCTTTATAAGTCATTTCGCCATTGATCATAACTCCTGCTTCGAAAGACTTTTTAGCGTTATCCCAAGCTCCTCCAGCATTGTTTTGAAAAACTGCCCAAAGAACTCCAGAAACAGTAACTCCTGCCATATATCCTCCTAACATTTCAGCAATTAACTGATTGTTGTCTGAGTAAACTAGTTTTCCTAAAAGAACAATTAAAATTGGGAAACCAATCGTTAAAACTCCTGGAAGCATCATTTCGCGCAAAGCTGCTTTTGTAGAAATTTCAACACATTTTCCGTATTCTGGTTTTCCTGTTCCTTCCATAATTCCAGCAATTTCTTTAAACTGGCGACGCACTTCGTACACCATATCCATTGCCGCCTTTCCAACAGAATTCATTGCTAAAGCTGAGAAGACCACAGGAATCATTCCACCAACAAATAACATCGCTAAAACTGGAGCTTTAAAAATATTGATTCCGTCGATTCCTGTAAAAGTTACATATGCTGCAAACAAAGCCAATGAAGTTAAAGCCGCAGAAGCAATTGCAAATCCTTTTCCTGTTGCTGCAGTTGTGTTTCCAACTGAATCTAAAATATCTGTTCTAGTACGAACTTCTTTTGGTAATTCGCTCATTTCGGCGATTCCACCAGCGTTATCAGAAATTGGTCCGAAAGCATCGATCGCCAATTGCATTGCTGTTGTAGCCATCATTGCAGAAGCTGCTAAAGCTACTCCGTAGAATCCTGCTAAAGCGTACGAAATCCAAATTGCCACCGCGAACAATAATACGGTTGGGAAAGTGGAAATCATTCCAGTTGCCAAACCTGCAATTACGTTTGTTCCCGCTCCTGTAGATGATTTTTGAACAATTGCCATAACTGGTTTTGTTCCTAATCCTGTATAATATTCTGTTACTGATGAAATAGCACCACCTACAACTAATCCGACCAATGTAGCATAGAAAACACGCATTGATGAAATCGCTTTAGAACCTTCTCCAAAGAAAGTCATTTGCATTGTTTCAGGAAGCATGTGCTGTACTAAGAAAAAACAAGCCACAGCTGTTAAAACAATAGAAACCCAGTTCCCTATATTTAATGCTTTCTGTACTTGCGCTTCTTTAGCATTGTCATCTGATATTTTTACTAAAGTTGTTCCGATAATTGAAAATAAAATTCCGAAACCGGCAATTGCCATTGGAAGTAAAATTGGTCCAATTCCGCCAAAAGCGTCATTGATACTTCCTCCCATATCTTTTATTACATAGTTTCCAAGAACCATTGCCGCCAACACAGTTGCTACATAAGAACCAAATAAATCGGCACCCATACCTGCAACGTCTCCTACGTTATCTCCTACGTTATCTGCAATTGTAGCAGGATTACGCGGATCATCTTCTGGAATTCCAGCTTCAACTTTACCAACTAAATCAGCTCCAACATCGGCTGCTTTTGTGTAGATTCCACCTCCAACTCTGGCAAACAAAGCAATTGATTCTGCACCAAGCGAAAATCCAGCTAATGTCTCTAAAACAACTGTCATTGTATCGGTATCTTTCCAAACTCCACCAGAGAATAAATGAAAGAAAATTATAAAAAATGATGTCAAACCTAAAACGGCTAATCCAGCAACGCCTAATCCCATTACAGTTCCACCGCCAAAAGAAACTTTTAGAGCTTGCGGTAAACTTGTACGGGCTGCCTGAGTAGTTCTGACGTTTGTTTTAGTCGCTATTTTCATTCCCATATTTCCCGCTAAAGCAGAGAAAAATGCACCAAAAATAAATGCTATTACGATTAATAAATGTGTTTTTACTCCAGGAATAAAAGTAATTCCTGCCAAAGCTAGACTGGCAATAATTACGAAGATGGTTAATAGTTTGTATTCGGCTTTTAGAAAGGCTAAGGCTCCTTCGTAGATGTAATCTGAAATCTCTTTCATCTTACCGTCTCCAGCATCTTGTTTTAAAACCCAAGTCCTTTTTATTCCCATGAAAAGTAATCCTAAAACTGCCATTATAATTGGCAGATAAATCATAAATGCATTCATAATATATTAATGGTTTTGGTTAATAGTCAACAATCTAACTAAAACGAATTTAAACAAAAAAGCAATACTCCTGACGGTAGTATTGCTTTTTTTATAATAGAATAAGGTTAAAATTATTTAATGCTAAATAATCCCTCTGGTTTATTTTCAATGTCATCAAAACGTTTTGTACACTCAGCGATAATATCGTAAGCCTCTTTTACGTCTCCCCATCCTTCTACATCTACTTTTTTGTTTTCAAGATCTTTGTAAACTTGGAAAAAGTGCTCGATTTCTTTTACTAAGTGAGGATTAATATCTGAAAGATCATTTAATGAATTCCAGATTGGATCTGAAACTGGTACGCAAATAATTTTCTCGTCTGGTCCTTTATCATCTGCCATGTGGAATACACCAATTGGCTTCACTTCCATAACACATCCAGGGAAAGTTGGTTCGTTTACCAAAACTAATACGTCAAGAGGATCACCGTCTAAAGCTAAAGTTTCTGGAATAAATCCGTAATCAGCTGGGTACATCATTGAAGAGAATAACATTCTGTCAAAACGCATTCTTTTAATTTCAAAATCGTACTCGTATTTATTTCTGCTTCCTCGTGGTATTTCGATTAACACATCGAAAGTCGTTAATTTGTCTGCGGTCATTTTCGTTTTTTATTGTTTCTATAATTTCGGTTGCAAAAATAACTAAAGAATCTAGTTTTACAATAAAAAACAAGGTTAAATTATGTGCATTAAAGTTTAAAAAACAAGCATTTAATAGGTAATTGTTCGATTTCTTTTCTTCAAGTAATAATGCCATAGCAAATAGGTCGCATAAGAACGATACGGACTCCACTGTTCTGCGTGAATTTCCATTTCTTGTTTGTCATGAATATCCAGCAATTCTTTGATCGTATTTATTACTGCTATATCGCCAAGCGGAATTAAATCGGGTTCTTCCAAACAAAACATCAGATAAATATCAATTGTCCAATTGCCGATTCCTTTTAGTTTAATGAGCTCTTCACGAACTTGTTTTGCTGGTTTTAAAGCTAAACTTTCAATATCTAATTCTTTGTTTAAAACCGCTTCCGCTAAAATCTTAATGTATTTAGTTTTCTGGCGACTTACCCCCAAATTTCTAAATTCCTCATCAGTCAAAACAGCCATATTTTCGGGATTGCAAGTTTTGTAAGCTTTGATTTTTAAAAATGTGGCTTTCGCCGAGTCTATAGAAACCTGCTGCTCTAGAATTAATAAAACCAAAGTTTCAAATCCAGGCGGGCGTCTCGGAATTGGAGGCAATCCGTATTTTTCAATAATTTCTAGAAATATTGGATTTTTATTGATTAAAAAATCGATGGCTTCTTGCATGGTTTTGAATTTCGAAAGTAAATCAAAAATAAGAAAAATGAAATTAGTTCTCGCAAAGACGCCAAGTTGCTAAGTTTTTTTTCACGCAAATTTTATACAACAAAAAAAATCGCAAAGATTTTTAAAACCTTTGCGACTCTGTAACTTTAAACCTTTGCCTCTAAAATACAATTAAAAATAAAACCCGAAAGATCCTTTAATTGCAAATTTGTGCGCGTCTGGCATATCTAGATAATTTCCTCTCCAAGAAAAATCGAGACGGAATACTTTAAAAATATTTCCAATTCCTGCATTATATTCCCAGTATACTTTTTCAGGAGCGTTATACGGTAATCCAGAAGCATTAATAGCACGATTGGCATCAGAAATAGTTCCGTGAACGGCTCTAATTCCGATAAACTCTCTCCAATTCAGTTTTCTCATGAATGGAATTCTGGCAAACAATCTTCCGCCAAAATCATGATTCCACTGCAAGGTTGTATATTGATCTGTAACGAATTCATAGAAATTCAAGTTACTGAATGTATTTTCAATTGTAAAGTAAGTCTGGTTACCCGGAATTACGCTCATCAAACCTAACGGAATTGTTCCAAAAGTTTTTCCTGTTTCAATTGTAATATTTGTTCTCCCTAAAGGCCCGATAATAATTGGCTGTCTATAGAAAACTTGAATTTTTTCGTACGCAAAATCACTATCAAAAACTCCTTTTAATCCGTAACTGAAATTAACGAAGAAATGGCTATACGGACTATCAACTAAATCTCTTTCTACGCCATAACCGATCGTTTTTCTGTTTGGCATAAACTCAAACTGAATATTAGCCTCAGATTGCTTTACCATACTTTCGACAACTCCTGCTGGATTTGCTGCAGTTGGTAAAGTTGTATAATAATCTAAACTAAAGGTCTTCGATGCCGATTCTAATGTTCGATATGAAAGTCCTGCCGAGACAATAAAATTCTTTTTAGGCTCCATTTCTACAGAAACATTACTCAAATTAATATTGGTCAGTTTCCCGTTGCTTCCAGTCGTAAACAAGGCCGAAGAGGCAAAACTTCGTCCTAGAACGTCATTCGTAGTCGTTAAACTGGCACCAATCTGTTCAATATCTCGTCTGTTTCCTCCAGAGATGATAACTCGGTTTTTCTTGTCAACCATCCATTTTCCAGAAACCCCGTATTTGAATTTATTATCATCAAATCCGTAAGCTGTATAGGCCTGAATACGCCATGGATCATTCGGTCCAAAATAGGTTCTTCCTCCTACTCTCAATCTCAAACCTTCGACTTCGTTATATCCAAAAGTTGAAAATATAGGTCCGTAATCGAAATTTTTAAATTCAATGTAGCCACTTCCTAATATCGAGACCAGATTATACAGCTGCTTAAATCGCTTAACAGTTTGTAGTGTATCGAGCATTTTATAAATACCCTGTTCATCCTTATTTAGCTTTTCAAAACGATTTTCTTCCCAAAACTCAGGCGGTCGTTCATAAACGGCATTATCTATAAAATTAACTTCTTCTTTATAAAATTTCTCTGGCTTCTGAATATTGAATTTATGATTACGGTATAAAGTTGTTCTTTTACCATAAACTCCTTTTGATTTTTCTTTTTTATTTAAAGCAAAATCAGACATCATGTAATCACGTGTCAAAAGGAAAACGGAGTCGTTTTCTACTTCAAATTCCTGTTCAATATAAATGTCTTTTACCCAGTTAATATTGGCGCTTTTTGTCACACCCATATTAATTTTCTTGATCGCAAAAGTGGTATCATTTACCCAAAAATCTCCCTTAAAAGTCAATTCGTTTTTACGTCTAGGATAAAAAACAATATTATAACACCATTTCTTATCGATATAAGCACTGTCTTTTAAAACATAATTGTAAACATCGATTCCTGTTCTTGAAAGCGGACTCGTAAAACTCTTATCAAAGAATTTCAGATGATTGTCGTAAATATTATAGTCCGAATAAAGGTCTTTAACAAAAGATAAAATCTGCTGATTTCCATTGAATCCAGACATTTTATTTCCGGTAAGATTTTCCTTTACCTTTTTTAATTTATTATCTCCGTAAACATCATAGACCGATTCGTTGATAAAAATTGGCAAATAGGTTTTTCCGGTAACATCTGAAGTATCAACGTGATTAAAGATAAACTCCATTCCTTTAAAAAGCTTATTCTTCATGAAGGCACTATCAATAGTGTTCATGTCAAATTCCACTTTTTCATACTTCTGCATTTGATACTGATTAAATAGGTATAATCCGTTTTTACGTTTTCTTTCCCATATTTTTCTCAAAATATCCAATGCCGGATTATTTTTTTTGGAAGTTTTACCCGTATAAATCACAACTTCGTTAAGCACTTGCTCTTCAAACAAAACAATTTTAAAATTATAATTAACTGCTTTGTCTAAAGGAACTTCTTTATCTGAAAATCCTGCTGAAGTAACCAAAAGTGTCGTATAGGTATTTGGCGATTCTAGATAAAAACGCCCATCCTCATTGGAAACGATTCCGATATTAGAACCCTTAAAAACTACATTTGCAAATGGTATTGGCTGATTCGATTTGTCCAAAACAACTCCACTCACTTTAGTTTGTGCAGTAACAACATTCGCAAATGCAAATACAATATATAAGAGAAGTAGAGTTAATTTGTTCATTATAAAGTAAAAAAAAACTTCACCAATCCATGTTGTCTGATGAAGTTTTATGAGTATTATGTATTTGTATTATTTGTACAATACTTTTTTAACTGCTTTTACTACATCACCTGCATTTGGCAACCAGTCTTTAAGCAATACTGGAGAATACGGTGCTGGAGTATCTGCTGTTGTAATACGTTGAATTGGCGCATCAAGGAAGTCGAATGCTTGTTCTTGAACGATATAAGAGATTTCAGAAGAAAGGCTGGCAACTGGCCAAGCTTCCTCAAGAATTACTAAGCGGTTTGTTTTTTTAACCGATTTTAAGATCGCATCTTTGTCCATTGGACGAACTGTTCTTAAATCGATAATCTCACAAGAGATTCCTTCTTTTGCTAATTCATCAGCAGCGATAAAAGCTTCTTTGATAATTTTTCCGAATGAAACAATCGTTACATCTGTTCCTTCACGTTTAACATCAGCAACACCTAGAGGAATTGTATATTCTCCATCTGGCACTTCACCTTTGTCTCCGTACATCTGCTCAGATTCCATGAAAATAACTGGATCGTTATCACGGATAGCAGATTTTAAAAGTCCTTTTGCATCATAAGGAGTTGAAGGAACAACAACTTTAAGACCTGGAGTATTAGCAAACCAGTTTTCTAAAGCTTGTGAGTGAGTAGCTCCTAATTGACCAGCAGAAGCTGTTGGTCCGCGGAAAACGATAGGCACATTAAACTGTCCTCCTGTCATTTGACGCATTTTAGCAGCGTTATTTATAATTTGATCAATACCAACTAAACAGAAGTTGAATGTCATATATTCTACAATAGGGCGGTTTCCATTCATTGCAGAACCTACTGCAATTCCTGAAAATCCAAGCTCAGCAATTGGAGTATCGATTACTCTTTTTTCACCAAACTCAGCAAGCATTCCTTTAGAGGCTTTGTAAGCTCCATTGTATTCTGCAACCTCTTCTCCCATTAAATATATGGATTCATCGCGACGCATTTCTTCGCTCATCGCTTCACAAATGGCCTCTCTAAATTGTATTGTTCTCATATTTTATATTGTATGTTGAATTTTCTGAAGAGCAAAAATAAATATTTTAAATAACTTAAAAGCATAAATTGAATTTAAAATCGCATGAACTTCTATCTGTTCTCAGGTTTTAACTTTTTAAACTTTATTGTGATATTAACGAAATCGATATAATAACGTGCAATTCACACTTAAATCTCTCTCAAAATATTTTTTAGACAAACTTTTATGCATTTGTTTAATTCTTGTTTCTTCAAATTCACTCATCATAACGTAAAAAACCAAAAATTAGTGTTTCTACGACAAAAATTAAATCGTTTGCCTACCGTCAGTTATTGCAAAATTCCTAACAATCAAGCAAAATGAATATTGTTTTATTTTTAGATTCCGATGAAATTCAGTTAAAACTGCACAATTAGCGAAATCGTAATAGTTTTAAAAAATATTATGCATGCATAGTATAATTATTCCAAATTAAATTCTAAATTTGTAAAAGCATATTATAAATTCAAAATATATACTTATGAAAATACTAGTTTGCATCAGCCATGTGCCTGATACTACTTCAAAAATTAACTTTACCAACGGTGATTCAGAATTTGACACTAATGGAGTACAATATGTAATTAACCCTAACGACGAATTTGGCCTTACACGCGCTATCTGGTTTCAAGAGCAACAAGGTGCAAATGTAACGGTTGTAAACGTTGGAGGTCCTGATACTGAACCAACTTTGCGTAAAGCATTAGCAATTGGTGCAAACGAAGCAATTCGTGTAAATGCAAATCCAACTGATGGTTTTTTTGTTGCTAAACAATTAGCAGAAGTTATTAAAAATGGAGGTTATGATCTTGTAATTGCTGGAAAAGAATCTTTAGATTATAACGGAGGAATGGTCCCTGGAATGATCGCAGGAATTTTAGGTTCTAACTTCTTAAACTCTTGTACAGCTTTAACAGTTGACGGAAACAATGTAAAAGCAGTTCGTGAAATTGACGGTGGAAAAGAAACTGTAAGCACTACTCTTCCATTAATTATTGGAGGTCAAAAAGGTCTTGTTGAGGAAAAAGATTTACGTATTCCGAACATGAGAGGAATTATGACTGCAAGAACAAAAGCTTTAACTATCCTTGAGCCAGTTGATGCAGCTGTAAACACAAAAGCGGTGAAATTTGAAAAACCAGCTCCAAAATCAGCAGTAAAATTAATTTCTGCAGATAATTTAGATGAGTTAATCAATTTATTACACAACGAAGCGAAAGTAATCTAGTAATCAGTTTTTAGTGTTCAGTTTTCAAACTTGAAACTTGAAACCTGAAACTTTAAACCTCAAAACAAAAACATCATGTCAATATTAATATATGCAGAATCTGCAGAAGGAAAATTTAAAAAAGTAGCTTTTGAATTAGCTTCTTATGCTAAAAAAGTAGCTGAATCATTAGGAACAACTGTTACAGCTTTAACTGTAAACATCAGCGATGTGAGCGAATTAGGCAAATACGGAGTTGATAAAGTTTTAAAAGTAAGCAATGATAAATTAGCTGGTTTTAATGCAAAAGCTTACGCTGATGTTATCAAACAAGCTGCTGAGAAAGAAGGAACAAAAGTAGTATTGCTTTCTTCTACAACTGATAGTATTTACCTTTCTCCACTAGTTGCGGTAGCTTTAAATGCTGGTTTCGCTTCAAATGTGGTTGGATTGCCGGTTAGTACTTCTCCATTTCAAGTAAAAAGAAATGCTTTCTCAAACAAAGCTTTCAACATTACAGAAATCAGTACAGATGTAAAAGTTCTTGGTTTAGCTAAAAACTCTTACGGTCTTTTTGAAAGCGCAGGAGCGGCTGCAGCAGAAGATTTCAATCCAACAATTGGAGACAATGATTTTGGTGTAAAAGTAGAATCTGTAGAAAAAGTTTCTGGAAAAGTTTCTATCGCTGACGCGGATATCGTAGTTTCTGGCGGACGCGGACTAAAAGGTCCAGAAAACTGGGGATTAGTAGAAGATCTTGCCGCTGTTCTTGGCGCTGCAACTGCTTGCTCTAAACCGGTTTCAGATTTAGGATGGAGACCTCACAGCGAGCACGTTGGACAAACAGGAAAACCAGTTGCAACAAACTTATATATTGCCATCGGTATTTCTGGAGCTATTCAGCACATTGCAGGTATTAACTCTTCTAAAGTAAAAGTAGTAATCAACAACGATCCTGAAGCTCCTTTCTTTAAAGTGGCTGATTATGGTGTAGTTGGAGATGCTTTTGAAATTGTACCACAATTAACAGAGAAATTAAAAGCTTTTAAAGCTCAGCACTCTTAACACAAAGAATTCTCTTTAAAAATATTGCTGCCTAAAAACAAGATGTTGTATCTTTGTTTATAGGCAGCTTTTTTGTTCCATATTTTTTGATTAAAATTGCAGCTTTATTTTTTAAACCAAAACAGTATTAAAATAAGGCGCTAAGTGCCTTTTTTACAAACATATATGAGTCTAGTAAAATTATCCATAAAAGGAATTTCATACAGTCAAACTCAAAATGGCGCTTATGCCTTAATTTTGAATGAAGTGGATGGCGAAAGAAAATTACCTATTGTTATTGGTGCTTTTGAAGCCCAGTCAATCGCTATTGCTTTAGAGAAAGAAATAAAACCGCCACGTCCATTAACACATGATTTATTCAAGAATTTTGCTGAAAGATTTGACATTGTGGTAAAACAAGTCATTATCCACAAATTAGTTGATGGTGTTTTTTATTCTAGCCTGATCTGCGAAAGAGATAAAATCGAAGAGATTATAGATGCTAGAACCTCTGATGCTATTGCCTTAGCATTGCGCTTTAATGCTCCTATTTTTACTTACAAAAACATTTTAGACAAAGCAGGAATTTATCTAAAATCGAATACTGCCGAAACAGATTCTGGTGCTCAAGAAATTGATGATGTTCTTTCTAATCCTGAAACTTTTGGACACGAAGAAGAAAGCAACCAATCTGGAGACGTTTACGCAAAACATAGTTTACAAGAACTAAACGAGCTTTTAGATCAAGCCGTTTCTCAAGAAGATTACGAAAAAGCAGCAAAAATTAGAGACGAAATCTCTAGAAGATAAATTTTAATGTTTAATCGTTAAACCGTTTATTCGTTAAATCGATTAAACAAATTTACAATTAAACAGATCCACGATTAAACGATTAAACAAAGATGAAGCAATACTTAGATTTAGTAAAACACGTTTTAGAAAACGGCAATCAAAAAGGAGACCGAACCGGAACTGGAACAAAAAGTGTTTTTGGTTACCAAATGCGTTTTGATTTAAGTGAGGGCTTCCCAATGGTTACAACAAAAAAACTTCATTTGAAATCGATCATTTACGAATTGCTTTGGTTTTTAAAAGGCGATACAAACGTAAAATACCTTCAAGAAAATGGAGTCAAAATTTGGGACGAATGGGCAGATTCTAATGGTGATTTAGGACCTGTTTACGGCCACCAATGGCGTAATTGGAATAGTGAAGAAATAGATCAGATTTCTGAATTAATTAAAGAATTAAAAACAAATCCGAATAGCCGAAGAATGTTGGTTTCTGCATGGAATCCATCGGTTTTGCCAGATACTAAAAAGTCTTTTGAAGAAAATGTGGCTAACAACAAAGCAGCTTTGCCTCCTTGTCATGCTTTTTTCCAATTTTATGTAGCAAGTCCAGATCCTGAAAAAGGAGAAACAAAAGGAAAATTATCTTGCCAATTGTATCAGCGAAGTGCCGATATCTTTTTAGGAGTTCCTTTTAACATTGCTTCTTATGCATTGCTAACTATGATGATTGCACAAGTATGCGATTTAGAGCCAGGCGAATTTATTCACACTTTTGGCGATGCACATATTTATAATA
Organism: Flavobacterium sp. PLA-DH12; assembly: GCF_059511845.1. Classification (NCBI taxonomy): domain Bacteria; kingdom Pseudomonadati; phylum Bacteroidota; class Flavobacteriia; order Flavobacteriales; family Flavobacteriaceae; genus Flavobacterium; species Flavobacterium sp. PLA-DH12. Next base: position 52,243 of record NZ_JCAMPD010000009.1, read on the forward strand.
ATCATTTTGAACAATTGGAACTGCAATTAACGCGTGAACCAAAACCATTACCAAAAATGATTTTAAATCCGGAGATTAAAAACATTTTTGATTTTGATTTTAATGATTTCACACTTGTAGATTACGATCCGCATCCTGCCATTAAAGGAAGTGTTGCAGTATAAAAAACAAAAATCCGCTTTAATAGCGGATTTTTTTATACAACTAAAACACTGTTTTCACTTCCAGCGTAATCATTCCATTTATAAGAATCGGCTTCTGGATCATTTACATAATTTCCGTCAATCAGATACTTAAATTCATAAATAGCATCTTTAACCAAGTCATAAGTTGCTTTAAAAGTTCCATTTTTCAATTTACTCAGAGTTCCTTCTTCAGCATTCCAATTATTGAAATCTCCAACAACAGCTGCCGAATTTGCATCTTTAGCATCTATTGAAAACGTCACTTTACATACGGGTTTCGTTTTCACAAATTGTTTCTTTAAAGACATAACTATTTCGTTTTTAGATTTATACATCTAAAATTAATTAAATTCAATGAAACACTAACTACCTTCAGAAGCGATTTATGATAATACCAAAAACAGCTTAATATTTTCGCTTTATCTGCAATTTAAAGTGGTTAAAATTTTGTTTTTCAAATTCTTATATCTGCAAAAGGCAAATATTCCATATTCAAAATATTGACTTTCGAAAATAAATTTTAACTTTATAATCTCATTTTTATCTTATGGAAAAAGAAGTGCACGAACAATACGAATACGCTAGACGACGATTAAGACAAAAAAAAATCCTATATTTTCATTTTGTTCTTTTCCTTCTAGGAAGTTTATTTTTATTTATTGCTAACAAGTTTTTTGGTTTTGGCGACGGCACAACCCAAAACTGGTGTATTTGGGGAATTACAATCTGGCTTTTCCTTTTTATTCTGCATTTTATAAAAGTGTATATAACAGACCGTTTTATGAATAAAAAATGGGAAAGAGAGCAAATTGACCGATTAGTTGCTTTACAGCAAAAAAGAATTAGCCAGCTTGAATCTTCTATTAATGAAGAGAATGAAAATAAAATTTAGTTAAGCATACCATGATTATAATGATAGCGGCTGCAGCCGAAAATAATGCGCTTGGAAAAAACAACGAATTAGTATGGCATCTTCCAAATGATTTTAAAAGATTTAAATCGCTTACAACTGGTCATCATATTATTATGGGAAGGAAAACTTTTGAAAGCTTTCCAAAACCGTTGCCAGATCGTGTCCATATTGTAATTTCTCGCCAAGAAAATTATAAACCAGAAGGATGCATTGTGGTAGATAGCATTGAAAAAGCAATTGCCTTATGCCCAGAAAACGATGACAGTTATGTTATTGGCGGTGGCGAAATTTATAATCTTGCCCTTCCATTTACTGATATTATAGAACTAACCAAAGTTCATCATTCTTTTGAAGCAGATGCTTTCTTTCCTAAAATCAATAAAAGCGAGTGGATTTTGGTAGAATCTGAAGAAAATTATAAAGATGAAAAACATCTTTATGACTATACTTATGAAACTTACATTAGAAAATAAATAAAAAACATCCTCTTTTTAGGGAGGATGTTTTTAAATAATTGATTTTTGAAGCCTAACTCGCTCAAGAAGAATTTTGTTTAAAAAATAACAAATGTCGAGAAACATTTGTAAAACTGAATAACATTTAATGTTATTTGAGACCTAAATCTCAAACGCCTTTAATAACAAATACCACTAAGATATTAAAGGCAGAAAATTAAAATTTCCAAAAACAAATTTAATCCTAAGAACGTATTTTGCACTTAATATTAGTATTTCCCCCCAAGAACAATACTTTACAAGACTCTTTCATGAACAAATGAATTGCCAGCGCAAAAAAAGCAATCATCTGTTTAAGTCATAGCGACATTATCAATCATTAAAACTTTAATCATTTTTACTTAAACAAAGTTGCTCATTATAGCGCTATTAGACAATACCAAGATTTAGGGATTTTACCAAAATACCTAGATTTAGGGATAGCAAAATCTGCTTTAAAATAAATCTGATTAAACATTTATTTTACAAATTAAAAAACTCAATTACAGTTAAACTAGATTGTTTATATTTGCCTAAATAAAAAAAATGTCTGAAAAAATAACTCCGTATAAAGACTCTTCTTTAGGTAAAAAAGAGCAAGTAACCCAAATGTTCGATACCATTTCTGGGAATTACGATAATTTGAATCGCGTAATCTCTTTTGGAATTGACATTAAATGGCGTAAAAAAGTATTAAAATTAGTATCAGACAAAAAACCAAAAGTTATTCTTGATATTGCAACAGGAACCGGTGATTTAGCCATTTTACTTTCACAAACTAATGCCGAAAAAATTATTGGTCTTGATATTTCTGCCGGAATGCTGGAAGTAGGGAAAAAGAAAGTAGAAGAAAAAAAACTTTCGAATGTTATCGAACTCGTTTTAGGAGATTCTGAAAACATGCCTTTTGAAGACAATTATTTTGATGCTATTACAGTTGGTTTTGGTGTAAGAAATTTTGAAAACCTAGAAAAAGGTTTTGGAGAAATCTTAAGGGTTTTAAAACCAAACGGAATTTTTGTTATTTTAGAAACTTCTGTTCCAGATAAATTTCCTTATAAACAAGGATACAATTTTTACAGCAAAAATATACTTCCGTTAATCGGAAAATTATTCTCTAAAGATAATGATGCGTATGGCTATTTATCTGAATCGGCCGCCGCTTTTCCTTATGGAGAAGCCTTAAACAATATTTTAAGAAAAACTGGGTTTATAGATGTTGTGGCAATGCCTCAAACTTTTGGTGTCGCAACAATTTATTCTGCATCTAAAAAATAGTATGAAAAAAATTGTAATCTTATTTTTATTGGTCTTAACGACAAAAGGACATTCGCAATTTGCTAAAAATATGTTTAGCAAAGATCCTATCATTAATCTTGAAAACTGGCAGAAACAGCGTATTTACTTTGGCTATTATTTAGGCTTTAATAGTTTTGACTTTAAATTTGATTACAAAACTCCTCCGGGAGAAAACTATATTCAGGTTAAAAAAACTACTGGGTTTAATGTGGGCGTTGTGGCCGATTTAAGACTTCAGGAATATATCAATCTTCGTTTTGAACCAGGTTTGTACTATACTAAACGTGATCTTTTTTTTCCTGGTATTGGAAACACCGAAAGTGATTATTTAAGAGAAGTAAATAGTACATACATTCACTTCCCGTTATTATTGAAGTTTTCTGCAAAACGTACAGGAAACATACGCCCATACTTAGTGGGCGGTATGTCTACAACTTTAAATTTATCAAGTAACGCAAAATCTCAAGACGATAACTTTGAGCAGAAATTTAGAGTAAAGCAATGGACTGCTGCCTACGAATTAGGTTTAGGAATTGATATTTTTACCGAATACTTTATTTTCTCACCTTCTGTTAGAGGAATGTTCGGTATCACCGATGAGCTTATTAGAGATAATACTCCAGACAGTCCATGGACAGGAAACATTGATTCAATGAAATCTAGAGCGATTTTAATAAATTTCACTTTTCATTAAAACAAAATATCAACTATTTCGTTTAAATTCACTAAGAATAATTGCGGTTGCAGTAGCTACATTTAAACTTTCGGTTTTTTGAAGCTCTCCAAATCTAGGAATTGTGAGACGGTTGGTTATGATTTTTTCAATTTCTTCTGAAATACCATTAGCTTCATTACCCATAATAATGATGCCACTCTGAGGTAATTTGGATTGATAAATATTTTCTCCGTCCATAAAAGTTCCAAAAACTGGCAGTTTAGTTTGAGCAAGAAAAAGTTTTAAATCAACATAGCTTACATTTACTCTGGTAATAGACCCCATTGTAGCTTGTACCACTTTCGGATTATAAATATCTACTGTTTCTTTAGAACAGACAATCTGCTTAATACCAAACCAATCACAAAGACGTAAAATAGTCCCTAGATTTCCAGGGTCTCTAATATCGTCTAAGGCTAAAATTAAACCCGAATCGACTATTTTCTTTTCGGCTGGAATTTTAAAAACTGCCAGACAAGAATTTGGAGTCGACAAAGCACTTATTTTTTTCAGTTCTTGATCATTAATAAGAGTACGTTTTGAAGCGTGAACTGTTTCAAAATCATTCAATGTGGTGTATAAATGTTCTAATTCAAAATTGGATTGCAGCAATTCTTGAATTACTTTTACTCCTTCAGCAAAGAATAATTGATTGGCAAAACGCTGCTTTTTTTGATGTAAGCCTGAGATAAGCTTTATTTGGTTTTTACTAACCATAAAATAATGTACTTTTGAATTAAATATTAAAAAAACACTTGAAAAAGAATTCCACAAAAATAATAGCATTTCTTCTAATTGCAATATTAATTTGCGCTTGTAATGCCGTAAAAAGAGTTCCCGATGGAAAAAACCTTCTTGTAAAAAATAATATTCTAGTTAACGGAAAATCAACAAACGATGAGACAGCTTCTAATCAGATGTACCAAAAACCAAATGGCAAACTATTAGGTTATAAGCTTCGATTAAATCTGTACAATTTAGCCAATTTAAATCCAGATTCTACTTATCAGGCCAAATTTAAAAACAATCCGGGAAAGTATGAGCGTATGTCAAAAATATTCTCAGCAAAACAAGTAGATCGCCTTGGACAATCTTTTTATTATAAAGGAATTCATGAATTTCTAAAAAACACTGGAGAACCACCAGTAATAATAGATACTTCTAAAACTAAAAAATCATTACTGAGGCTAAAATACTATTATTTTAATAGTGGATATTTTAATGTTAAAACAGATTACACTATTGATACAGTCGGAACAAAAAGAGCCGCAATTAATTATAATATTACTACAGGGCCAGCTTACAAATTAGATACTATTACAACTAAAATAATGACTCCTGCACTGGACTCATTATACAGAACTAATAATGAGCCTTCGCTATTAAAATCTGGTAATCAATACAAAACCACAGATTTTGAAGAAGAAAAAAATCGTATTACAACATACTTTAGAAATCACGGCGCCTACTATTTTCAGCCTACTTATGTAACTTTTGACATTGACACGATTGGTAAAAAAGCCAAAGCCGATGTAACTTTAATTATAAACAACAATACAATTCAAGAGAGAGATTCTAGCCGCACAGAACCTTTTAAATTGTATAAAATTAGCGACGTAAACATTTACACAGATTATTCTGCTGCAAATGCCAAGAAAAAACCAACAGATAGTGTAACGTATAATAACTTTAATTTATACAGTTACAAGACCTTAAAATACAAACCACGCGCTATTACCGATGCTATTTTCATTACGAAAGGAAGTACTTTTGCCGATTTTAGAACTACTCTTTCTTCTCGATATTTAAATAATTTAAGGATTTTCAACTATCCATCAATTCAATACGAAGTAGACAAAAGAGATTCTACAGCGCAATCTCTTATTGCCAATGTTTATTTGACTCCGAGAAAAAAATACAGTTTTGGAGCCACTCTTGACGTAACGCATTCTAACATTCAGGATTTCGGGATTGGAGCCAGTGTTTCTGAAACTATTCGAAATGTATTTAACCGTGCAGAAACTTTAGAAATATCAGCGCGTCTAAATGTTGGATCATCTAGAGATATGGCCAATCCGAACAATAATTTCTTTAATGTCTCTGAGTATGGTTTGGATATGAAATTGAATTTTCCGAGAATTCTTCTCCCGTTTGGGACAGAAAAGATTATCCCAAAAAGTATGATCCCCTACACCTCTATAACTTCTGGTTTTTCGAAACAACGAAATATTGGTTTGGATAAAGAAAATTTTACAGGAGGTATTTCGTACAACTGGACACCAAAACGTCATAACACAGCAAAATTCGAATTGCTAAACGCACAGTTTGTTCGTAATTTAAATCCTGACAATTACTTTAATGTATATACTTCTTCTTACGATGATCTGAATTTTATTGGTAAAGATTATAATACTGATGTCAATAACTGGGGAACTACACCTGAGGAACAAGCCAGAAAAGACCTTACGATTCCAAAAGGGACTACGGGATTTACTAATGATGTGTTGACAGGACAAACAGCTTTAACTCCAGACAACTCGCAATATCAAGAAGTTGAAAGTATTGAGGAAAGAAGAGTTCGTTTGACCGAAAATGATTTTATTCTAGCCACAAGTTTTTCTTTTACCAAAACAACCAAAAAAGATCTAGCAGATAATAATTTCTATCAATTTAGAACCAAAATTGAATCTGCTGGAACATTATTATCATTAATTTCTGAAGTCGGAAATCTTCAAAAAAACGCAAAAGGAAATTACGAGATTTTTAATCTGGAATATTCAGAGTATATAAAAACTGAATTTGACTATATTAAACACTGGGATTTTGGAAAAGAGAAAGTTTTAGCAGTTAGAAGCTTCTTTGGAATTGCAATTCCGTTTGGAAATTCAAACTATATTCCTTTTTCACGAAGTTATTATGGCGGAGGTTCCAATGACAACCGTGCTTGGCAGCCTTACGCTTTAGGACCTGGAAGTACCAATGCAGTAAACGACTTTAATGAGGCCAATATGAAAATTGCGGCGAGTGCCGAATTCCGCTTCAAAGTTTTCGGAGATGTTAAAGGAGCATTCTTTGCAGATGCCGGAAATATCTGGAATGTGCTCGATAATGTCATAGATCCGAAAGCAAGATTTGACAACTTAAACGATTTAGCTGAAATTGCTTTAGGTACAGGATTCGGTTTAAGATACGATTTAAGCTTTTTTGTGATTCGTTTAGATTTAGGCTTTAAGACTTATAATCCAGCACATGAGAAGGGAGACCGATGGTTTAAAGAATACAATTTTGGACACTCGGTTTTAAATTTTGGTATAAATTATCCTTTCTAATGCTAATTAATTCTTATTTTTGCAACCTAAAAACTAAAAACAACTATAAAAAAAAATTAAAATGGCACACAACATTAAACCAGGAGTAGCTACAGGAGATCAAGTACAAGAGATCTTTAATTATGCGAAAGAGAAGGGTTTTGCTCTTCCAGCAGTAAACGTTACTGGATCAAGCACAATTAATGGAGTTCTTGAAACTGCAGCGAAACTTAACGCGCCAGTTATCATTCAATTTTCTAACGGTGGAGCACAATTCAACGCTGGAAAAGGATTATCAAATGCAGGTGAAAAAGCAGCAATCGCGGGAGGAATCGCAGGAGCAAAACATATTCATACTTTGGCAGAAGCTTACGGTGCAACTGTAATCTTACACACTGACCACTGTGCAAAAAAACTTTTACCTTGGATTGATGGTTTATTAGACGCTTCTGAAAAACATTTCGCAGAAACAGGAAAACCATTATTTAGTTCTCACATGATCGATTTGTCTGAGGAGCCAATCGAAGAAAACATTGAGATCTGCAAAGAATACTTAGCTAGAATGAGCAAAATGGGTATGACATTAGAAATCGAACTTGGTATTACAGGTGGTGAAGAAGATGGTGTTGATAACTCTGATGTTGACAGCTCAAAATTATATACTCAACCAGAAGAAGTAGCTTACGCTTACGAAGAATTATCTAAAGTAAGCCCTAAATTTACAATTGCTGCTGCTTTCGGAAACGTTCACGGTGTTTACAAACCAGGAAACGTAAAATTAACTCCAAAAATCTTAAAAAATTCTCAAGATTTCGTACAAAACAAATTCAACACAGGACACAATCCAGTTGATTTCGTTTTCCACGGAGGTTCAGGTTCTACACTTGAAGAAATCAGAGAAGGAATTAGCTACGGAGTTATCAAAATGAATATTGATACTGATTTACAGTTTGCATACACTGAAGGAATCCGTGATTATATGGTTAAAAACCTTGATTATTTGAAATCTCAAATTGGAAACCCAGAAGGTCCAGATGCTCCGAACAAAAAATATTACGATCCAAGAAGATGGGTTCGTGAAAGCGAAGTAACATTCAATGCAAGACTTGAACAAGCTTTTGCTGATTTAAATAATGTGAATACACTATAATAAAAAAGTTTCAAGTTTAACGTTTCAAGTTTCAGGTTTCGCAACTTGAAAATTGAAACCTAAAACAAAAAAAACATTCAATATGGCTTGGTTTAAAAGACAAGAAAAAGGGATTACGACCGCGACAGAAGATAAGATGGACGTTCCGAAAGGATTGTGGTACAAATCTCCTACTGGAAAAATTATTGATGCTGACGAATTAGCGAGAAATTTATTCGTTAGCCCTGAAGATGATTTTCATGTTCGAATTGGAAGCGCAACCTATTTTGAAATTTTATTCGACAACAACGAATTTGTTGAGTTAGACAAAAACATGACTTCTAAAGATCCTTTGCATTTTGTAGACACAAAGAAATATGCAGACAGATTGAAAGATGTAATGGAAAAAACTCACCTTAAAGACGCTGTACGTACGGGAGTAGGAAAATCTAAAGGAAGAGAACTTGTAATCTGCTGTATGGATTTTGCTTTTATCGGTGGATCTATGGGAGCAGTTGTAGGTGAGAAAATCGCAAGAGGAATTGATCACGCCATCAAAAACAAACTTCCTTTTGTAATGATTTCTAAATCTGGTGGAGCTCGTATGATGGAAGCTGCTTATTCTTTAATGCAATTAGCAAAAACATCCGTAAAACTAGCTCAATTAGCTGAAGCTAAATTACCTTATATCTCTCTTTGTACAGATCCAACAACTGGAGGAACAACTGCATCTTACGCAATGTTAGGAGATATCAACATCTCTGAGCCAGGCGCTTTGATTGGTTTTGCTGGTCCTCGTGTTGTTCGTGACACTACAGGAAAAGATTTACCAGAAGGTTTCCAAACTGCTGAGTTTCTTTTAGAGCACGGTTTCTTGGACTTTATCACGCCTAGAAAAGAATTGAAAGATAAGATCAACTTATATATCGATTTGATTCAAAATAATGATATTAGATAGTTTTAAAACTACTTAAAATAGAAATCCCAAGAAATTGCTTCTTGGGATTTTTTATATCTTTATTTTAAATCTGATTTTTATGATGAGAATTTTTATTGGTTTTATGATTTGTATCCTTTTTTGGAACTGCACCAAGAAAGAAGCTAAAATTGAAAAAAACATTCCCTATATAATTTCGCAAGAAAACAAACCAATAATACGAAACAATGACACTGTTCCACCTCCTCCACCTATACCTGGCTGGTTGTTTTACGGAACAAATACTTTTATCATCAACTCAGATTCTACGGCTTATTATTTGCAAAATAAAGGCATAGGAATGATCTGTGGAACACCAAATACAGACACAATTCCATACTTCGCTGATTTAGATCCAAGAGATCTAATTGAAATTTCAAATAAAAATATTTATGATTTTATTAAATTGAATTATAAAGATGATTTTAGAAATGCAACTTTCATCGCATCTCAATCTGACACTTTAAATTCTAAAATATTTTTTGATTTAAATAAATCTTTAAATTACTTTAAGAAAGATAGAGATTTTATCGTTATTAGAAGAACAACACAGGAAGAAGACACGATTATTTATTATAAGAGAAATAATAAATATTACAATTCTGCCGATATTAAATGGGATAAAACAAGAATTAAATTTCCTGAACTTGTCAAATTTGTAAAAAAACCAAATAATTAGCACATATAGTTCCTACAGGATTTTTATATTTTTAGACCCTAAATTATTACCCAGCCTTTTTCAAATCCTTCTTCAATTCTTTTTCAGCGATTTTAAAAACTAATTTTTCACGCCAGATTGCATAACGTTCTCTAAAAACAACTTTAATAGCACTGTCAACTGCGCCATGCATAAATAAACTCCAAACGCTAGCCATTTTTCGAGAAATCGACGAATCCCAAGCACGAAGTGTGAGCGAAAAAGAACCATCTATATAACGCATCCAATGCCACATTCCTGTTGGCATGAATAAAGTATCTCCGTGCTCCAGAAAAACTTCATAACCTTCTACTCCTCTTAATGCTGGAAATTTTTCAAAATCGGGATTGGCGACATCATAATCTTCTAAAGCATAAGTTGTATTAGGAAGACAATACAATCTTTTTTTCCATTTGTTATCAAATAAGATAATATGTTTTCGTCCACCAAAATGAGTGTGAAAAAGATGTGGCAAATCGATATCATAATGCAGAAAAGTAATTGCCTTAGAACCGCCAAAAAACATGGCTGGCATACTTTCTATAAAACCGCCCATTAATTCTTTCGGAACTTTTACATCATCAATTAATTCGGGTCTATGCTTGAAAAGATTGAAGAAAAAAATACGCAATTGGGTTGGTTCGCGCTTTATCAAATCCAGATATTCCCCAAATTTCATACTCGCAATCGAAGCATTGATTACTTTTTTTGGATCTGCCTTAGAATTATCCACAAGTTTAACCTCTATATCTCCAGCAATCTGCTTGAGATACTCTGTTGACCATTTTTCCCTTGCTGGCCAATCTTTTGTAAGCCCCTTTATGATTAAAGGTTTTCTTTTATCTAGGTAATTCTTTTTAAAATCTTCCTTGGAAATCGACTCAACAGTATCAACAGATTTAAGATTAAAGCTCATTTATGTGGCGTTTTAATTTGTTGTCTATCAAATGTATCTAATTATTTCCACTCAACAAAATTTACAATTAAATAACACAAAAACAACATTTTACATTCCTGTTCGAATGGCTTCAACAGGGTCTAGATTTGCCGCCGAAATGGCAGGAAGAATTCCGGAAACGAGACCAATAAAAGCAGCCAAACCGGTTCCTAAAAGAATATTTCCTAAACTTAAAACAAATTCAAAGTCTAGCAGTTTTGTCAGAGCAAAAGCAATTCCCCACACCATGAGAAGACCAATAATCCCTCCAATAACCGACAAAATAACAGCTTCAAACAAAAACTGGAATAAGATAAATTTATTTTTTGCTCCCAGTGATTTCTGAATTCCGATAAGATTTGTTCTTTCTTTAACTGAAACAAACATAATATTCGCAATTCCAAAACCACCAACTAAAAGAGAAAATCCGCTGATAATCCAGCCTACAACATTCATCTGCCCCAAAATTCCATCAATAAAATCAGTAAAGCCAGAAAGCACATTAATAAAGAAATTATCCATTTCTCCTGCTTTCATTCCACGTATTGCTCTAAGTTTTTGAGCTATCTCCGCTTTATAAGCATCCATATCCACGCCTTTTACAGGCTTTAAAACAATTACAGGAGTCATAGAATCGCTATCACCGTACATTCTTCTTAAAAAATTTGCCGGAAGATAAACCGAAGTATCATTACTGTCTCCAAAGAATCCAGCTCCTTGTTTAGCCATTACGCCAATTACAGTAAATCGCTGTCCGTATAAGCGAATATTTTTCCCTATTGGATCGCTTGAACCAAAAAGTCCTTCGGCTATGTCATATCCTAAAACAATAACGGGAGTTCCCGAATTTGACTCAGATTCATTGTAAAATCTTCCTTTATCAAAACTCAATCCGTCAATATCGACCATTTCGCTTGACGATGGAATAATATTTACATCGCTGACTGTTTTAGAATCGTATTTTAAGCTTTCTCTATTTACAAAAAGCTGATATGCTACTTGATCGGTATTATTCATTGAATTTTTCAATCCGATATACTCGTCATATTTCACATTTGGAAATTGTTCTCTCTTCCATTGTGGAATTTCAGACGGTCCAAAGCAGTATTTCATTAAATAAATTGTATTTTTATCTAAACTGCTCAAATCTTTTGAGATTTTTTTGTCTAAAGAGTCAACAGCAGCCAAAACAGCGATAATCGAAAAAATACCGATTGTTACACCTAATAGCGATAATAAAGTGCGCAATTTATTATTTCGCAAAGCATTGATGGCAAAGCTCAGACTTTCCTTTAATAATCTCAGATAAACGATCATATTTTTGTATTTTTCAATAAAGTAAAATTCAATAATTTAAATTCAAAAACCTAATAAAAGTTAACTTACTCATCAGTAGATTTTTTTAGCATTTTGTTACACTAATTTTTTTTAATATAATATATAAAAAAACTACTTTTGCAGTCTCAAAATCATAACTACACAATGAGCACAACAAAAAAAATACAATCGGCATTAATTTCTGTTTTTTCTAAAGATGGATTAGAACCAATTGTTAGAAAATTACACGAACAAAATGTAACACTTTATTCAACTGGAGGAACTGAAGATTTCATCAAAAACCTTGGTATTCCAGTAGTTCCTGTTGAAGACATTACTTCTTTCCCTGAAATTCTTGGAGGAAGAGTAAAAACTTTACACCCAAAAATCTTTGGAGGTATTTTAAATCGCCAGGATAATGAAAGCGATGTTCAGCAAATGAAGGAATTTGACATTCCTCAAATTGATTTGGTAATTGTTGATCTATATCCTTTTGAAAAAACAGTTGCTTCCGGAGCAAGTGAACAAGATATTATTGAAAAAATCGATATTGGCGGAATTTCATTAATTCGTGCTGGAGCGAAAAATTTCAAAGACACTGTAATTGTGGCTTCTGTAAACGAGTACAGTTTACTTTTAGATTTGATTACAGAACAAGATGGAGCAACAACTTTGGAGAACAGAAGATTGTTGGCTACTAAAGCATTCCACGTTTCATCTCACTACGATGGAGCTATTTTTAATTATTTCAATACAGACGAGACTATTTACAAAGAAAGTATTGCAAACGGTCAAGTTTTAAGATACGGTGAAAACCCTCACCAAAAAGGATTCTTCTTTGGAGATTTTGATGCAATGTTCAAAAAACTTCACGGAAAAGAATTATCATACAACAACTTACTAGATGTTGATGCTGCAGTTAATTTAATTGCTGAGTTTAAAACTGACGGACCAACTTTCGCGATTTTAAAACACAACAATGCTTGCGGATTGGCTTCAAGAAAAACAATCAGTGAGGCTTATTTAGCAGCTTTAGCTTGTGATCCTACTTCAGCTTTTGGCGGAGTGTTAATTTCTAACACTAAAATTGATTTAGAAACTGCACAAGAAATCAACAAATTATTCTGCGAAGTTGTAATTGCTCCAGCTTATGATGATGAGGCTGTTACGGTATTACAAGAGAAGAAAAACAGAATTATATTAGTTCAAAATGAAGTTGAATTACCAGCTCGTCAAGTAAGAACTTGTCTTAATGGTTTGTTAATTCAGGACAGAAATAATATTACGGATAATAAAGAGCATTTAAAAACCGTTACAATTACAGAACCTACTGCTCAAGAGATCGAAGATTTGATCTTTGCTTCTAAAATCTGCAAGAATACAAAATCAAACACAATTGTATTTGCTAAAAACGGAACATTGATTTCATCAGGTACAGGTCAGACTTCAAGAGTTGACGCTTTAATTCAAGCTGTTGACAAAGCAAAAGCTTTTGGATTTGATTTAAATGGAGCTTCGATGGCAAGTGATGCATTTTTCCCATTTCCGGATTGTGTAGAATTAGCTAAAAAAGCAGGAATAACTGCTGTAATTCAGCCAGGAGGTTCGATTAAAGACGAATTAAGTATAAATTATTGCAATGAAAATAATCTTGCAATGGTATTTACAGGAACTCGTCATTTTAAACATTAATTTGTTTAACTTTGTTCGATAAATAATTTATAACATTTTAAACCCCTAAAAAACTTATGGGATTTTTTGATTTCATGACCGAGGATATTGCGATAGACCTTGGAACCGCAAACACTTTAATCATTCATAATGATAAAGTTGTCATTGATAGTCCGTCTATCGTTGCACGTGATAGAGTATCAGGCAAAATCATTGCTGTTGGTAAGGAAGCCAATATGATGCAAGGTAAAACACATGAAAACATCAAAACTATAAGGCCTTTGAAAGATGGTGTAATCGCTGATTTCGATGCTTCGGAAAAAATGATCAATATGTTCATTAAAAGTATTCCTGCATTGAAAAAAAGAATGTTTACCCCAGCTTTACGTATGGTTGTATGTATTCCTTCTGGTATTACTGAAGTGGAGATGAGAGCGGTGAAGGAATCTTGTGAGAGAGTAAACGGAAAAGAAGTTTACTTGATTCATGAGCCAATGGCAGCGGCAATTGGTATTGGTATTGACATTATGCAACCAAAAGGAAACATGATTGTGGATATTGGAGGTGGTACAACAGAAATTGCTGTTATCGCATTAGGCGGAATTGTATGTGACAAATCTGTAAAAATTGCAGGTGACGTTTTCACAAATGATATCGTTTATTATATGCGTACACAACACAACTTATTTGTTGGAGAAAGTACTGCTGAAAAAATTAAAATTCAAATCGGAGCGGCAATCGAAGATTTAGATGGCCCACCAGAAGATATGTCAGTTCAAGGTAGAGATTTGCTTACTGGTAAACCAAAACAAGTAGATGTTTCTTACCGTGAAATTGCAAAAGCTTTAGACAAATCTATTCAGCGTATTGAAGATGCGGTAATGGAAACATTATCTCAGACTCCTCCTGAATTAGCAGCAGATATCTACAATACTGGTATCTATTTAGCTGGTGGTGGATCTATGTTGAGAGGTCTTGACAAACGTATTTCTCAAAAAACAGATTTACCTGTTTACATTGCTGAAGATCCATTAAGAGCTGTTGTTCGTGGTACAGGAATGGCCCTTAAAAACATTGCTAAATTTAAAAGCATCTTAATTAAATAAGATCAAAAAATAACAATCAATTTACTTTTATAAGGGTCAAATTTATACTTTTTGACCCTTGTAAAAACTGAAACTTTTAAGCATATCCTGAAACAAAATAACCAGACAAGAAATGCAGCAAATATTTAATTTCATTATAAGAAACAGTAATCGATTGCTGTTTTTGCTGCTTTTAGGTATATCGTTAGGACTCACGATTCAATCTCATTCTTATCACAGAAGCAAAATAATCAGCTCAGCAAATTTCTTAAGTGGAGGTGTTTATGAAAAAATCAATCGTGTTAATGAGTACATGAATTTAAGAGCCGAAAACGACGAACTTGTACTTGAGAACGCAAGATTAAAAAGTCTTTTATTTAATAAAGAAGACACATCTAAATTACCTTTACCAGATACCATTAAAGGTGTAAAACCTGCTGATATCATCGTATCAAAAGTAATCCATAACACATACAGCACACACGAAAACTTTCTTACTTTAAATTCTGGATCCAATGATGGCGTAAAACCAGATATGGGAGTAATAAACAGTTTAGGAATTGTTGGTATTGTAGATGACACATCACCAAGATATTCTACCGTTGTGAGTATTTTGAACATGAAATCTCAGATTAATGCCAAGTTAAAAAAATCAAATCATTTTGGTTCTTTGACATGGGATGGAAAAAGTACTGGATTTGTACAGCTAAGAGACGTTCCAAGATTAGCTTCAGTTAGAAAAGGAGATACAATTGTAACAGGAGGACAGTCTGTAATTTTCCCTGAAGGGATTAATATCGGAACTGTTGAAACAATTTACAAAGAAACCCAAACAAGTTTTTATGTTATAAAAGTTAAGCTATTTAACGATATGACAAACTTAGGACACGTCTATATTATCAAGAGTAAGGACAGAGAGGAACTTATTAATTTAGAAAACAAAGAAAAAAATGAATAGCGCTCTGTTAGTCAATATTTTTCGATTTATTATGTTACTGGCAATTCAGATTGTTATTTTCAACAATATGAATTTCTTAGGATATATAAGTCCCTTTCCGTATATCTTGTATATCATTCTTTACCCTGTAAACAGCAATAAAGCAGGATTAATTATTTCTAGTTTTTTCTTGGGACTAATAATGGATATGTTCTGTAATTCTGGCGGAATACACGCAACTGCCTGTGTTATTTTAGCCTATTACAGGCCTTACATTTTTAAATTTTCTTTTGGTTTAAGTTATGAGTATCAAACCATTAAACTAAATGATTCTTTAACACCAGAACGATTTTCATTTATACTGGTCTCGGTTTTAATGCACCATATTGTATTATTTGTTTTGGAAGCATTTCAGTTCAAATTCATCTGGGACATTTTGCTCCGAACATTATTTAGTTCTATCTTTACTATAATCACCTCAATAATAATAATTTATCTTATTAAGCCCAATAAACGATGAGAAAAGTCTTGCTGCCCACTATAATTATTATTGCAGCGTCTTTGCTAGTGATTAGGATTTTTTACTTGCAGATTATTGATGATTCTTTTAAACTGAAATCGGAAAATAATGCGATAAAAAAAGTATATGACTATCCTGAAAGAGGTTATATTTATGATCGTAACGGAAAACTTCTTGTTGCGAATCAGGCTTCTTATGACATCATGGTTATTCCAAGAGATATAAAAAAGGATTTAAACATTGCCGAATTTTGTGCCCTTTTAAATATTACTGAAGAAGAATATCATAAACGTATTGAAAAAGCAAAAGTCTACAGCCCAAGACTTCCTTCTGTATTTTTATCTCAGCTGAATAAAAATGAATTTGCCGCTTTTCAGGAAAAAATCAGAAAATATGATGGTTTTTACTTCCAGAAAAGATCACTTCGCGATTACGAAGTAGATTACGGAGCCAATATTTTTGGTTTTATTACACAGGTGAACGAAAAACAGATCGAAAAAAATCCTTACTACAATAGTGGTGATTTAATTGGTAAACAAGGTGTAGAACAAAGCTATGAAGAAATTTTACGAGGAATAAAAGGGGTAAAATACATTCAGAAAGATAAATACAACCGAGAAATTGGCCCATATAAAGAAGGGAAATACGACACCATTGCCGTAGCTGGGGAAGATATCAATTTAACTATCGATGCCGAACTTCAAAAATATGGAGAGGAATTGATGATTAACAAAAGAGGAGGTATTGTCGCAATTGAACCTAAATCTGGAGAAATTCTAGCATTGGTTACTGCCCCTTCTTATGATCCAGGTATTTTGGTAGGACGCCAAAGATCTAAAAATTACACACTTTTATATCACGATTCTATTGCAAAACCTTTATATGACAGAGGACTTTTAGCAGAGTACCCTCCAGGTTCTCCATTCAAAATCCTGACTGGTTTAGTTGCATTGCAAGAAGGCGTAATAAATGAACAAACTACTTTTATGTGTCATCATGGATTTAGTTATGGTGGAGGCCGATTCATGAAATGCCACGGTTTTGGTCCACATCAATTGCATAACGGAATTTACAACTCTTGTAATACTTATTTCGGACAAGCCTATATGCTTACGATCAACAAGTACAAAGATCCCGGTCAAGCTGTTGATGTTTGGAGCAGTCACGTAAAAAGTTTTGGATTAGGCCAATTTATGGGATATGATTTACCTATTGGAAAACGAGGAAATATTCCAACTTCTAAAACTTATAAAAGAATTTACCCTAACGGAGGATGGAGAAGCTCAACCATTGTATCAAATGCAATTGGTCAGGGAGAGGTTTTAATGACTCCTATTCAATTAGCCAACATGATGGCCACCGTTGCAAATCAGGGTTATTATTATACTCCTCACATCATTAAAAAAATTGAGGGAGAAAAAATAGACGAAAAGTTCACGACAAAGCACGTGACTACGATTGATCAAAAATATTTCCCGCCGGTTATCAGCGGACTATTTGACGTTTACAACAAAGGTACAGCTTACAGTCTTAGAGTAGAAGGAATCGATATTTGCGGAAAAACAGGTACTGCCGAGAACTTTGCCAAAATAAACGGTAAAAGAACCCAGCTTAAAGACCACTCTATATTTGTTGCTTTTGCCCCAAAAGACAATCCGAAAATTGCTATTGCAGTTATGATTGAAAATGGAGGTTTTGGAGCAACAGTAGCAGGTCCGATTGCGAGTTTAATGATTGAAAAATATCTAAGAAAAAAAATCACAAGAACAGATCTAGAAGTAAGAGTATTAAACAAAAGCTTACTTTCGGAATATGCTAAAGTAGGCGGAATAAGTGATGCTCTTAAAATTGAATCTGTCCCAAAAGATTCTGTTTTACAAGCAAAAATTTTAAAACCAAAAGCACCAGTTACAACGGCACCAAAAACTGAAGTTAAAAAAACAGCGGTAGACACAACTAAGAAAAACTAAGAAAGATTATTTCAAATGAAAAATCAAAGTGTAAAAAATAATATTGATTGGATAAGTGTCTTTATCTACATTGCGCTGGTAACTTTAGGTTGGCTTAATATTTATTCGTCTTCTTTATTATCAACCGATGGAACCTATCAAAAACAGCTGATTTTTATTTGCTGTACTATTCCATTGATATTTGTTGTGCTTTTTGTTGATGGTAAATTTTACGAAAAATATGCCAGTATCATCTTTGGAGTTTCCTTATTATCTCTTGCAGGGTTATTTCTCTTTGGAAAAACCATAGCAGGACAGAGATGCTGGTATGCCATAGGAAGCTTCACTTTACAGCCATCTGAGTTTGCAAAAGCGGCCACTTCTTTGGCATTGGCCAAATACTTAAGTGATACACAAATCAACTTAAAAGAAACCAATAGACAAATCCAAGCTTTGGCTATTATGCTTTTGCCTGTAATATTGATTTTACCACAACCAGACCCAGGAAGTGCTTTAATTTATAGCGCATTTATCCTTGTTTTATATAGAGAAGGCTTGCCTTCTTGGTATGTATGGACAGCATTTATCACTATTGTCCTTTTCGTTCTTACTTTAGTTTTAGAGCCGTACGCTGTTATTGGAATGGCTTTTATCGTGTTGGCCATTATACATTTTAAAGGAAGAGTGGTTGACAGAAATATTATTTTAAGCGGAATTTTACTGGTCTTAATTTCTGGATTTGTTTTCTCTGTTGATTACGTATTTGACAATGTTTTTAAACAGCACCACAGAGATCGTTTCAATATTTTACTAGGTAAAACTGTAGATATGAAAGGGATTGGATACAATACCAACCAATCTGAAATTGCCATTGGATCTGGAGGATGGATCGGGAAAGGCTTTCTTGAAGGCACACAAACCAAAGGAGGATTTGTTCCTGAGCAACATACCGATTATATTTTTACAACGGTTGGTGAAGAATGGGGTTTTGCAGGTTCTTTTGTTGTTATTCTACTTTTTGTTAGTTTATTACTTAGAGTAATTTACTTAGCAGAAAGACAGAAGACAAAATTCAGCCGGGTTTACGGATATTGTGTTGCCGCAATTCTCTTCATACATTTCTTTGTAAACATTGCCATGGTAATTGGAATTTTCCCAACAATCGGGGTTCCTCTGCCCTTCTTTTCGTATGGAGGTTCTGGACTCTGGGGATTTACAATTTTGCTGTTTATTTTCCTTAAAATGGATGCCAATAAAGTGAATGAATGGTAATGTTTAAAATATTCAATTTCTAAATCGCAAATTTCAATTCGAAATATAAAATAAGTTAAACTAAAGCTGTAATTGTTTTTCAAAAACTAATTACAGCTTTTTTTTTATTCCATCGCTTTCAAGTTTTGCCGATCATCGAATCAAATGGATTGAATATCTTCTCTTATGTAGTCACAGTTAAAATATTTAGCCATATCAAAAATAGCACACAATTAAGTCATTGAAGATAGACTTGGTTAAAACAAAAAAGTCCGAAGCAAAACTTCGGACTTTCTTATTTTTATCTTAATTATATTTCTTCACTAGGTCTCTTTTTCAAAAGTTTCAATATAACTGGGAAAGTAGAGATTATAATGATAATGATAATTATATATTCAATATGTTTCTTTAAATCTATTCCTTGTTTTAAGAAAACACCGTATAAATAATGTCCTGCGAAGATTAATATAAATGACCAAAGGAAAGAACTCAAAACATTATAAAACATAAACTTCTTTTTGTCCATCGAAACGATTCCGGCAACGATTGGAGCAAAAGTTCTAAAAATTGGCAGGAAACGCGCATAAATGATTGCTTTTCCTCCATATTTTTCAAAAAAGTCTTTTGATTGAAGCAGGTATTTTTTCTTAAACCAGAAGGTATCTTCTTTTTTAAACAAATAATAACCGCTTTTTGCACCAAACCAATAACCAGTCATATTACCTAAAACACCCATTATAGCAACAGCTGTTGCAAGCAGAAATACATTTAGAAAATCATTCGGAATATAGGCAACATTTTCAATTAGATCACGACTGTAAATACCCGCTAAGAAAAGCAAACTATCTCCAGGCAGAAAAAAACCTGCAAAAAGTCCTGTCTCAGCAAAAACTATAAACAGAACAATAAACAACCCAATCTGAAAACCTCCGACGCTTAAAGTAATATAAAATTCAGGGTTTAGTAATTGAGTCCATTCAAAATTATTCATAAATGTGATTGGTTATTTTTTATAGTTTGTGAAAGTAACAATAATTTACCTTAACCACAATAAAATGCAGTATTTTAAACATAAATTAACTATTAAAAAAAGCCCAAACTAGTTGTTCGGGCTTCTCTAATTATTATTCTCTTACATACTTGCAACAGCTGTGTAAGTTGTCATAATCTTCAGTAGTCGATTTAACTTCCTTAGTATCATGACCTGCCCTTGCTATTGCTTTATTTAAATCTGAAGGAGAACATTTCTCTTCGTTTAAAATAACCGAAAGCTGGTGCGAACCAACATCCCAAGTTGCTGTTTTTACTCCCGGAACGCCGTAAGCTGCTTTTTCAATTCGTTTCTTGCATTGTTCACAGTTTCCGTTTACCTCTGTAGTGTATTTTAAATTCTTATTCTTTTTAGTTTGAGCCTGAGCTGAAAACCCCAGAAAAACCATCATTGCGATTAAAACTATTTTATTCATTGTATTTAATTTATTGTTATTGAAATTGATTTTTGATATTGTTATTTGATATTGTTATTTGATTTTAAATCTAAGTCCTGCATAATACATTTGTCCAAAAATTGGCGCGTATGCAATCGATGCATCAAAATTAGGTCCAAAAGGATCATTTGCCCCTAAAATTGCTTTTTCTTGTTTGTAATTTCCAATATTTTCTCCTCCTACATATACTTCAAAAACTGGCGAAAATACGCGGGTTACTTGTGCATTCATCACCGCATACGATGGTGAGAAATCAGGAAACTGATCTTCTGCAGGATTTGTGGCAGTATAAGGCAACTGCTGTTTTCCTGACCAATTATAGGTAAAATCAAATCTCCATTGCTTATCGTTATTCATCATAGTTTCGTATTCTAGATTCCCTAAGAAACGATGTTTTGCCTGTAACGGACGCTGAAATGTCCCTCTCAAATAATCAGTCTGAATATCATAATATTTGTAGGCTGTTCTTAAATTTAAGTTGTGAATCAATTCGTAATTAAACTCGAGTTGAAGACTGTTTGCAAAAGAACTTCCTTTCAAATCGTAAAACAATACTTGTTGCGGACTTTGCATCACATCTACAACAGCCTGATTTTGAAAATCGGTTCTATAAAGATCGAACCCTGCGTCGGCATTTCTGTTGAAAAGACGGAATTTCTGCGAAAAACTCACACCATAATTCCATGCAATTTCTGGATTTAATCCGTACACTTTTCCATTAGAATCTAAAATCGAAAAAGTTCTTGAACTAGCAAAAAGTTGCTGATTCTCGGCAAAGATATTAGCAGAACGTTTTCCTCTTCCCGCAGAAAAACGAACTACTCCATTCTTCCAAGGATTATATCTCATGTGCAATCTTGGCGTAACAAAAAGTCCCAATCGGTTATGATTGTCAACTCTTCCTCCTAAAATCAAACTGAAATTATCTGTATTATCGTAAGTATATTCAAAGAAAGCTCCAACAGAATTATCAATTCTGCTTACGTCGGTTACGTTTACAAATTCCTGATACTGGTCGTAAGTAAAATTCAGACCCGTTGAAAACTTATGCATCGTATTATTGATGATCGAATTGAAAATCAAATTAGAATAAAAACTATTTTGCTTAATATCGTATTGATTCAAACCATAATAAGAATCCTGTTTATGACTATTAAATGCATTTTGAAAACCAATACTTTGGAATGGCATGTCTTTAAATACATATCCGATTTTTGTAGAAACATCAAAACGCTCTGTATTGATTTCTGAACCCCAATAGTTAGTTGTACCGCGATCACGATCTTTATCAAAATTAACTTCTCCGGTTTGTTTTTTATCATTCATATATCTGAAATTGATAAAACTTACCAAACCACTTTCTGGATTGTAATATTGATAACGATTTAAAACATTAATTTGTTTCCCTAACGGACTATCTAAAAAACCATCTTTGTTCATATCGTTTTTTGCTACACGGGCATTTCCATGAACAAACAAACTGGTTGCCCATTTATCTGATAATTTTTTATTGAAATGCGTGTTTAATTCAAAACGAGAATCGGTTGAACCATAAGCGTTCAGAAAGAAAGGAATATCATTTAACGGTTTTAAAAGTTCTGTATTAATCTGGCCCGAAATGCTTTCATAACCGTTTACAACACTCCCCGCACCTTTTGTAATTTGAACACTTTCAATCCATGTTCCTGGTGTAAATGATAAACCATAAGCTTGAGAAGCTCCGCGAACAGAAGGAATATTTTCTTCTGTGATCATCAAGTACGGACTTGTAAGTCCCAGCATTTTAATTTGCTTGGTTCCTGTTAAAGCATCGGAAAAATTAACATCGATTGACGGATTGGTCTCAAAACTTTCTGCCAGATTACAGCAAGCCGCTTTAAGCAGTTCTTTACTTGTAATTACAGATGTATTGGCTGTTACTGTAAAGGATTTTTTAATCCCTTTTTGCTTTTTAGTAATTTTTACTTCTTGCAGATCTTCTTGTGAAAAGGCAGAAATAGAAAGTAAAAACGCTGTAAAAAGCATTATATTTTTTTGCATAAAAAATGATTTTAATGTTTAAATAGAATTACATTTTTGATGTTTTTACAAGAACAAAAACAATCAAAATGTAAACACAAAGTCTTAATCAAGACCTGCATTTCATCTTAACATTAAAATCAGGAATAGAAAATATACTGATGGTATAATTTAAATAAGGGGGGTGCATTTGCATCAGCATAATACGAGAGAACTTCTTTCTTTTTAAACGTTGGGATTTCTAAAAAGACTAAAGGTTTATAATCTTGTACAACAGCTGGAAAAGCAAATTGAAAAAAGAAGAATTTGATGGTCGCGTTGTCTGATTTCTTTTCGAAATGAACAACTTTATCTTTACAGCAAGAGTTTTCTTTTTCTTTAGAACCGCAACATTTCTTTTCAACAACTGGTTCTGCCGTAGTTTTTAAAGAAACTGAAGCAATTTCTCCGCCACAATAGTGCACATCAAAAGCAAACCCAATATTGGAAACCAATAAAAGGAACGCTAAAAACAGACCTGTACACTTTTTCAAATTCATACTGCAAAGCTATTTAAAAACCGCATAAAAAAAACCTAAACAAATGTTATTTTTTAGTTTTTTGAAGCTGATAGTAAAATCCAGGAATAAATAATAACACTAAAATGGGCTGAATTAAAAATCGACGCACATAAAAAAGAAGCCAATTGCAGTCTGGAAAATATTCA
This sequence comes from Flavobacterium sp. PLA-DH12, assembly GCF_059511845.1. Taxonomy (NCBI): domain Bacteria; kingdom Pseudomonadati; phylum Bacteroidota; class Flavobacteriia; order Flavobacteriales; family Flavobacteriaceae; genus Flavobacterium; species Flavobacterium sp. PLA-DH12. The sequence continues at coordinate 75,838 of NZ_JCAMPD010000009.1, forward strand.
AGAATAATATAAAATGCGATTAAAAACAAGACTAAAAATAAACCGTAAACAAATAGACTAAACTTAAAAATATCACGATCTTGAAATAAGGCAAAAATTAGCCAAAGAGATAGAGCCGAATTTAAACAATAACGAAAAAAAAGTCCCGCGAAAAGTTTTAGATCTTCTACTGGAGGATGTGGAATGGAATGAAAATCGGCATTAAAATATATCAGAAATGGATCATAAAACAATTTCCTTTCAAATGTTCTAATTAAAGCCAAACCTATTACAACAACAATTGCAGTAAGGATTTTAAATCTATTCTCTTTTAAATTATTTAGCATACTTTGAAAATCTATTGATCCAGAAAATCCATAAAATAAAAACATATCCGTAAATCATCAAAGGAAAGAAAGTTCCATGCAGAAAACTGGTATATTGCGAAAAGTGGTACACAAGTACAATTAAAAGTGAAATTCTAACAATATTTAAAATATAAATAGATATAAGTCCAAAGATTATAAATAATAGCGTCTTTTTTAAATTTCCCGAAAAAGCGGCTACAAACGACACAAAAAGTATCATCACACTTACAGCATTACAGCCTTCGGTTATGTGCGCTATAAATCTGCCATTTAAAATAATGTCTTGCCAAGGATTTTGTGAATTTTTCTGAATTAATACATCGTACCCAAAAAGCTTTAGCAATTGTTCTGAGTTTTTGCCAGAAATCATCGTTATAGCATCAAGATCTTCTGCTTGATAGCTGTTTAAATAAAATTTATAAAGCAGTGTAAAAACAATATAAGTCAGAAAAAAGATGCTTATAAAAATCAGAAATGGCCTAAACTGGACTAAATATTTTTTCAAGAGATTTTTTTTTCAAATTTATATATTTTTTGAGTTTAGCTTTAAATACTTTTGTATAAAATTTAATATCATGACATTTCAAGAATTACAACCAAAAATAAGTGCAATTGTCGCTGACAATGAAACAAATAGAGACGAAAAATTATTAGCAGTTTGCAAGCTATTAAACGAGAATATAGAATATTACAATTGGGTTGGCTTTTATTTTGCTAATCACGATACTAAAACTTTGCATCTAGGTCAATATGTTGGTGCAGAAACAGACCATACAGTTATTCCGTTTGGTAAAGGAATCTGCGGTCAAGTTGCCGAAAGCAATGCCAATTTTGTAGTCCCTGACGTTAAAGCACAAGACAATTATATTGCCTGCAGTTTAACAGTTAAATCTGAAATCGTAGTTCCGCTTTTTGTAAATGGAGTAAATATTGGCCAAATTGATATTGACAGTCATGTTATTGATCCGTTTACAGAAGCCGACGAAAGATTTTTAGAATTTGTAAATCAAGAGGTTGCTAAATTATTCTAAAAAAATTATCTTTAAGAATAAAAAATAGAACTGAATGAAAGGAAACAGCTTACTCTTTTTGCTTCTGATTATTTCAGTTCAACTTTCTGCGCAAATTAACATGATTTCTAAAAAAATCTTTTTAGACTCGTTAAATCGCGAATGCACGCCCGACAATTACAGTTACACAAGAGTAATTACAAATTATTCTCAAAAAAGCATTCGCTACGTGGTAACAGATTTCTATAAAAATGGAAGAAAGAAAATGACGGGCAATACTCTCGATCGTGATGTTTTAAAAAAAGACGGAGAGTTTATCTATTATTATAAAAACGGAGCTAAAGAAACTGTTGTAAATTATACTGATGATCATAAAAATGGCAAAGAGATTAGTTGGTATGAAAATCAAAGCAAAAAGTGTGAAAAACAAAATATCTGGGATTCTAAAACAAAAAAACAGCAAACCTTAGTTCTGAACTGTTGGGATCAAAATAAAAATCAGATTGTAACGGACGGAAATGGTGAATTTGAAGAAACCGATTTATTTGTAACACAAAAAGGAACTCTTAAAGATGGATTGAAACAAGGAGTTTGGGAAGGAAGCGATAGTCTGCGAAAAATTACATTTGTTGATAATTATGATCGTGGAGTTCTAATTTCTGGCGTAAGTATAGATGAAAAGAATATCAAATTTTCTTATTCTTCTTTAAGCGAAAAGCAAGCAGGTAAAAAAGTTCAGAAAATAAAATAATAATAGTTGTTCATGAATTATCAAATATTATTTTTACTACAAAAAAGCTGATGAAAAAAAACTTCTTCTTAATTCTTATTTCTTTAACCTCGCTTACTATTTCAGCACAGAAAAATTCATCAAGAGCTGTTTATCTAGACTCTTTATATCGTGAAACAACAGAAGAAAATCATAAATATAAAAGAGTAATCGAAGATTATTTTTTAAACAAAGACAGTTATAAGGTAATAGAATTATACAAGTCTGGGGCAAAAAAAATGGTAGGAACAACCTTAAATAAAGATATCATTAAAAAAGATGGCACCTTTATTTACTTTTACGAAAACGGCACTAAAGAAGCTATTATAACTTATTCTGATGGCTGGAAAACGGGCAAAGAGTATAAATGGTATGACAATGGGAATTCTAAATTTGAAAAGGAAAACATCTATGATCCTAAAGCCAAAACTTTAAAAACACTCCTTATAAGATTTTGGAATAAAGAAAATCAACTTACTGTAATTGATGGAAACGGAGAATGTGATGATAATGATGAAGATTTTCAGGAAAAAGGAAAAATAAAAGACGGATTAAAACAAGACGTTTGGTATGGCAAGGATTTAATAAACAAAGTTAGATATACTGAAACTTACAACAAAGGAAAACTGGTTTCTGGAATAAGCACTGACAAAGACAGCCTAAAATATTCCTATTCAAAAATATTTGAAAAACCAACTCCTGAAGTAGGCATGGATAATTTTTATAAAAATATTGCTCTTTACTACAAAACTCCAGATGAAGCCCTTAAAAACAAGGTGCAAGGTCAAATTTATGTTACTTTTGTTATTGACGTAATAGGCAAAATTACAAAACCAATAATAATAAAAGATTTAGGATACGGAACAGGTGAAGAAGCTGTAAAAGCTTTATACTCTGCTGGAAACTGGATTCCTGGAAAAATTAGGGGAATAAAAAGATCCACCCTTTTCTCTATACCTATAACAATAAAAGGTAAATAATGTAGATTTGAAAGTATCTATATCCTTAAAAAAGAATTTATTACCCAATATTTTAAGATTCTTTTGTTTTTGTTTGATTCTTTTGATTTTTTAATCTAATTTTGCACCCGTCTTACAAAAGTTGTATGACATACATAAAAATCATTAAATAATATTGGAATGTATTTAACTAAAGAAAAGAAAGAAGAAATCTTCGCACAACACGGTGGTGCAACAAACACAGGAAGCGCAGAAGGTCAAATCGCATTGTTCACTTACAGAATTTCTCACTTAACTGAACACTTGAAAAAAAATCGTCACGATTACAACACTGAGCGTTCTCTTGTACTATTAGTAGGTAAAAGAAGAGCGTTACTTGATTACTTGAAAAAGAAAGAAATTAACAGATATCGTGAGATTATCAAAGTATTGAATATCAGAAAATAATCAATATAGAAAAGAGGTGCGAAAGTGCCTCTTTTTGTTTTTACATTACTGCTGTTTATAATAAGCATATTACAAGAAAAAAAGTTTGGTTTTTCATTGGGTTTTAGATAACAACAACTACACACAACAACAACTACAACACAACTAAAACCCATTGTATAATCAATAAGGAAAAAATTTATGATTCCACAATTATTTGTAGAAAAGATCGATTTAGGTGATGGCAGAAGCATCACAATCGAGACAGGACGTTTAGCTAAACAAGCTGATGGTTCTGTAGTAGTTAGAATGGGCGACACTATGATTCTTGCAACAGCAGTTTCAGCTCGCACATCAAACCCAGGCGTTGATTTTTTACCGTTAACGGTAGATTACCGCGAAAAATTTGCAGCAGCAGGTCGTTTCCCTGGAGGTTTCTTTAAAAGAGAAGCACGTCCAAGCGACAGCGAAGTATTGACAATGAGATTAGTTGACCGTGTATTGCGTCCGCTTTTCCCAGACGATTACCATGCTGAAACACAAGTTATGATTCAGTTAATGTCTCACGACGAAGAAGTTATGCCAGACGCTTTAGCTGGTTTAGCTGCTTCTGCAGCATTAGCAGTTTCAGATATTCCATTTTACAACTTAATTTCTGAAGTACGTGTTGCACGTATCGACGGAAAATTAGTAATCAACCCAAGTAGAGAAGAATTAGAAAAATCTGACATCGACATGATGATTGGTGCTTCTATGGATTCTGTAGCGATGGTTGAAGGTGAGATGAAAGAAATCTCAGAAGCTGAAATGATCGAAGCAATTAAATTTGCTCACGAAGCTATCAAAGTTCAAATTCAAGCTCAATACCGTTTACAGGAAGCTTTTGGTAAAAAAGAAATCCGTACTTACGAAGGTGAGAAAGAAAATGAAGAAATTTACAAAAAAGTAAAAGAAGCAGCATACGATAAAATCTATGCTATTGCAAAAGTTGGTTCAGCTAAACACGAAAGAGGCGCTGCATTTGCTGAAGTAAAAGAAGAAGTAAAAGCTTTATTTACTGAAGAAGAATTAGCTGCTGACGGTGATTTAGTTTCTAAATATTTCTACAAAACAAACAAAGAAGCTGTTCGTAATGTAGTATTAGAATTAGGCGTTCGTTTAGATGGTAGAAAAACTACAGACATCAGACCAATCTGGTGTGAAACTGATTATTTACCAAGAGTTCACGGATCTTCTTTATTTACACGTGGAGAAACTCAAGCTTTGGCAACTGTAACTTTAGGAACATCTAGAGAAGCTAACCAAATCGATTCTCCATCTGAACAAGGTGAAGAGAAATTCTACTTACACTATAACTTCCCTCCTTTCTCAACTGGTGAAGCAAAACCACTAAGAGGAACTTCAAGAAGAGAAGTTGGTCACGGTAACTTAGCTCAAAGAGCATTAAAAAATATGATTCCTGCAGATTGTCCTTATACAATTCGTGTTGTTTCTGAGGTTTTAGAATCTAACGGTTCTTCTTCTATGGCAACAGTATGTGCTGGTACAATGGCCTTGATGGATGCTGGAGTTCAAATGGTAAAACCAGTTTCTGGAATTGCTATGGGATTGATTACTGACGGAGAGAAATTTGCTGTATTGTCAGACATTTTAGGTGATGAAGATCACTTAGGAGACATGGACTTTAAAGTAACTGGAACTGCTGACGGTATTACAGCTTGCCAAATGGACATCAAAATTGATGGTTTGCGTTATGACATTATGGAGCAAGCTTTGGCTCAAGCACGTGATGGACGTATGCATATTTTAGGAAAATTAACTGAAACTATTGCAACTCCAAGAGCTGACGTAAAAGCGCACGCACCAAAAATCATTACCAGAACTATTCCTGGAAACTTTATTGGAGCATTAATTGGTCCTGGTGGAAAAGTAATTCAAGAATTACAAAAAGCTACTGGAACAACTATTGTTATCAACGAAGTTGACGAGCAAGGAGTTGTTGAAATCTTAGGAACTGATCCAGAAGGTATCAAAACAGTATTGGCTAAAATTGATGCATTGACTTTCAAACCTCAAATGGGAGAAGCTTATGAAGTTAAAGTAATCAAAATGCTAGATTTTGGAGCCGTAGTAGAATATACTGCTGCACCAGGAAATGAAGTATTGCTTCACGTATCTGAGCTTGCTTGGGAACGTACTGAAAATGTTGCCGATGTAGTTAAAATGGGAGATGTTTTCCAAGTGAAATACTTAGGAGTTGACCCTAAAACTAAAAAAGAAAAAGTGTCTAAAAAAGCACTTGTTCCAAGACCTCCACGTGAGGAGAAAAAAGAGTAATCAGATCTTAGTTTACTAAAGGTTTATTCATAAAAAACCCCAATTCATTTATTTGAATTGGGGTTTTTAAGTTTTACAGCTACTTTCCAATCTAAAATCAAAAGGTTAAAACACTAGTCTACAACGTTTTCAGAAAACGCATTATAGGTTAAATAATGTTGTTGGTTTAAAAATCAATGTTGTTGGTTTAATTTATTTTTTAAAGGACCGTCATTAACATAGTTTTATATAGAAAATAGCTACACAAAAACTAAAATATTGATGAAAAAAGGTATTGCAAGGTCAAGAATTAATAACACAATATTATTTATTACCATCTCTTTTAAATTCAAACTATATTGTAAAAACCAACCATCGAAAATTATATCTCCCCCAACAATAGTTTTCATCCTTTTATTGCTTTCAATCAACAGCTTTTCTCAAACCAATGAAAAAAAAGAAGTTTCCAATTATTTTGACAAAATTGTTGGCGAAGAGATTTTAAATATCAATAACGGCAAAATTCATATTGAACCTTATAATTTAAAAAACAGCCATAATTATTATTTAAATAAAAACTTTATTAAAGGATCTGTTTTTTATGACAACCAGTTTTATGAAAATGTCCTCATAAAGTATGACATATACAAAGATCAACTTGTTAAATCGTTTGCAAATAATACCGCATTCGGTATAACTCTGATAAATGAAAAAACAGATTACTTTTTCATTGAAGATAAAAAATTCATCAATATTGATACTAAATACAAATTCCCAAAAGCTATTACTGGCTTTTTTGAAGAAAAGTATTTAGGCAAAAAAATCTCCTTATATATTAAGCACTTTAAAACTGCAAAAGAAATTATAATTGAAACTACTTTGTATACAGAATTCAAAGAATTGAGTGATTATCAGGTTCTTTATAATTCAAAATTTGCACCTGTAAATACACAAAAAGAAATCCTCGCAATATTTCCTGACCTAAAAAAAGAAATAAAAGATTATTACAAAAAAAATAAACTTTTAGAAGAGACAGCCCCAAACCTATTTAAAGCAGATTTACTAAAATTTATTGATAACAATTTATAAGCTCTATTTCTAAATCTAAATGAAAAAACACTTTCTCTTCTGTTTATTTTTGTTACTGCCACTCTTTCTTTTTTCTCAGGAAAAAAATGTTTCTGTAGCATATTCAAACGTAACACGAAAAAAAGCTATCGAAATAATTGAAAAAAATACATCTTTTCATTTCTATTTTGAAGACCAATGGCTATCTAAAGATGAACTTATTTCGGGCGAATTTAAGAATACATCTATTACAGTAATTTTAGATGCTGTTTTTAATAACACGACCATAAATTATATTATTGACAACAATAATATAATTCTGAGCAATGGCCTATTAATATCAAACCCGATTACTGAAAATTATTTCAAAAACACTGACAATAAAACTGTTAGCAAAATCAGCACTTTGCAAGTTGTTCCAATTTATAATAAACAGTATCTAAATGATTCTAAGAAAGATTCAGACTCTATAATTTCTTTAGGAAAACAGTCTTTAATAAACACATCTCAAACTTATACCTTATCAGGCTACATTAAAGACAGAATTTCAGGAAAACCAGAATACAATATCACCATCAAAGTAAAAGATAAAGACATAAGCACCACAACTGATGCAAATGGCTATTATAGCTTTAGAGTTCCTGCAGGAATCAATATAATTGAGACACAATCATTAAATCATCAATCAAAGACCAAAAAAATTGTGCTTTATAATAATGGAAAGGTTGATTTTAATTTAGATGAAAATGTAAATGCACTTAAAGAGGTTGTTATCGAAAATAAAAGAACAAAAAATACAGCTTCGGCAGTTGCTGGTCTTACAAGCATTAATGTTGAAAACATCAAAAATGTTCCTTTAATTCTAGGTGAAAGAGATATTTTTAAAGTTGCGACAACACTTCCGGGAATAAAAACGGCAGGAGAAGGTTCTGCAGGATTTAATGTGCGTGGAGGAAAAGATGACCAAAACTTGTTTTTACTTGACAACGCTTCTCTTTACAATCCATCTCACTTTTTGGGTTTCTTTTCTTCTGTAAATCCATTTACAACCAAAACAGCCGATATCTACAAAGGAAGTATTCCTGCTGAGTTTGGAGGACGTCTTTCTTCTGTTTTTGATATCAAATCTAAAAGCGGAAATACCGAAAAAATTTCTGGCGAAGCAGGAATTGGCCCAGTAATGAGCAATGTAACACTCGAACTTCCGATAGTAAAAGGAAAATCAAGCTTGTTATTTGGTGGCAGAGCGAGTTATTCTGATTGGATTCTAAAAACTATCAAAGAACCTGAATTAGACAATAGTCAAGCTTCTTTTTATGATTTGCTTTTAAAATACAATCACCAAATCTCAAAAAAAGATGATCTGGAAACTTCCTTATATTATAGTCATGACAAATACAGTATTAATTCAGATTCTATCTACAAATACAGCAATTTATTAGCAACAGTAAAATGGGATCATGATTTCAATCTAAAAAACAAATCTTCGTTAATTGTTACCAATAGCCAATATAAATTTAACATCGACTACGATTCTCAACCAGAAAAATCATTTGATTACGGCTATAAAATCAATGAAACTCAGTTTGTTTTTAAAATGAAGTCCAATCTTAATGAAAAACACATATTTAATTATGGCATTAGCAGTAAATTATACAATGTCGAGCCTGGCTTTCTCAAACCAACAGGCGGCAATTCTCTAATTAAAGATATTACACTTGAAAAAGAAAAAGCTTTAGAGTCGGCTTTATTTTTTACCGAAAATTATAAAGTCAACGATAAGTTTTTAATAAATTTAGGTTTGCGCTATTCTTTCTATTCTGCACTTGGCCCTGCCACGCAAAACATCTACCAAGATGACCAACCTAAATCTGATAGAACCATTATTGATACCAAGACCTATTCTAATAATGAGTCTGTAAAAACTTATGGTGGCTTTGAACCTAGAGTTTCAGCTCGATATTTTATACTTCCAGATCTATCTATAAAAGCAAGTTTTGACAGAACATATCAATATATGCATTTACTGTCTACAAACACTACTCAATCTCCAATGGATGTGTGGAAACTTTCAGATTTAAATACTGAGCCACAATCTTCTAATCAATTCTCGTTAGGAGTTTTCAAAAATATAATTGAAAAATCATTAGAACTAAGCGTCGAAGGTTATTATAAACGCTCTAAAAATATTCTGGATTACAAAGTCGGTGCTGAATTATTTTTGAACCAAAACATCGAAACTGAACTTCTTCAAGGAGAAGGAAAAGCTTATGGAATTGAATTTTTAATCAAGAAAGAAAAAGGAAATTTTAATGGATGGTTAAGCTATACTTATTCGAGAGCTTTAATAAAATTGGATAGCAGATTTGACGCTGAAAAAATAAACAATGGAGATTATTTTTCTACGAATTATGACAAACCGCATGATTTTAGTGCTATTCTAAATTATAAATTCACAAAAAGGTATAGCTTATCAACTAACTTTGTTTACCAAACCGGCAGACCTGTCACCTTCCCTATTGGATCTTACGACTTAACAGGAGAGCAATTTACTTTATACAGCAATCGCAACCAATATAGAATTCCAGACTATTATAGATTAGATATAGGGCTTAATTTTGAAGGAAATCACAAGATAAAAAAACTCGCTCATAGCTTTTGGAACCTTTCAGTTTATAATGTTCTTGGACGAAACAACCCTTACAATGTTTATTTTGTTACTGAAGATAAAAAAATCAAGGCTTATAAAACCTCTATTTTTTCTGTTCCAATTCCAACAATCACTTACAATATCAAGTTTTAATTCATTTATCTCATGCATATGAATTTATCAATAATCAAAAAAAAATCGTTGGCCATTTTTGCATTTGCTTTTTTATCAAGTTGCACAGAACAATATGTATATCAAAATCAAGATTTTGAAGACGCAATGAACGTTGAAGCCACATTAACAAATGAATTAAAACATCAGGAAATAAACATTTCACGAACAAGACTGGTTAACGATACAATAAAAAAACCAGAATCTGGAGCTAACGTTACTGTTGTTGATAGCGATGGAAATGTATTTAATTTTGACGAAAAAGATGGAAAATATATTTCTGCAAATGAATTTAAAGCAGAACCAAATAAAAACTATCAATTAAAAATAACAACGAGTTCTGGAAAATCGTATGTCTCTTCAACAGAAATTTTGCCTACAGAAAATAGTATTGATCTAGAAACAGAGATTGCAGACAAAGATGGAGCTCGAGGGGTTCAGGTTAACGTTAAAAGTTTTGATCCAACCAATACTTCCAAATATTATCGATATGAATATGAAGAGACGTACAAAATAATAACTCCTTACAATATTCAAACACGTCTCAAATTAGTCCAAAAAAGCGATTACTCCTATAGCTTCGAAAAAGTTCCTGCTGAGCCAAACACTCAAATTTGCTACACAACTAAGCATTCTACAGGAATAAGGCAAACCAATACCGTAAATTTAACTGAAGATCGTGTAAAATACCCTGTCCGTTTTATTAACAACACAGATTATATGCTAACAAATCGTTATAGCATAATGGTTTCTCAATACACGCAAAGTCAATCTGCCTATGATTATTATTACAAATCAAAAAAAATGATTGATTCTGGAGAATTACTATCACCAAATCAGCCAGGATATGTTACCGGAAATATAAAATCAACAACCGATTTACATGAAAAAGTTGTGGGATATTTTGAAGTCGCATCTGTCTCCAAAAAAAGAATCTTTTTTAACTTCAACGACTTTTTCCCCTTAGAAAAACCTGTTAAATATTTTCAAACTTGCGATGCCAGACCATATGGTTTTGCTGAAATAGAGCGACAAAATTATCTCTTACTTAGTACACATGTTTATATAGCAGATGGTCCTGGAGGAATTATTCCTACCAGTTTCATAATGGTTGAAAAAAAATGTGGCGATTGCACAACATTTTCGTCTAACGTAATACCTTCATTTTGGGAAAATTAAACATCAAATTAGCTTTTCTACTGCTATTAGTAAATTTTACTTTAAAAAGCAGCGCTCAAAACAATACTATTTTGAGCACAGAATCATTATTAGTTAAAACGAATACCTCAGTAATTCTAACCGGTGAAACTCTATATTACCAATTATACTGTTTAAGTAAGACGAATGTATTTTCTGACATTAGTAAAATTGCATACGTAGAAGTAATTAATGATAAGAAAGAAAGTGTCTTTAAAAATAAAATTAGCCTGAAAAACGGAATCGGATCTGGCGATTATTTTATTCCAACCATATTAAAAACTGGAAACTATAAACTTATTGCTTACACAAACTGGATGTTAAACAATAGTACAAATAACTTTTTTGAAAAAGATTTTACAATTATAAATCCATTTCAAGAAAATATCAATATGGTCATTGATAGTTCTTATAACAAAGTTGACGTTTCTCAAGATGAAGCCAAAAACACATCTGAAAATATTCTCTTAAGTCTTGATAAAGAAAAATACTCTAAAAGAGAAAAAGCTTCTCTTGTAATACCAAAAACATTAGATCGAGGAAATTACTTTCTAAATATCAGGAAAATAGATCTTATGCCTACAAACACAAATAGCGAAACAAGTAATGCTGATATAAACTTAAACCAAGAAATAAAGATACTTCCAGAAACAAGAGGCGAAGTTATAACTGGATATATAACTGCAAAAGCTGCAAATTCTAATTTAGATTCTAAAATAGTTACATTATCTGTCTCTGGAAAAAATTTCATTTTCAAAACAAGCAAAACAGATCGCAACGGAAAATTCATTTTTTTAATAGATAAACAAACCAATACATCGGACTGTTATGTGCAGTTATCAGAACTTGATAAAGAAAATTACACTATTGTAATAGATAAAAATCCAAGTCCAGATTTATCAAATTTAGTTTTTTCCAAAAAGACCTTTATTTCGGCTAAATATTTAAAAACGATTCAGGAGCGTTCTCTAGCAACTCAAGTCGAAAACGTTTATTTTTCACAGAAAAAAGACAGTCTTATTGAAACTGAAAATACCGATTTCTTTTTTCAACCTACCGAAAAAAAATATAATCTTGATGATTTTGAAAGATTTAGAACGTTTAAAGAAACAATAATAGAAATTGTTATCGAACTTAACTTTAAAGATTATAATCAAGTGCCTTCAATGTATTTAAGAGACATCAGATACAATATCACACAATCTCCCGAACCATGTCTTGTTTTGGTTGACGGACTACAAATTCAGGATATAAATGCACTATTAAATTACAACACTTATCAAATTGAAAGTATTAGCGTTGTAGATAGACCTTATTGTTATGGGCCTAAAATATTTAATGGAATAGTCAGTGTCATTACAAAAAACAAGGATTTTGCCACTATTTATAACGACAAAAATATTTTTAAAACAACGATTTTAAGACCCGAACCTGCAAAAGTATATTTTGAACCAAAATACGATACATCAAGCAACCTTAGTCGAATTCCGGATTATAGATATCAATTAGTTTGGAAACCCAATATTGTTTTTAAAGATAGCGACATGACAATTCCTTTTTATACATCTGATATTTCTGGAGATTATCAGATCAGTTTAGAAGGAATTACCGAAACAGGGGAGTATGTTCATTTTTATAAAACATTCAAAACTGAATAAGTTCTCAGATCTTACTGCTATAAAAATCTACTATGTCCCCACTTCTTTGCCGAACTGGGGTTTTCAGCTTATAGAAGCAAACATTATTTAATTTAAGTTGATTCGAAAATTAAAGATCACTGTTGTTGGCTTTTCAAGCCAATTCCTAACTTTTCTTCTAAAATATACTGAAAATATAGTTTTAAATCAATTCATAAAATTTTTATTACATTTTAACAATATTACGTGATTTTTATAACATTTTTTTAATACTTTTGAAATTCATCAATCCAAAAACAAAAATTACGTTTCCTTTGAAAAATTACAATAAAAAAATCATTTATCTTTCGATATTTGCAAGCCTGTTAAACATATCGTACGCACATTCCCAAACCACTGAAAAATCCTCACTATACGATTACTTCGATGAGGCGGTTGGAAAAGACAATCTAAACATCAATAACGGAATCATTCATAGTGAATCTTTCCGCCCCTTAGAAGGCAAAAACAGATATTACATTGATGAGTTCAATCTTGGAGACATAAGTTTCGAAGGTCAGATTTATTCAAATGTTAATCTTAAATACGATATTCTTGTCGATCAAGTCATTTACAAACAGAATGGCTCTTCAGAAAATGTACCTATCAACTTAATTACCGATAAGGTCGATTACTTCTTTATTAAAAACAAAAAATTTGTCAACCTAAAAGAAGAATCGGTAAAATTTCCTTCTATCATAAAAGGCATTTATGAGGAGACATACATTGGAGACAATGTCTCTCTTTATATCAAGCATACCAAAGAAAAAGTAAAGTCTTTTCAAGCAGATATCATCTATTATAATTTCATTTATAAAATAGGCTATATCTTAAAATACAACAACTATTTCTATAAGGTCGAAACAGAAAAGGATTTCAAGAAAATTTTTCCAAATTTTAAGAAAGAAATAAACAATATTTATAGTACCGATAAAAATTTAGAACGTTCCAACAAGCCCCAATTCATGGAAAATCTAACGAAACAAATCAATGGTCTTTTAAAAAAAAGTTCTAATTAAATGAAAAAAATTACTCTTATTCTATTTCTAATTGCCTTTCAACAAATCATATATTCTCAAGTAATCAGTGACAAAATATCTGTTGATTTTAAAAATGCCAATATAAAAACTGCTATTCAAGACATTGAAAAAGTGTCTTATTATAAATTTTATTTTGATGAAAAATGGTTTGAAAATGACAGCACATCTATAACTAAACAATATAAAGAAGTTAAAATTGGTGAAGTTCTTGAAGACGTTTTTCAAAATACGAGCTTTAATTTTTATATTTCTGAAAACAAGGTTATAGTAACTAATAACAGTATTATCTACAGTCAATTGCCAGATGATTATTTTGGGATTCCGCTAGAAAGAGATGAAAACGGACAAATAACTCCAATATTTTATCAGCAATACGACTCGCTAAAAAAGACAAACTCTCGAAATCCTAATAAAAACATTCGAGATCTTGTTCTAATTGGTAAGGAAGTAAAAAATCAAAAAAAGAAATCTACTTATACACTATCTGGATTTATAAAGGGCGGAAAAAACAATTCTGGCCTTGCCAATATTGTAGTAAAAATACCAAATTCTGAGTTTTCTGCTGTAACAGACAAAAAAGGGTTCTACAGCTTGCAAGTTCCAGGAGGATTAAATGTCGTAGAAACCGAAAGTTTCTCCTATAATAAGGTCACTAAAAATATAATGGTTTATAATGATGGTGCATTAAATTTTTCTTTAACGGACAATATAAACCAACTGGATGAAGTACTTATTAAAACCAATAAAAGCAAAAGCGCAAAATCTGCTATAACAGGAGTAACAACAATTGATTCTGAAGGAATTAAAAACGTTCCTTTGGTGCTTGGAGAGCGTGATATCCTTAAAGTTGCTTTAACTATGCCTGGAATAAAAACTGCTGGCGAAGGTTCAGCAGGATTTAACGTTAGAGGTGGTAAAGAAGATCAAAATCTATTCTTGTTAGACCATGCTACTTTATATAATCCGTCACATTTCTTTGGCTTTTTTACAGCGCTAAATCCTTATACAACTAAAAAAGTAGACATTTATAAAGGAAGTATTCCTGCCGAATTTGGAGGAAGATTATCATCTGTTTTTGATATTTCATCAAAAAGCGGCAATGTCAACGAATTTCAAGGTGAAGGTGGTATTGGACCTGTAACCAGCAATTTAATGGTTTCAACTCCAATTGTAAAAGGGAAATCAAGCCTAGTTGCGGGAGGAAGAGCAACTTATTCAGATTATATTTTAAAAAGTCTTGACGATGAAAATTTAAAAAACAGCCAAGCTTCATTTTATGATTTAATTCTAAAATACAACCATAAAATAAATGCAAGTAACGATATTGAATCTACCTTATATTATAGTCACGATAAATTTAGCGTTTCTTCAGATTCTTTATACAAATACAGTAACAGATTAGCGTCTTTAAAATGGAATCATACTTTTAATGAAAAAAATAAAGGTTCTCTGATTGTTACTAATAGTGAATATAAATTCAATATTGATTATGAGTCTGAAGGAGTAAACAATTTTGATTTTGGCTATAAAATCAACGAAACTCAGGCAATGATCAAAATGAATTATTTGTACAACCAAAAGCACAAATTTAGTTATGGTATTTCAACAAAATTATATTCTGTTGATCCTGGATATTTAAATCCGAAAAATCCTGAAAGTATTTTGGTTCCTATTGATGTAGAAACAGAAAAAGGCTTAGAATCTGCCGCATATATTGGTGATAATTTCAAAATAAGCGATAAATTTCTTCTTGATTTCGGTTTGCGTTATTCCACTTTTGCTGCTTTAGGAAAATCTACTCAGAGAATTTACGAGGATAATCAGCCTATAAGCGATGCGACTGTAATTGACACCAAAACTTATGGCAACAATGAAGTGATTAAAAGGTATGGCGGACTTGAACCGAGAGTCGCTGCAAGATATTTTATTACAGATGATTTTTCTGTAAGAGCAAGTTACGACAAAACATATCAATATATTCATTTACTATCTAACAATACCACACAATCGCCAACTGACATTTGGAAGCTTTCAGATTTAAACGTTAAACCAGAAAGTGCACAGCAAGTTTCTTTAGGATTCTACAAAAATTTAAAAGATGGTGATGTTGAACTTAGTTTAGAAGGATATTATAAAAGATCTAAAAACATCTTGGATTACAAGGTTGGAGCCGAATTATTGTTGAATGAAAATATTGAAACTGAACTTTTACAAGGTGAAGGAAAAGCCTATGGTGTCGAAGTTTTGTTAAAGAAACAAGTTGGAAAGTTAAATGGATGGCTTGGCTATACGTATTCAAGATCATTGATAAAACTTGACAGTCAATTTCAGCAGGAAAAGGTAAACAACGGAAAATACTTTCCTTCAAACTTTGATAAACCGCACGATTTCAGTGCAGTTTTAAACTATAAAATTACCAAACGTTATAGTTTTTCAAGTAATTTTACATATCAAACAGGAAGACCAATTACATATCCTATTGGAAAATATGATTATGGCAATGAGCAATACACCTTATATAGTGATCGTAACAAATTTAGAATCCCAGATTATTTCAGACTTGACGTTGGCCTAAATATCGAAGGAAATCATAAAATTAAAAAGTTAGCTCATAGTTTTTGGAATATTTCAGTGTATAATGTTTTAGGAAGAAACAATCCTTACTCGGTATTTTTTGTTACTGATAAAGGACAGATTAAAGCTTACAAAACATCTATTTTTTCTATTCCAATTCCTAGTATTACTTACAATTTCAAGTTCTAAAATCATGAAAAGTTTCATATATAAAATTAGTCTTTTATTCCTTCTCGCGCTTGTGGCTAGCAGTTGTACAGAACAGTATGTTTTTCAGAACAATGATTTTGAAAGTGCTCTTGTTGTCGAAGGAACTATTACAAATGAAGTTAAAAATCAAACCATAAGACTTTCTCAAGTCTATCAACTTGAAGAAAGTGGCCCAAAAATGGAAAAAGGGGCAAATGTTTTTATTTCTGATGATCAGGGCAATGAATATCAGTTTGAAGAAAAAGATACTATATACGTATCTATAACACCTTTTAAAGCAGAACCGGGAAGAAAATACCAATTAAAAATTAGAACAAGTGCGGGTAAAAACTATACCTCTGACGAACAGGTTCTAACTACCGAAACCAAAATTGACAATGTTACTGCAATTGCAACAACTGTGAATGGACAAAGAGGTGCACAGATTAATGTAAAAAGTTACGATCCGAGCAATACTTCAAAATACTACAGATACGAATATGCTGAAACGTACAAAATAGAAGCCCCATTATGGAGCCCTTTTGAAACATCTATACTAAATGTTCCTGCAGTTCCTGCAAACCCTGCTGAAGATATTCCTGGTTCCCCAGCAAGAGAAGACATTGTAATAAGCCTTAGAAAAAAAGAAACCAGAACTTGTTATTCTACAAAAAAATCTAATGAAATCATTTTGAATAGCACAAATAATCTTGGTGAAGACAGAGTGAATTTCCCTGTACGATTTATTAGCAATCAAAACTATATAATCACTCATCGCTACAGTATTTTCGTAAAACAATATGTTCAAAATTTAGCAGCGTACACTTACTATGAAACTTTAAAAAATTTATCGAGTTCAGGAGGTATCCTTTCTCCAAAACAACCTGGATTTTTCTATGGAAATATCAAGTCTGTAGAGAATCCATCTGAAAAAGTAATTGGCTTTTTTGAAGTGTCATCTGTGTCTTCAGAGAGGATTTTCTTTAATTACGCGGATTTATTTCCAAGAGAACCGCTTCCTCCTTACTACGAAAGTGATTGTGCAGTTAGAGAATTCAGAGATTGTATAGGAGACCCGCCATGTAGCGGTGCTCAATTACGTTCTGGTATAAGCAGTCGCTATCTATCCTATTTATCTTCTGCTGGACTTGATTATTCTATGGTTAAAGCGCCATGTGGCGATTGTACAACGTTTTCATCTAATATTGTTCCTCCTTTTTGGGTAGAATAAATTTCAAAAAACATGAAATATTATATTAAATATAAAATATTAGTCATATTTTTTCTGTCACTTATTTTTAATAGCTGCACAGAACAATATGCTTTTAAGAATGGTGATTTTGAAAGTGCATTAGTTGTTGAAGGCACAATTACAAATGAGCTTAAAAATCAAACCATTAAAATTTCTAAAGTTTATCAACTGGAAGAAACAGGACCGAAATTTGAAACTGGCGCAAACGTCTATATCTTAGATGATCAGGGGACAGAATATCAATTTGAGGAAAAAGACACTGTTTATGCATCTATAACTCCATTCAAAGCAGAACCAGAAAGAAAATATCAATTAAAAATTAGAACAAAAGAAGCCAAAAATTATTCTTCGGATCAACAAACTTTAACGACAGAAACAAAAATTGATAATGTAACCGCAACTGTAGAAACGGTTAACGGACAAAGAGGTGTTCAAATAAACGTAAATAGTTATGACCCTATTAATACCTCAAAATATTATAGGTACGAATACACAGAAACTTATAAAATTATAGCTCCGATGTGGGATTCTCGGAAAGCAACAACAGAGGGAACTTCTATCATCATAAGTCCGAGAACAAAAGAAACAAGAACATGCTATTCTAGTAAAAAATCTGAAGAAATTATCTTGAATAGTACAAATAATCTCAGTGAAGACAGAGTTCATTTCCCTGTTCGTTTCATTAGTGACCAAAACTATATTATATCCCATCGATATACAATTTTCGTAAAGCAATATATCCAAACTTTAGCCTCTTATAGTTTTTACAAAACGATGAGAGATATATCCTCAACTTCAGGAAATATCCTTTCCCCAAAACAACCAGGCTTCTTTTATGGAAATATAAAATCAGATGAAAATTCGGACGAGAAAGTTATTGGTTTTTTTGAAGTTTCTGCGGTTTCGTCTGAAAGAATTTATTTTAATTATGCTGATTTATTTCCTAAAGAGCCATTACCGCCATATTATGAAAGCAATTGTTTAATGCAGAAATTTAAAAATTGTGATGATCCAACAAACCCTGAATGTAACGGCGCTATTTTACGATCACGAATTAATACTTTCACACTAGCATACTTTTCTTCAAGCGAAGCTGAAAATCTTTATTTTATGGTAAATACTCCATGTGGAGACTGTACTTCATTTTCTTCTAATATCATTCCTCCTTTTTGGGTAGATTAATACAATTTTAAAATCTCATGAAACACTTTTCTATACATAACCCGAATAACTTTTCAATTAGAATCAAACAATTACTGTTTTTGATGTTTTTGTTTATTCAAATCGAATTTGCTTGCGCACAGAGTTTGCAAAACAAAAATTCGTTACCAAATATTACCGATCAGGAAACTATTTTTATCCATTCAAATACAACAACTTTTTTGACTGGTGAGACATTATATTTCAAATTATACTGTCTAAATCCATTAAATAATAAAACTAGCCAAATAAGCAAAATTGCTTATGTTGAATTGATTGACAGTGAAAAAAAACCACTCCAAAAAAACAAAATATACCTTGACAAAGGAATTGGAACTGGAGATTATTTTATACCTACAACCTTAAAAACAGGAAATTATAAAATTGTAGCATATACAAAATGGATGCTCAATAATGTTAATTCTCAAAAATATGAAATTGATATTTTTATTATTAACCCATTTCAGACTCAAGAACCAAATGACAATATTACATTTGACATAGCCAATCCTGGAAAATCGAATACAGTAATCCAAACCACAAATTCAAACTCTGAAAATGATAAAAGAATCGATTTATTATTTGACAAAGAAAGCTATTATACAAGAGAAAAGGTAGACTTAAAATTAAAGCATCTAACCGAAACAATTGAAAAAGGGAATTATTCTGTTTCGATAAGAAAAACAGACCAAATTCCGACATTAAAACAATTAAGCCCATCAGAGTTTGCAAAAAAAACTGCTGAAAACTATGTTAATACTCCAAACAGTTTTATTTATATTCCAGAAATTAGATCAGAATTAATTACAGGAAATCTAACTTCAAGTACTAATCAAAACGTAGCCAACAAATCGATTGCGTTATCGCTACCAGGTAAGGAATATGTTTTAAAAATTGTAAAAACAAATGCTCAGGGAAAATTTGCATTTTTACTGGATCAATTTCCTAATTTTCCAAATGCAATTTTACAGGTACTTGATGAAAACCGAAACGATTATACTATCAATCTAGATCCGTTTCCAAAATTTGACGCTTCTTCATTACAGTTTTCATCAAAACTAAATTTATCGCCAGAATTAAAAAATGACATTGAAGAAAGATCAACAGCAAGTCAAATTCAAAATGCCTATTATCAAATCAAGAAAGACAGTTTGGTTACAGAGGCTGTTATGAATCCTTTTTTTACTACAATCGAAAAATCATATGTTTTAGATGATTATACCCGATTTCCAACTTTAAAAGAAAACATTGTAGAGATTATTGTAGAACTTTATTATAGAAAAAACAACGGAAAATATCAGCTCTTTATAAGAAACAATCAAAAAGATTTGCAAATTTTTGGGCCACCATTGGTACTTGTTGACGGGCTTTTAATTCAAGATCCAAGTGATCTTTTTGAGTATAACATGGCAAATGTCAATAAGGTTAGTTTAATTACAGAACCTTATGTATATGGTCCAAATTTATATGGTGGGTTAATTAGTTTCGAAACCAAAAACAATGAATTTTCAGAGAATTATGCGAAAAAGTATCTAAAAACAATGGAACTTCAGCGTCCTAATCCTGAAAAAGTTTATAATAATCCTGATTATTCATCTGGAAATAAATTACAGAGAATTCCTGATTACAGATATCAATTATTATGGAAGCCAGATATTAATCTAAATACAAAAGAAGAAAATTTGTCATTTTACACTTCCGATATTAAAGGAAATTTTGAGGTCGTTCTAGAAGGTTTTACTGAAAATGGACACCCGGTTTACGTTTCAAAAAATATTACAGTAAAATAATTACAGTAAAAAAACAAATAATTAAAAGCCTTGATTACATTGTAAATCAAGGCTTTTATAATTTCAGGCAACTAAAATTTTTTAATTTTAAAAAAATAAAATAATTTTTTGTAACTTTTTCGATACTCCTTACGTATAACCATTTGTACACTTTAAAAATAGGGAGACAACAACATGAGACAACTTAAAATCACCAAGCAGGTAACTAATCGTGAAACTGCATCGTTAGATAAATATCTACAAGAAATTGGAAAAGTTGACCTAATTACCGCTGATGAAGAGGTAGAATTAGCACAAAGAATAAAGGCTGGTGATCAAAGAGCTTTAGAAAAACTAACAAAAGCCAACCTACGTTTCGTAGTATCTGTGGCTAAACAATATCAAAACCAAGGATTAACTCTTCCTGACTTAATTAATGAAGGAAACTTAGGTTTAATTAAAGCGGCTCAACGTTTTGATGAAACTCGTGGTTTCAAATTCATTTCTTACGCTGTATGGTGGATTCGTCAATCGATTCTTCAAGCTCTAGCTGAACAGTCTCGTATTGTACGTTTGCCATTAAACAAAATTGGTTCTATCAATAAAATCAACAAAATGTATGCTTTATTAGAGCAATCTAACGAGCGTCCACCTTCTGCTGAAGAAATTGCAAAAGAACTTGACATGACTGTAAACGACGTAAAAGAGTCTATGAAAAACTCTGGACGTCACCTATCAATGGATGCTCCTCTTGTTGAAGGAGAAGATTCTAACCTTTATGACGTATTGCGTTCTGGTGAATCTCCAAATCCAGATAGAGAATTAATTCACGAATCTCTTCGTACTGAAATAGAGCGTTCTTTAGAAACATTAACTCCTAGAGAGGCAGATGTTGTTCGTTTGTATTTTGGTCTTGGCGATCAGCACCCAATGACTCTTGAAGAAATTGGAGAAACTTTCGACCTTACTCGTGAGCGTGTTCGTCAGATTAAAGAAAAAGCAATCCGTAGATTGAAACACACTTCTAGAAGTAAAATCCTTAAAACTTATTTAGGATAAGACAATATTTGTTTCAGGTTTAAAGTTTCAGGTTGCTTTTGTAACTTGAAACATGAAACTTGAAACCTTTGTACCGCAAACAACAGTTTGATTGACTGTTCGTTTTTTGATTGATGATTGAAACTCCGGCTGATTACCGGAGTTTTTTATTTTTAAAGTTTTTTTTACCGCAAAGCACGCTAAGAATTACGCAAAGTTCACAAAAAAAAGAAACAGCCACAGATTAAAGGATTTACACAGATTATAAAATCATTTTAATCCCTTTAATCTGTGGCAAAAAACTTAGTGCACTTTGCGTAATTCTTAGCGTGCTTTGCGGTTAAATTATAATCAACAATATAAAAACTTTATCTTTGCAATAAAACAACACACAATGAAAAATACACTTATTGCTCCTTCAGTTCTTGCTGCCGATTTTGGTAATTTACAGCGCGATTCAGAAATGCTTAACAACAGTCAGGCAGATTGGTTTCATATCGATATTATGGATGGAGTTTTTGTTCCGAATATCTCTTTCGGAATGCCCGTTTTAGAAGCAATTTCAAAACATGCAAAAAAGTATATTGATGTACATTTAATGATTATTGATCCAGATCGTTACATAAAGACTTTTGCCGATTTAGGAGCAAATGGGCTTACTGTACATTACGAAGCTTGCACACACTTACACAGAACACTGCAAGCAATTAAAGCAGAAGGAATGAAGGCTGGTGTTGCCATGAATCCACATACCAATGTTGACTTATTAGAAGACGTTATTAATGACATCGACGTAGTTTGCATTATGAGTGTAAATCCTGGATTTGGAGGACAATCATTTATCGAAAATACTTACGACAAAGTAAAGAAGCTAAAAGCACTTATTACTCGTAAAAACGCTTCAACATTAATCGAAATTGACGGCGGTGTAACCAGCAAAAACGCAAAACAATTAGTCGAAGCTGGAGCAGATGTTTTAGTGGCCGGAAGCTTTGTTTTTAAAGCTGAAAATCCAACAGAAACCATAGCAGATTTAAAAAATCTTACTGCTTTTTAAATTTTCAAAAATAAAAAAGAAGAGTCTGAAAATTATTTTTCGGACTCTTCTTTTTTATTATCTAAAACCTACTTAGGTTCAATCCAATAAGGATTCACTTTAAGTTTTTCTACAACATATTGGATCACTTTCTGAGCTTTCAAACTATTTCCAGACTCATCTAATGGCGGCGAAATAACAGCAATTCCAAATTTACCAGGACATATCGCCAGCATTCCTCCTCCTACACCACTTTTTGCTGGAAGTCCCGAATTAAAAAGCCAAATTCCAGAATTGTCATATAGCCCCGCAGTTGCCATTACAGGTAAAGTATACATTACAGTTGCCTGACTAACCACCTTATTTTTTGTAATAGGATTAACGCCTCCATTTGCCAATGTGGCCGCCATTGTAGCAAGATCTTTTACATTTACATTCAATGCACATTGTTTAGTATAAATGTCTGTTGCTTGTACTGGATCAAAATACATTCTATTATAAGCCAATAACAAATGTGCAATAGCTTGATTTCGCAAATTATCACCTGCCTCACTTATATAAACAGGTCGATTCATAGAAAGCTGCCTTCCGGCAAAGTCGCTCTGAACTTTCTGGATTTCTTTCCATTTTGCTACAGAATCATTACCTCGAATAAGGCTCGTAGTTGCAATAGCTCCAGGATTTACAAGAGGATTAATTTTATCACCTTTATGCATTTCTACTGCAACAATCGAATTAAATGGTAATCCAGTGGCATTTACGCCTACTTTGTCTTGCAAAAACTGTGGGCCTTCTTGCTCAATTACTTTTGCCATCGTAAATACTTTCGATATACTTTGAATTGAAACCATTGATGTTATATCTCCTTTTGTATAGACAGCTCCTTCTGAAGTAACAATTGCAATACCAAAAATATTAGGATCAACATTGGCTAGTTCTTTAATATAGTCAGCATTTTTTCCTTCCTTTAAATCTTTAAATTTATTAAAGGCCTCGTTAAGCGTATTTTCTATATTTTGTTTATTCAGTATTGTTTGGCTATAGCCGTGGTTTATGATAAAAGCAATCATTAAACCAGCAAAAATCAATTGCTTGTTCATTTTAAAAAAAGGCATTCTTATTTCTATTCTAGATTAATTATAGGTAAACAGTATTTAATTAAAAATCTTTACTGCTTTTTAAATTTTTAAGATTTGGAAAGAAATCAATTCCAGTCATTTTTTCTAAAGTTTCGATTGGAACAACAAAATCATAAATGGATTTATCACTTTTTTCATTTGGCACTAAGAAAGCAATTGCCTTATGTTCTTTTCCTGATTTAGCTAAAACAATTTTATAAAAATATTTAGGAACCGCAACTTTCTCTGTTCCAATTTTTTTATCCGAATCTTTCGCAATTCCACCAGTTACGACATAAATATCATTGTATTTTCCTGCCCAATAGCGAGTCTTCTGCTCGATTCTATTCCAAATTCCTGCATTAAATTCTTTTTTCTGTGGAGAAATATTCGACGTATAAAAAGTATCATTATATGCATCTTTATTGAACTCCATATCACCAGCAGGACAAAGATGCCCTTTATCATAACCTGATTTTTTATAATTTCTCCAATCAGCCGAACCTGTTGTTACTTTTGGATCTTCTATAAAATAAGGTCTTTTGTAATCATTGTTTTTTAAATACTCCTTTTTCAATTCGTAAGCCACCCATTCTGCCTGTTCAAATTTTTCATTATAAGAAAGCGTGTAATATTGGTGCTTTACAATCTGTTTGGTTGTCGAAGTCGGGAGATAAGCAACTGTGTATAAAGAATCTTTGTGAGTAGAATTCCCTTTAAAAGAAACCACTTCATTACTATTTATATCTTCCTTAATTTCCGCATTTTCTTTTTTACATGATAATAATGCAAAACTCAGCAAAATTAAACCGACACAACCTTTCATATTTCTATTTTTAAAAGCGAACTTACAAAAAAACGCTCCATAAATTCAAAATTTATAGAGCGTTTTTAAACAAATTAAATTCTTCTCGAACTTAAGACTTCACTAGCTTATCCTTTTTCATTTTAGGATTAACTGTAGTTTTTACCAAACTTTTTGTTTGCAAATCATCTAATACATTTAAAGCCTCTTCTACATAAACATCTTTAGATAATGCTTGGTGCCATGCGTCTCTTTTTTCTTTTAAAGAAGCATCAGCTTTCATTTCTTCTTCTTCATAAGGAAGTGATGTAAAAATCAGATCGTTTTTGTAATCAGAAATTGGCTTATATTTTTTTCCTTCGTTTTCAACTTGTTCCTGAGTCTCTTTAAAACTCTTAATATTCAAGCTATAAACGTTTTCTTTATTTTTAACATCAATCCATTTTGCATTATCATCAATTAATTTAAACTGAGGATTTTGTGCAATTCTGTTTCTACTGTTATTGATTGCTTTAGAAAAATTCTCATTAGAAGCCCATGTGCTGTAATCAGCTGGATCAATTTTATCCCAAGGCATTGCATTATCAATATCTCTCTCGCCCATTTTAAGGTAAGCATAACGATCTGGCATTACAACATCGCTATGAACTCCTTCAAGCTGAGTAGAACCACCGTTTATTCTATAAAACTTCTGTCCTGTAATTTTCAATGCGCCAAGATCTCCATAATTTGCATTACGCACAAATTGATTTAAATCTAATACATTTTGAACAGTTCCTTTTCCGTAAGTCTGTTTACTTCCGATAATTACACCACGTTTGTAATCCTGAATTGCCGCTGCTAAAATCTCAGATGCCGAAGCAGAAAAACTGTTTACCATAATAACCAATGGACCATCCCATTCGATTTTTTTGTCTTTATCGTATAAAACTTCTTTCTTTTTACCAGCAGATTTTACCTGAACGATTGGTCCGTCTTCGATAAACAAACCTGCAATATCAACCACTGTAGAAAGAGATCCTCCACCATCATCACGAACGTCTAAAACAATACCGTTAACGTTTGCTTGTTTCAATCTTTCTACTTCACGCGCGATATCTTTTCCTGCATCACGTCCGTCTTTATTTTCAAAATCGATATAAAACTTAGGAAGATAAATTACTCCGTATTTCAAACCATTTTTCTCAACAACACTAGACTTAGCATATGTTTCTTCAATTTCAACAACATCTCTAATAATAGAAATTACTTTGATAGAACCGTCAACTTTCTTAACTGTCAGTTTTACTTCGGTTCCTTTGTGACCTTTAATTTTTTTCACAACATCATCCAAACGCATTCCAACAACATCAACCGGCTCCTCATTTCCTTGAGCCACTTTTAAGATTAAATCTCCAGCTTCAAGTTGTTTTCCTTTCCAAGCTGGACCTCCAGAAATTAATTCATCAATTTGAGTAAAATCGTTTTTCTTAGTCAAACGAGCTCCGATACCTTCAAGTTTTCCACTGATATTTACATCAAAACGATCTTTTTCTTCTGGTGCAAAATAACTTGTGTGTGGGTCAAAACGAGCCATGATAGAGTTCAAATACACAGAAAACCAGTAGTCTCTATTCAAATCTTTAATTACGCTAAAATTATCATCTAAAGATTTTAAAGAACTTTCACGAGTTTCTTTTTCTAAAGTTTCAAAAGATTTTTCTTTGTAAGCTGGATCTTTTTTCTTCTTTTCTTCTTCAATTTTTTGTTTTGTAACTAAAGAAGAAAGAGTAGATAATTTAATCTGTTTTCTCCATCTTTCATTAATCTCATTTAAGTTCTTTGCATACGGGATTTTCTCATAATCCGCATCAAAAGTCTCATCGACATTATAGTTAAATGGCTGACTTAAAATCGTTTTGTAACGTTTTTTACTTTCTTCCATACGCTTCATTAACCTTGTATAAGTAAGGTTAAAAAACGTAATATCTTTATTCAAAAACTGATCATCCAACATTAATTCATACTGTTTGAACTCATCAATATCAGACTGAAGAAAGAACCTTTTTGAAGGGTCTAAAGCATCAATATAATCCTTAAAAATACCTTTTGAAAACTCATCATTTATTTCTGCTGGACTATAATGTCCTTTTTCAATAACAAATGCTAATAATTCTAAAAGTGTCTTGTCTCTGTTCGGATCTGGGTCGATTGTCCTATCAGCATTCATCTTAAATGCAAATAATGTAAGCGATAAGCACAATACGGCTATGAGTATCTTATAATTTCTTTTCATAAACTTTATAATAGCATTCATCAATTTTTTTATCTAAGTTACGTTAAAAACTATGCCACGAGAGCTAACGCTTCGATAATTTTTTGTTAAAGATATAAAAATGTTTAATTCGTAAAAAAGTTCTTTACCTTAGTTGACAAATTTTACAGTATTTGTGACTTATCGCAAATAATTGTGATTAATTTTGTTCTTAAAATCTTACAATTGTTAAAACTACACATAATACTTATTAAATGAAAGCTGAGAAACCACTTATATTAGTAACTAACGATGATGGTATTTTGGCTCCCGGAATTAGAGCCCTTATTAGCGTTATGGAAACAATAGGCGATGTCATTGTTGTTGCGCCAGACAAACCACAAAGCGCCATGGGACACGCAATCACAGTCAACAATACTTTGTTTATCGATAAAATTTCAAAAGACGATGACACAATTGCAGAATACAGCTGTTCTGGAACCCCTGTAGATTGTGTAAAATTGGCAGTAAATGAAATCTTGAAACGAAAACCTGACTTATGCGTTTCGGGAATCAACCATGGATCGAATTCTTCTATTAATGTTATTTATTCTGGGACTATGAGTGCTGCAGTGGAAGCCGGAATTGAAGGCATTCAGGCGATAGGCTTTTCTCTTTTAGATTTTGATTGGAATGCTGATTTTGAACCGATCAAGTCTTTTGTGAAAAAAATTGCTTTAGAAACTTTGGCCAATAAATTGCCACCTGGAGTAGTTTTAAACGTCAACTTTCCAAAATTAAAGGAATCTGAAATTAAAGGCATTAAAGTTTGCCGTCAAGCGAAAGCGTATTATGCGCAGAAATTTGACAAAAGACAAACTCCATTCGGGAAAGATTATTACTGGCTTGCGGGCAAATTTGTAAACGAAGATAAAGGTGAAGATACCGATGAATGGGCCTTGGCAAACGGATATATTTCGGTAGTTCCGGTACAATTTGACTTGACTGCCCACCACTCTATTCAGCAACTTAATACTTGGAAATTAAATGACTAAAGAAATACTGATCGGTTTTATAATCGGAATTTTCACGGCTCTTTTAGGAAGTTATCTCTTCATCACTTTTTTTACCACATTTGATATTTCACAAGGATTTCAAATGATACGAGAATACGGATATCTTGGAAAAATAATTACCATAGGAACACTTTTAGATCTTGGCGTATTTGCTATTCTTTTAAAGAGAAACAAAGAATATATGGCTCGAGGGGTAATTTTAGCTGTGATTGTATTGGCAATTTCTACATTAGTTATTTAAATCTTATCTTTGCTAAGTTCCCTTTAACGGTTACAACTTTAGCACATTTACAAAAAAACCAACATGAAATATTACATAATTGCAGGAGAAGCCTCTGGAGATTTACACGGTTCAAATTTAATGAAAGCATTATATGTTGAAGACCCAGAAGCAGAAATTAGATTTTGGGGCGGAGACTTAATGCAAAAAGCAGGCGGAACTCTGGTAAAGCATTATCGCGATCTAGCATTTATGGGCTTTATTGAAGTGGTTTTCAATTTAAAAACCATTTTGAACAATATCAAAATCTGTAAAAAAGACATCACAGAATTTAAACCAGACGTGATTATTTTTATTGATTATCCTGGTTTTAATATGCGAATTGCAAAATGGGCAAAAGAATTAGGCTATAAAACACACTATTATATTTCTCCTCAAATTTGGGCTTGGAAAGAAAACAGAATTAAAGCCATCAAACAAGATGTCGATAAGATGTTTGTGATTTTGCCTTTTGAGAAAAGCTTCTACGAAGACAAACATCATTTTCCAGTAGATTTTGTTGGACATCCGCTTATTGACGCCATTCAGAATCAACCTGCTTTTGATGAAGCTTTATTTAGAAAAGAAAACAATCTAGGCGAAAAACCAATCATTGCTGTTCTGCCAGGAAGCCGTAAACAGGAAATTACAAAAATGTTAAGCGTGATGTTGAGCGTTGTAGATGATTTTCAGGATTACGAATTTGTTATTGCTGGTGCTCCAAGTCAGGAATACGAATTCTATCAGCAATTCCTAAAAAATAAAAATATCGCGTTTGTTTCGAACAAAACTTATGATCTGCTTCGTTCTTCGACAGCTGCATTAGTAACTTCTGGAACCGCAACTCTTGAAACAGCTCTTTTTAAAGTGCCAGAAGTGGTTTGCTATAAAGGAAGCGAAGTTTCATATCAAATTGCAAAAAGAATTATCACTTTAAAGTATATTTCTCTTGTCAATTTAATTATGGATCAGGAAGTTGTGACTGAATTGATTCAGGGAGATTGCAATAAAAAACGAATTAAAGAAGAGCTTCAAAAATTATTAGAGCCTAGTCATCGCAATAAAGTACTGCAAAATTACGATATATTAGAACAAAAATTGGGAGGAGTTGGCGCAAGTAAAAACACAGCAAAACTCATTGTTGCCGATTTAAAACAAACTAATTAATCTATTTTGAAAAGAATACTCCTTTTTCTGCTTTTAGCAATTGCTTTTACTTCTTGTAAATCAACCTCTTCGGTTACAAACAAAAACGAATCTAAAAGGGAAAACAGAACTTTAGTAAATAATCTAGTTGAAAAAGCTACTGACAATATTGGTGTTCGATATAAAGCGGGAGGAACCACAAAAAGCGGATTTGATTGTTCTGGATTGGTTTATACTACTTTTGAAAGCGAAAGCATCAATCTTCCAAGAAGTTCTTATGAGCAGGCAAAAATTGGAAAAGTGATTCCGTTAAATGATGCCAAAAAAGGTGATCTAATTTTCTTTAAAACTAACAAAAGCAGACAAATCAATCATGTTGGATTGATTACAGAAGTCAATTCTGATGAAGTAAAATTTGTTCATTCTTCGACTTCAAAAGGAGTAATTATTTCCTCTACCAAAGAACCTTATTACAAAAACTCTTTTGAACAGGTTAACAGAGTAATTCCTTAAAAAAGAATATTTTTTTATTATTTTTCTTACAAATATTTAATACTTTTATGCCATGAAAGTATTAGATTTTCCGTTAGTAAAAATCACATCTACCTTTATACTTGGCATAATTGCTTCGTATTATCTTCATTTTTCCATCTCGCTAGTTTGCATTTTCGTCTCGATTAGTTTTATAGCATTTTCCGGAGTTTTCATTTGGAATTTAAAACGCAATAAGAAATCGAAATTATTCGGATTTTTGAGTTACATTTTATCTTTCTACATTGGAGCATTAACACTTTTATGCCATACACAAAGTCTTCAGAAAAATAATTACACACACTGTCAAATTGCTTTTAAGAATCCGCAATCTATCACATTAATCTTAAGAGAAAAATTAAAAAGCAACGATTTTAGCGATCGATACATTGGCCTCATAAAAACAATCTCGGGCAAAGCATATTCAGGAAAAGTAATTGTAAACGTTCAAAAAGATAGCAGCCAAAATACTTTATTGATAGGAAATAACATTAAACTTGAAACCGTACTTCAGCAAAACAAACCAAACAAAAATCCAAACCAGTTTGATTACAGCAGGTATCTGGCAGACAAACAAATCTACGCGCAGATTTATTGTCAGAAGAAAGAAATTTTGGTTAGCAAAACGATTCAAAAAGACATTTGGTATTACTGTGCAAAATTGCATTCCAGAATAATTTCCAATCTCGAAACATCAAAATTCAATAAAGCTGAAATGAATGTTGCCTTGGCTCTAATTTTAGGACAGCAACAGGAGATTTCACAAGATATTATTCAGGATTATCAATATTCTGGAGCAACGCATATATTATCTGTTTCAGGGCTCCATGTAGGCTTTATAATGCTTTTCATCACTTTTATCCTTAAACCTATTCCAAACACGAGAAAAGGTTCTTTCTTTAAATTGGCATCAATCTTAATTTCATTGGTCGGTTTTGCTATAATTTCTGGTTTATCTCCTTCGGTTTTAAGATCTGTAGTTATGTTCTCATTTGTTGCAATCGGAAGTCATATACGCAGAAATGGTAATATCTATCATACTTTATTAGTTTCTATTTTATTGATATTACTCTTTGAACCCTATTTTTTATTTGATGTTGGTTTTCAATTAAGTTATATCGCCTTATTCTTTATACTTTGGTTACATCCTATTTTAAAAAACCTTTATAAACCAAAGAACAAATTGACAGTTTATATTTGGGAGGCTTTGACTGTTTCTTTTGCGGCACAAATTGGTACTTTGCCTTTATGCCTTTACTATTTTCACCAATTTCCAGGTCTCTTTTTTGTCACTAACATCATTATCCTTCCCGTTTTGTCTTTTATTATGATTGCAGGAATAGTAGTTATGATTATCGCCATTTTTACAAGTCCACCGTTATTCATAACATTGATTTTTGAAAAAAGCATTTATCTTTTAAACTTAATGATTCATGCTGTAGCATCTGTCGATTCATTTGTCATTAGAGATATTCGTTTCAACTTCTATCATTTATGGGCATTCTCACTCTTTACAATTGGCTCAATAATCTGGATTAAAAAACCAAACTACAACAAATTGATATTGGTATTTATCTCAATCATAACGATCCAAATTTCTTTTATTCTAACTAAAATCGAAACCGAAAACAAAGAAGAATTAATTGTTTATAATGAAAAAAGCAATACAATTATTTCTGAACGTTTAGGAAGAAACATTACACTTTATACCCGAGATACAATTCAGAAGAACATCAATACAAGAACTATAAATTCTTATCTCGTTGGAAATTCAATTGATCTGTCTAAAATCAAAGAGATTAAAAACGTGCTTTACTTTAAAAACAACAAAATTCTAATAATTGACAGTGCTAAAGTTGTTCCAGAAAAAATTCACCCAGACATTTTAATCCTTACTCAGACTTCAAAAATAAATCTAGATCGAGTACTGGAAGATATTCATCCAAAAGTTGTTATTGCAGATGGTTCAAATTCTAATTCGATTCAGAAATACTGGAAAAAAAGCTGTCTTAAAAAAAACATCCCTTTTCATTCAACAAAAGAAAAGGGATATTATCAACTATAATTTTTTATTCTGGATTTAAAATCGAATTAGATTCAGAAATCCAATTCTTAACTCCAGAAGCTTTATAAGCAATAAGTCCCAGTTTATTAAAATTGGTTTTTCCTTTCCTGACCGCGACTTCAGAGAAACATACTTGGGGAATATCTTCTATACCAAAAGCATTCTTTAATCTTAAATTTTGCTCTTTAGCAGTTTCAGATGCAGTAGGATCAGAAAGGTCAAGTTTTAACAAAATAACGTTTTTACGCGCCCATTCCTCAAAATCGCGAGTAGAGAAAATTTCATTCTGCAACTGAGGATTAACACCTTGAGCAGTAAAAAAAATCAATAGAGGTTTTCTTTTTTCAGCGCTCACAGCCACAGCATCATTAATGTCTGTTTTCCATATTACATTTTGAGAATTCATGTAAAACGGACTTAAAAACAGCAATAGGATAAGTAATTTTTTAGGCATATAATTGGGGTTTTGGTAGGTTAATACAACTAAATTAATACAAAAACACAATCCTATAAAAAATTTAAGCTATTAAAAATCAACCTTTAAGCATTAAAATGAAATTGATAATAAAAAGGTTGTTTTTTAACAAATGTAAAATAAACACTCCTCGAAATAATCAAATTCTTTACATCTTATTTTTAGATCAAAAAAAATCCCTCTCTGCATGAAACAGAAAGGGACTAAAAAAAATTAAAATAAAAGTCGAATGAAATCGTTTACTATTCTGCTGGATGTAAAATTGCATTAGATTCTGCAATCCACGCTTTTGCTCCTCCAGGTTTGTAGGCTATTTTTCCTAAAGCACTAAATGTAGTTTTGTTTTTTCTTACTGATGCCATTGCAAAACATACTTCTGGAAGATCTTGAACTCCAAATGCATTTTTCAATTTTACGTTTTGCTCGCGATCACTATCTGAAGCATTCATATCAGATAAATCTAATTTTACTAAGACCACGTTGTCTCGTGACCACACAGCAAAATCGGGTGTTTTAAAGATTTCATTTTGAAGATTTTCTGGTACACCTGAGGCAGTGAATAAAATCAGCATTGGTTTTTTCTGGTCATTACTTATAGCAATAGCATCTGTCATGTTTGTTCTCCATGCTAAGTTTTGTGCTTGCATCATAAATGAACCTAAAAAAAACAGTAGGATAAGTAATTTTTTAGTCATATAAATTGGTTTTGGTTAGATTAGCAAGACGAAATTAACATTATATTTTAGTTATCCAAATTATATTAGCACAAAAAATACATTATATGTTTTTTTAGATATAATAAAATAAATAATGCTCAATTTACTAGAGTTTTCTAAAGAGCTTTTCCTACTAAACAAAAAAAAGGTCTCTTGCAAAGCAAGAGACCTTTTCATTATCTTTTAATTAAAAACTACAATTTCTTCGGATGCACTATTTCTTCCGCAACAGTTAACCAAGCTGACGGCCCGCCGGCAACATATCCTGTTTTACCAAGACCTTTAAAGTTTACCCTACCATCTTTTGTTTCTGCACTAGTAAAGAAAACCGTCGGAAAACCTTGAATTCCAAAAGCTTGTTGCAATTCGTTATTCTGACTTTTTAGCTCTGGTGTCTGAGGAACGGATCTAGGATAATCTAACTCAACTAAAACCACATTGTCTGTTGCCCATTTTTTAAACTCAGCAGTCTTTAAAACTTCATTTTGTAAACGAATACACCATCCGCACCAATCACTGCCTGTAAAAAACATCAGCATAGGCTTCTGCTCTTTATTACTAACAGTAATTGCTTCTCTAACATCTGTATACCATTTTAATTCTTGTGCCTGTAGATTAGCAGCACCAATTAAAAACAAAGCAATAAGTACTATTTTTTTCATAATGGGAAATTTTTCACAAATTTATGCAAAAAGTTATTACAACATAATTATTTAACTTCTTGCATTAATTTTCTAATTAACGGGGTAAAAACAATTAAAACAACTCCAGCAATTAAAGAATATAGTGCTAATTGATAATATCCGTCTGTATAAGCAATAAGTTTAGACATTAATGTAGTTCCAGTATTGGCATCAGATATTTCAGCTCCTAATTTCCCAGCAGCAAACTGACCAAATGCACTTGATAGGAACCATAATCCCATCATCATTCCAAATAATCTTTTAGGCGATAATTTTGTAATTACCGACATTCCGATTGGACCAATACACAACTCTCCAAGCGTATATACAAGATATCCTAAAGCAAAAACATCTAGAGAACTTAATCCGTCTGCATCAACAAAAAATCTAGCAGAGTAAAAAATGAAGAAACCTGCTGCAAGCAAAACAAATGACAAACCGAACTTAATAACAGTATTAGGCTCAATTTTTCGTTTAGCCATAAATATCCATAACAATCCTACCAACGGACTAAAAATAACAACATACAATGAATTGATACTATTATTTACTACGTTTGGATCAATATTAAAAAACAATAACTTGTTAGATAAATTATCTTTTGCAAACAATGACAATGAACCTCCAGATTGTTCCGAAATTGCCATAAACATAAAGTATCCAAAAATAAACACAAATGCAGCCAAAAGTTTTCGCTGCTGTTTTCCATCTTTTAGCATTATCAATTCATATGCAAAGTACCCTAATGCTACTATTCCCATAGTATACATAAAGTACTCTGTAAAATCAGAATTGATAACCATTATATAAACTAATGGTATTACAACAAAAGAACCAACATATACCGCAATTTCGTAAAGATTACGTTTTTTAGGCGCTTGATTTTCTAATGGAGAATTTCCAATTGGCGCTAAATGTTTTTTCGTTAAAAGAAAAGTAATAACTCCAATTACCATAACAATTGCCGCAGAAAGAAAGCAAAGACTCCAAGAATAGTTCTTTCCTAAATAAATAGGAATTGCTCCACCAAGCATTCCACCTATATTAATTCCCGCATAAAACAATCCGTAACCAGCATCACGACGACCGTCGTTTTCATGATACAACTCTCCTACCATTGAAGAAACGTTTGGTTTAAAAAAACCTGTTCCAATAATAGAAAGTGTTATTCCGTAGTAAAAGAAATCATGCGGAGAAGCTGCAATAAGCAAGTTCCCAAGAATCATGACAATTCCTCCAAAAAGAAGCGATTTCTTAAATCCTAAAATTTTATCAGCAAAAATTCCACCAATAAAAGTAAATGCATATACAAAGGCCTGAATTGCTCCATATTGCAAATTTGCTTTTCCTTCCACTAGACCTAATTGGTCCACCATAAAGAAAGCTAAAACCCCACGCATTCCGTAGAAACAAAAACGCTCCCACATTTCAACCAAAAACAAGTACCACAATTGCTTTGGGTACTTGCCTTTAAAATTTTGAATTTCTTCTAAAGTAATATTGTTTTCCATTTTTTTATCTAACACCGTGCATTAATTTTTTCAATAGTGGTGTTAAAGCAAATAATAAGATTGCAGCAATACCTGTAAGCACAACAAATACCATAAAGAATTCATATAAATTATGGATTTCAAATCCTGCAAAAATTGGATTTTGCGCACTAATTTGATGGTGATCCAATAAAGATAATTGCTCTGCCGATAACGTTACTTTTTTATCTAAAACCGCTTGAAGATCGATTCCTAATTCTTTTGCTTTTGCAAATTTATCACCAGTTGCAGGCAAGATAGAACCCAAAGTTCCTCCTAAGGCATATCCTGATGCATTAGATAAAAAGAATACTCCGTATAATAATGATGCAAAACGTTTTGGAGATAATTTACCAACCAAAGACAAACCAATTGGAGATAAACACAATTCAGCACATGTATTTAAGAAATATAATAAGATTAACCATTTAACTAGCAATAAACCAGAAGTTCCGATATAAGAAACCTGAGTAGCGATCATAAAGAAACTCACAGAAATTATGACTAGACCAGCTGCTAATTTTACCGGAGAGATCGGCTCTCTTCCTTTAGCTCTTAAAGTATCCCAAAGAATACTAAAAGGAACTGCTAAAACCACAACAAACATTCCGTTAAAAATCTGAACCATCGATGGAGGCATTGCCCAACCAAAGAAATGCCTGTCTGTTTGGTTATCTGCAATAAAAGTTAAAGATGAACCTGCTTGTTCAAACGCCGCCCAGAAGAAGATGATAAAGAACGACACGATGTAGATTACAATAATTCTATCTCTTTCAACTTTAGTTAAAGAAGTATCAGATATAATTAATCCCGCCAAAGCTAAACCACTTGAATAAATTAAAGTATAAATTAAGTTCTGACCTACAACATAATGAAAAAAGAATCCTAAAGCGATAAACGCAATTCCTGCAACTGCCAAAGCCTTATTAGAAAAGTTTGCTTTTTGCGCTTCTCCTTCTTCAAAATCTGAAGCATCATTTTTAGAAGGAAGTCCTCCTAATGGTTTTCCTTCCGGAGAAACTACATATTTATTTTTCAGGAAATAGAAAAGAACTGTTCCTAATAACATTGCAACAGAAGCTGCCAAGAATCCCCATCTAAAAGCATGAATATCTCTAATTCCTCCTGCATCTTTAACATCTCCTAACAAAGGACAGATAGACTGGCCTAAAAATGCTCCGATGTTAATTCCCATATAGAAAATAGTAAAAGCACTATCTAATTTGGTTTTTTCTTGTTTTGGATATAAACTTCCAACCATACTAGAAATGTTTGGCTTGAAGAATCCATTACCAAAAACAATTACTCCTAATGCAGAGTACATAATGATTTTTGCTAAACCTAAATTAGATCCAAAAACGCTCCCGCTCGTAAACAAAAGCAATTGTCCTATTGCCATCAATAATCCTCCTAATAAGATACAATTTCTGTTTCCTAAATATCGGTCAGCAACAAAACCACCTAACATTGGGGTCAAATAACAAAGTCCAAGAAAACCTCCATAAATTAATGACGCCTCCTCTTCTTTCATCAATAATGAATTCACAAGAAATAAAGTCAATAAAGCTCGCATTCCATAAAAATTGAACCGCTCCCACATCTCAGTTCCAAACAATACCC
Source organism: Flavobacterium sp. PLA-DH12 (assembly GCF_059511845.1). Taxonomy (NCBI): domain Bacteria; kingdom Pseudomonadati; phylum Bacteroidota; class Flavobacteriia; order Flavobacteriales; family Flavobacteriaceae; genus Flavobacterium; species Flavobacterium sp. PLA-DH12. Next base: position 112,781 of record NZ_JCAMPD010000009.1, read on the forward strand.
AAAGTCCTTTTGGATGCGCAGTTTTCACTTGATTTTCTCCCATATTATTCGTTTATTTAATTAGGTTAAATTATTTTTAGATTATAAATTTTCTTTGATAAAGTTGGTCATTTTAGTATAAAGCTGAACTCTTGTTTTCCCGCCATAAATACCATGATCTTTATCTGGATAAATTTGAGAATCAAATTGTTTATTTGCCTGAATTAAAGCTTCCATCATTTGCATTGTGTTTTGAACATGAACATTGTCATCTCCAGAACCGTGAATCAACAAAAACTTCCCTTTTAATTTATCGACGTGATTGATTGGAGAGTTTTGATCATATCCGCTTGCATTTTCTTGCGGAGTCTGCATATATCTTTCTGTATAAACACTGTCATAAAATCTCCAGTTTGTAACTGGCGCAACAGCAATTGCCATTTTAAACACATCATTTCCTTGGAAAATACAGTTAGAAGCCATAAATCCACCGTAGCTCCATCCGAAGATTCCAATTCTTGAAGCATCAACATAAGGATAAGCACCAATTACTTTTGCAGCATCGATTTGATCTTCAACTTCGTATTTTCCTAATTCTTTTTGAGTCACTTTTTTGAAATCAGCTCCTTTAAAACCAGTCCCTCGTCCGTCAACACAAGCTACGATATAACCTTGTTGTGTTAAAGAAAGGAACCAGTAATCATTAGAATTATTCCACTGATTTGCCACCTGCTGAGATCCTGGCCCTGAATATTGGAACATGAAAACAGGATATTTTTTTGAAGGATCAAAATCTTTTGGTTTTAAAATCCATGCATTTAATTCGTTTCCTTTTGCTGTTTTTAAAACAAAGTATTCTTTTGAAGGAAGGTTATACGCTTTCAATTTATCTGCAAGAGCCTGATTGTTTTCGATAACCTGAATTTCTTTTCCTGTTTTAGCCTCGTTTAAAGTATAAGTTGTAGGCTGTGTATTACTTGAGAAAGTTGTAATAAAGTATTGGAAGTTTGGACTGAAAGTAGCTGCACTTGTTCCTGTTTTTGAAGACAAACGCACTTTATTTTTTCCGTCTAAACCAATTCTGTAAAGATCTCTATTGATAGAACCATTTTCTGTAGACTGATAGAAAATAGTTTTTGTTTTTTCGTCGAAACCGTAGTATGAAACCACTTCCCAGTTTCCTTTTGTAACTTGATTTTTAAGTTTTCCGTTTTTATCATATACATAAATATGATTAAACCCGTCTTTTTCGCTTGTCCAGATAAAACTGTTGTCTTTTAAGAACGTCAAATTATCATTGATATCTACATACGCTTTATCTTTTTCATTTAAAACTACTTTTGCAGTTGCTGTATTTCCATCAATAAACAATAGATCTAAATTATCTTGGTGACGGTTTAAAACCTGTGCCGAAAGCACATTTGCATCATTTGTCCATTGCATTCTTGCAATATAGAAATCATTATATTTTCCTAAATCTACTTTTTTTGTTGCTCCCGCAGCTACATCATAGATATGCAATGATACTTCAGAATTTTTTTCTCCAGCTTTAGGATATTTAAAAGTCTCAATTTTAGGATATAGATCTTTATGGAAGATTGACATTGAAAACTCAGGAACCTGGCTTTCGTCAAAACGGATGTAAGCTACTTTTTTACTGTCTTTACTCCAGTCGAAAGCACGAACAAATGCAAACTCCTCTTCATAAACCCAGTCAGTAATACCATTTATAACAGCATTTTTCTTCCCGTCTGTTGTAATAGCCGTAGATTTTTTTGATGCTACGTCGTACACATATAAGTTATTTTCTTTTGCGTAAGCGATTTTTGTTCCGTCAGGTGAAAATGTTGGTTCTTGAATTTGAAAATCAACAAGTTTAGTCAGAGATTTTGCTGCGATATCATAAAGGAAATAATCTGCAGTAAAAGAGTGACGGAAGATTTTAGAAGAATTACAAGCAATTAAGATCTTTTTTTCAGAGGCATCAAAAGTGTAGCTATCAATTCCGTCTGCAAGTTCTTTGAAGTTTTTAGTATCGATAAGATTTGATACTTTTTTCAGGGTAGCAAAGTCGTATAAATCAATCTGCATACTTCTGCTCGCCTGATCAACATTTAAAACAGTATATTGATTTGTATTTTTCAGCGATTGTAATTCATCCATTCCTTTTGCCCGGAAAGTACCGCTAAAAACATTTTCGACAGTTATTTTCTGCTGTCCAAAAACAACCGCAGTTAAGAATAAAAGTACTGCAGTAAATTTGCTTGTATTCATTAGAATTATTTTAAATATAAAAAGAGCCCAATTTTAGTAAAAAAAATAAACATAATACACATTTTAAGTGTTAAATGTTAAAAAAAATAACGATTGCGTACTTTCATGTCTGAAATAGATTGCAATCAAAACTCTTAAAATAGTATCTTTGCCGCAACATTATTATTTAATACATTGAGAATGAACAACGCTGTTGCCGGATTTTCTAAATTATCCAAAAAAGAAAAAATTAATTGGATTGCAAATGAATATTTTTCAAATTCAGAAGAGGCGCAAAATATTATAAGAAATTACTGGAATTCAGACGAAAAGCTTCAGCAGCTTCATGATGAATTTATAGAAAACACCATTACAAACCTTTATATCCCACTTGGAGTTGCACCTAACTTTTTGATCAACGGAAAATACAAAACCATTCCGATGGCAATTGAAGAAAGTTCTGTAGTGGCAGCAGCTTCAAAAGCAGCAAAATACTGGTCAACAAGAGGTGGTTTTAAAGCTACAATTATTGATACTGAAAAAATCGGACAGGTTCATTTTACTTACAACGGAGATGCCGAAAAATTAAATAACTTTTTTGACCAGATAAAACCAAAATTCTTCTCAGAAACGCAAAGCATTACCAAAAATATGCAACAACGTGGTGGAGGAATTTTAGACATCAAACTAAAAGACAAAAGAAGTTTACTAGAAAACTACTATCAGCTTCATGCTACTTTTGAAACCAAAGATAGTATGGGTGCTAATTTCATCAATTCTTGTCTGGAGCAATTTGCTACAACTTTAAAAGAAGAAGCTCAAAATTCTGACTTATGTCAAAATAACGAAAAGCTCGAAGTTATCATGAGCATTCTTTCTAACTATGTTCCGCATTGTCTTGTTAGAGCTGAAGTTTCTTGCCCAATTGAAGATTTAGCAGAAAAACACATAACCAATCCGCAAGAATTTGCAGAACGTTTTGTTCAAGCAGTTCAAATTGCGGAAATAGAACCTTTTAGAGCGGTTACACATAACAAAGGTATCATGAATGGCGTAGATGCTGTCATTCTCGCGACCGGAAATGATTTTAGAGCTGTAGAAGCTGGTGTACATGCTTATGCTGCCAAAAATGGCCAGTACGCAAGTTTATCGCATGCGAAAATAGAAGATGGAATTTTCACTTTTTGGCTTGAAATTCCGCTTGCAGTTGGTACCGTTGGCGGTTTAACCTCTTTGCATCCTTTAGTAAAACTGTGTTTGGAAATTTTAGAAAAACCATCTGCTCCAGAATTAATGGAAATTGTTGCTGTCGCTGGTTTAGCGCAAAATTTCGCCGCATTGCGTTCGTTAACCACAACAGGAATTCAGGAAGGACACATGAAAATGCACCTTAACAATATTATCAATCAATTTGAAGCTACCGATGAAGAACGTAATTTAATTAAAGCGCACTTCAAAAAAACAGCCGTTTCTCACAGTGCTGTGGTAGAATTTATTGAGAATTTAAGAAAATAATTAGAAGCTAATCCCGCTATCCGTTTCAATCTTTTGCTTTTTTTCTTTAAAAAAGCAAAAGATTGAAACGGATAGCGGGGCTAAAAAATAAAGCATGAAGAATACCTTTTACAGTAACGGAAAACTTTTTATTGCTGGAGAATATCTAGTTTTGGATGGAGCAGATGCATTTGCGCTACCAACAAAATTTGGTCAAGATTTAGTAATTGAAGACTCAGAAGACAAACAAATTGAATGGAAAAGCTACGATTACGATAAACACTTGTGGTTTGAAGAAACTATTTCATTTGACGAAGTTGTAAAAGGTTCAGACTCTCACATTGACACTGTAAAATCAACTTTAGTCAACATTTTACACGAAGCGTATATTTTAAATCCAAAATTTATCGATAATGCTAACGGATATAAAGTAAGCACACATTTGAGTTTTCCAAAAAATTGGGGACTAGGAACTTCTTCGACTCTTATCAATAATATTGCACAGTGGACTGAAATTAATGCTTTCACACTACTAAAAAACAGTTTCGGCGGAAGTGGTTACGATATTGCATGCGCACAAAACAACACGCCTATTTTATACCGCATAAAAGATAATTACGTAAAGCAAGTTGAATTTAATCCAGATTTTACACAACACCTTTATTTTGTGTATTTAAATAAAAAACAAAACAGCAAATCTGCCATATTCTCCTACAACAACCACAAAGGCAATCATTTAGCCGCTAATGTTGCAGAAAACAATAAAATCACAAATGAAATTCTTCACGCCAAAACATTAAAAGAATTTGCGTCGGCGATTCAGAAACACGAAATTCATTTAAGTAAAGTGTTAGAAATGCAGACCATAAAAGAGGCTGTTTTTCCTGATTTTAATGGTGTAATAAAAAGTTTGGGAGCTTGGGGAGGCGACTTTATTCTGGTAGTTTCTAAAGAAAATCCGAAAGAATATTTCTCCAATAAAGGCTACGAGACAATTTTAACTTATGACGAAATGATATTATAATTCATTTCAAAGAAGCTATTAGTTTGCTTTTTTATTGTTTTTAACTTCTTTTGTCTCCAAACGACGAACCGATTTGTCTTGTTCATTTGACTCTATAAGCCTATTGTGCAAGCGTTCTGCCATTTTTTCGATGCTATTGGTAATCGAATCGTAAACCACTTCCATTCTACGGTGTTTCTCTTCTTTTACAGCTCTTAAAACATCTTCGACAAAAACTTTATCATATTTTTCAGCAACAGAATCATGTGTATTTGTCAATCTAATCACATAGTCATTGCTTAAAATAGTTACTTTAAAATGTTGCTCTTCATTACTCAAATAATATTTTCCACCCAATTCATCAACATTGATGTCGGTGCTGCTCACTTTTAAAAGCTCTGTAATAATACCATAGATGTGGCTCTCTATTTTGGTATATACTCTCGGCTTCTTTTTAAAAATTTTAAAAGTAAAAAACATTAAATAGGCGATTTGTTTATTAGCTCATTATTCTTCTTTACTCTATTTCCTCGCAAAAGCTAAAAATATGTTAAAGTAAAAATCGAGCAAATTAACTGTAATAATTTGAAAATCACAAGTTTTTTAAATTAAATTTCGATAATCCCTATATACTTTAAGAAAATTAACACAAAGTAGATTTTCCTAATTTCATAAAAAAAAAAGAAACCCGAAACATTCATATGTTTCGGGTTTCTTTTTATGATAAATTACTTTTAATTAGTAATTAAATTGTAATCTGTTATCTTCAATTTTAGCATTGTTTTTTAACGCTGGCAATACTCTGTTTGCATCAGATGCGCTTTGAGCTTTTACTTTCTCTACGTAAGCTGCGTGATTAGCAATTGCTGGAGCTTTTACTGTCTTAATGTTTTTAACTACATAAACACCAGTATTTCCTTCAATTGGAGCAGAGATTTTGTTTGCTGCTAATGCAAATGCATTACCTACTACTCTTGGCTCTTGTCCAACTCCACCAGGTAAAACTGGATTATCAAGAGTTACATCTGCAGCTTGTTGAACCGCAACTCCTGCAGCTTTAGCAATAGCTTCAAGGCTTGAACCTTGCATTTTTGCTTTTAACAATTCTGCTTTTTTCTTGTTTTTCAAGATTGGCTCTACATAAGGTCTTGCCATATCAACAGAAACTAAACCTGACTTGTTTTCACCTTTATATTGTGCGATAACGTGTCCGATGTTTGCAATTTCGAAACGTTTTACGTCACCTTTACTTGTTTCCTTATCAAAAGCCCATCTTACAATGTTACGTTGGTTTCCTAATGGTCCAAACGCTTCATCCATAGCTTTTGCATTAACAGCTGGGGCAACTTTTAATCCTAATTCTTTTGCTGCAGCATTGAAGTCTTTATCAGCAGCATCCATTTCAAATTTAGTTGCCAATGTAAATACTTTATCAGAAGTAGCTTCAGATGGCTCAATTTTTTGAGCAATTGTAGCTAAACGAATTCCGTCTTGTTTGTCTGTAATTTTGATTACGTGAAATCCGAAAGGAGTTTCTACTAAACCAACTTTACCAATTCCGTTACTGAATACAAAATCGTTGAAAGGCTTTACCATTTGGTTTGGCCCAAAATATCCCAAGTCACCACCTTGCTGTGCAGATGAATCATCAGAACTTGTAAAAGCCAACATCATAAAACTATCTGGATTAGCTTGAACTTGTGCTAAAATTTCTTCAGCTTTAGCTTTAGCTTCTTCTTTAGTTCTTTTTTCTTTTTGGTTTGGGGTTTGAGACCCTTCGTAACCAATTAAGATATGACTAGCTTTTGCATTAACTCCAGCTTTAAATCCTTGAGATTTAGAAATTGCATAGTATCTTCCGTAAACGTATGGTCCGTAGATTGCTCCGGCTGGCAAGCTGAATAATTTGTCTGCATCAACAGCTGGCAATGCATTTTTAGGAACATAAGTAGAATCGTAAGGAACATCAGAATTTGCGTTTACAAATTCAGCAATGTTTGTAGCATTTTTAAATCCTGGCAATGTGTCGTTTTTACCAGTTTTTGCATTGTAAACAACACTTCCTGATAATAGCGCAGTTAATTTAGCTTTAATTTCAGCCTCATCTTCTTTAGATGCTTTATCTTCAACTAAAACGTATTGAATTTCGCGAGTTGCATCTGCTTTGAATTTTTTCTCGTTTTTCTTCATGTAAGCTACGATCTCATCATCAGAAATTTTTACTTCACTATCTTTAATAGAAGAATAAGGAGCTGCTGCAAAAGCAAAGCTTACTTTATTAGCTTCCATTTCATACTTTAATTTTCCTTCACTAGCAGTTGTGTAAAGACCTGATTTAATTAAAGTATTATAGATTTGAAATTTTGCATTCAATTCAGCATCTTTCTCTTTTTGAGAGATGTATTGTGCCGCTTCTGGGTTTGATTTAAAATAATCTTTGAACTTAACAACATCAAACATTCCTGCTGCGTTTAAGAACATTGGGTTTTTACCAATATTTGGATCTGATTTTAAAACCTCTAAAATGTGTTTTTCACCAACTCTCAATCCTAATTTATCAAACTGTGATGATAATAAAGCGATTGAAACTTCTTGATCCCAAACTCTGTTTGCAGCTTCAGTGGAAGTTATTCCTTGTCCACTTTTTTCAACATTACTAACTTTAATTCTAAAGTCTTCAAATGAAATATCTTTTCCATCGATGCTTCCTACATCTTTTGAACTTTGACCGAATGTTCCTCTTGTAAATAGATCTTGTATTATAAATGCAAATAATGCAAGTGCAATAACTCCTATCAATAAAGCGGAACGCTGTCTAATTTTTGCTAAAACTGCCATTTTATTATCGTTAATTTTATATTCAGTTTGCGAAAATACAATTATCTAGTTAATAACAATACAACTAGCGTTTTATTTTCAACATTTTTTTTCATTAATTTAAAAAATCACTCTTTAATTGTCAATTTGACTAGTTCTATTTTCTTATTTGAAGCCTCTTCAATAGAAAAATGAAACTTATCTATTACAATTTTGTCTCCTTTTTGTGGGATTTCTTTAGTATGATTTACAATAAAACCTCCTAATGTGCCATACGAATCTTCTTCTGGAATCATTAATTTATAAGTTTCATTCAAATACTCAACATCTAATCTGGTAGAAAACAAATACTTCCCTTCTCCTAATTCTTCTTCTATTAATTCTTCATCCAAATCGTGCTCATCTTCAATTTCTCCAAAAAGCTCCTCGACAATATCTTCAATTGTAATAATTCCAGAAGTTCCTCCATATTCATCTAAAACAACTGCAATGTTTTTTCGTTTTTTGATCAATAGATTCAAAACATCTTTAATTAGAATTGTTTCCGGCACAAATTCAACGGTCATTAAAACCGATTTTATAGTCGCTGGTTTTTTAAACAAATCAAACGAATGAACATATCCAACAATATCGTCTAGTGAATTCTGACTTATAATAATCTTTGAATATCCTGTTTCAATAAACAAAGCTCTAAGATCATCAACAGTATCAAAAAGATCAATATCCACAATTTCTGTGCGAGGCGTCATAATGTCACGCGCCTTTACACCCGAGAATTCTAATGCATTCTGAAAAATCTGAATTTCAGAATCAACCTCTTCATCTTCTTCAACAGTACTCATTTGTTCTGTTATATAATTCCCTAACTCTATACGGCTAAACAAATGGATTTGATTTCCTTCTGTTTTAAAGAATTTACTTAACACAAAATCTGCAATCCAAATGAAGAAAGTAGAGATATAATAGAATAATCGATAGAACAGATAAGCTGGAAGCGCCAGAATTTTAATTAAAGAATTGGCATAAATTTGAAAAAACACCTTAGGAAAAAACTCCGAAGTAAGCAAAACCACAAATGTGGCAAGAAGTGTCTGAATAAGTATATTCCACCAATCAGAAAAAACCAATCCAAAATAAGCCATCCAGCTTAAAATAAGATCGCCCATAAAAAAGCCGTAAATCACCAAAGCCACATTGTTGCCAATAAGCATGGCAGCAATAAATTTGGATGGATTTTCGGTTAGCTTAGTTAAGATTCGAGACAGGAAATCATCTTGTTTCTTTTCGATTTCAAGATAAATTTTGTTGGCGGATGTAAAAGCAATTTCCATCCCAGAAAAAAAGGCAGCTAGTATTAAACATATTATTATAATACTAATTTCCATTTTTTATTGTTTTTTGTTTCGGTCGTTGTGCCTGTTAAGAAATCTTCTTCTGAAGAAAAACATAAAAATAGCCATCCCTGCAATCACAAAATAGAAAGGATAGCTCTCATCACCCTCATTTAGTTTTACAATACCATCATAAGTAAAGAAAACTGCAAAAAGGATGTAAACGTATTGTGTATATTTTAAATAACCCATAATATTATAATTCTTCGTTCGATTCAATTTCACCACTTATTCGCTGCGAATTGATCACTTTAAAATCTTTGCTAAAATCTATTCCCTGACCATAGGAAACTCCTTTTGTATCGGTCAATTTAAATTTTCTTTCCGTATAAAACCATTCGTTTTTCTGATCGAAATACAATTGTTCTGTTTCCAAAACTTGTCCAGCTTCTGAAGTGATTTTTACCTTTCCTATTAAATCAATAATTCCAGTATTCTTATAAGAAACCGCGTAATTACCTCTTATAAAGGTACGTTTTTGCTTTTTATCATATAATGTAACATCGATTCCTTTAGGAAATTCTGTAAAAGGAAAATCGAGATTTGAATAATCTAACATTTTTGGACTTATCAAAACTCCTGTAATGCGTCCAGAATCTGTATATTTAATATTTACAGTATCAGCATCGCTGGCAGGAACAAATTCCGAGAAGTTAATTTTCTGAACTTCTTTAAAATTACTTTCGCATCCAAAAAATAGTGTCACAGCAAAAACTGTGACAGCTATGAGACTATATCTTTTTGGTAAATTCATTTGCCAAATGTAGTAAATTGTAATGAGCTTCTAAAAGATAATATATTTTGATTATTGGTATTTGCTCTTCACGAACCATTTATCGTTGAAAGAGAAACTTACGCTAAAATTCACATAATTTTCCTGCACTAAATCTGCAGCTGTTGTACCACGCTTACCAAACTCTATTCCGAAATTTACATTTGAATAAGATTGCGGAATTGGAACTCCTACACCTAATGACATTCCGATATCTTTAATTGATTCGTTATTTACAATCAAACCGATTTTTTCGTATTTCAAACCAGCTCTATAGGTAATTCTGCTCATATAGCTAGTAAAAGATGCGTAGTTTGGAAGGTAATATCCTCCAACAGCATATTTAGAATAGCTTTCGTATCTTACATTGTTTGCGGCATTGTAATAATTCTCTAGCTGCCCATCTCCTTGAAAAGTCATATTTGCTCCCACAAGCCATTTTCTAGCTTCACCAACTCCTACTCCGATACTTAATTTGTTTGGAAGTTTTAGCTTTGTTGATTCTGTAGGAACGCCATAAGCCTCTGGATCTCCTTGAACTGAAATAACTCGCGTATTATCTGAATTTAAATTACTTGCAAAAGAATAACTCAAACTAGAGAATATGCTCATCTTTTTATAGATCTTTTTCTGGTACATAGTCCCGAAACTAAATGCCATACCTGAAAGTTCAGAAGTATTTACTTCTGCTGTTCCATTTTGAACTCCTGTAATAGCTTCGACACTTGTTGTAGTAATTTTTCCAAAGTTATACTGTGCATCTACTCCAATATTCCAGTTTTTCATTATTTTGTATGACAAACCAAAATACACCTTATTTACACCACCTTTTCCATCAAGCTGTGAACTTGTTGCTCCTTCTGTTGCAGAATTGTCGTTACGGATTTTATACCCAACCGAAGTTACCGGTATCAAACCGAATGAAGCACCAAATTTCCCCATCGGGATTCCTAATGCTAAATAATCAAAAGTAGAGCGCTGTGCTTTTTCTGATGCAGAATCCGTTTTTAAATTTGAAGTAGCAAATGTTCCTCCAACTGTAAAAGTTGTCTGAATTAAGCTGGCATAACTTGCCGGATTTTCTAAATTTAAGTGAATCGTATCCTGCTCTACTGCAACTCCTGCCATAGATCTGTTCTCAAGAGTTCCCTTGAATCTCACATCTCCTATTCCGAAAAAAGAATAAGGCGAAGCAGTACCTTGTTGAGCGAATGAAACGAACGATATAAGCAAACAAGCGCTTAGTATTACTTTTTTAATCATTGTCGATTTTATATTGATATGTTTGGCTCAAACTTTCTAAAAGGAAATTTGAATTGGCAAATATGGTATTTTTTAATCGTTTAGCCAAAAAATCTGCATCGCCTCCCGTTAAAATTATGATAAAATTTGAAAACTCTTTGCGATATTCATCGATAAAACCGTCAATCTCATAGACGAAACCGTTGACAACACCAGAATGTATGGCTTGTGCCGTAGAGTTTCCTACATAAGAATCAGGCTCTTCTAAGGTTAGTAACGGTAGTCTGGCCGTAAAATTATGCAATGATTCGTATCGCAAACGTAGACCTGGAGAAATGGCTCCTCCTAAATAATTGTCTTTTTCGTCGATAAAATCGTAGGTAATGCAAGTTCCAGCATCTATAACTAAACGGTTTTGTTTTGGAAATTGAAGCGTTGCTCCTGCTGCCAAAATCATTCGGTCTATTCCTAAAGTTTTTGGAGTTGCATACTTATTATGGAAAGGAAAAATATCTTCGTGGGTAAAAAAATGAACTTTGAGTCTATTTTCGAAGGACAAAAATGATTGTTTTTCGATACTTCCTACCGAAGCAACAACCAAATCGGAGCATTTTGGATATTTTTCTAAAATTTTTTCAATTTTTTTTTCAAGTTCTTTTTTTTCAAAAACAAAATTCTCCAGAGTAGTATTTCCCTCAAAGACAGATGCTTTAATTCTAGTATTTCCGACATCAACCGTTAAAATCATATTTCCTTTTTTGCTTTTGCGAAGATACGAATTGATTTTTTCTAAAAAATGTTTTGCACAAACCAAAAATGATTATATATTTGCACCCGCAACAAGCACGGTACCTTAGCTCAGATGGTAGAGCAATGGACTGAAAATCCATGTGTCCCTGGTTCGATCCCTGGAGGTACCACAAAACCCGAATAGAAATATTCGGGTTTTTTGTTTTTTATACTTTTCTGTTTTATTTAACCGCAAAGTACACAAAGAAAAAAAGCGCAAGGTTCGCAAAGTTTAAAAATAACTTTGCGAACCTTTGCGTAAATCTTTGCGGTTAAAAACCTCTTCAAATTTACTTTAGTTCTTAAATCCAAAATGTCAACAAATTAATAGTTTTTGTTAAAAAAGTATTGACTGAATAAAAAAATATCTTCTATATTCGTAAAACTGTATTTTTCTTTTTCATTCATTAACAAGATCTCAAAGCAGTTTTATGAGCAAAACTTCTACTAAAGGCATTTGGAAAGTAATTTCGGCCTCTTCAATGGGCACCATGATTGAATGGTACGACTTTTACATTTTTGGCAGTTTGGCTGTCGTAATTTCAACAAAATTTTTTCCTAGCGACAATCCAACCGCAGCATTTTTATCTACTTTAGCCACATTTGCCGCTGGATTTGTAGTTCGGCCATTTGGAGCTTTATTTTTTGGAAGGCTTGGAGATATTATTGGTCGAAAATATACTTTTATGGCTACCTTATTATTAATGGGTGGTTCAACCTTTTTGATAGGCTGTATTCCAAGCTATGAAACAATTGGCTTTCTAGCTCCATTATTGGTTTTGATTTTACGCTTACTTCAAGGTCTTGCTCTTGGAGGAGAATATGGCGGCGCTGCTACGTATGTTGCCGAGCATGCTCCATCGGGAGAAAAAGGATATTGGACTTCATGGATTCAGACTACTGCTACTGTTGGTTTATTTATTTCTCTAATGGTTATTCTAGCTACCAAAAATATACTTTCTCCTGAAGCTTTTGATCTTTGGGGATGGCGTGTTCCTTTTTGGGTTTCAATTGCTATGGTTGGAGTCTCATATCTGATTAGAAAAAATATGGATGAATCTCCTGTTTTTGCAAAGGCTAAAAAAGAGGGAACAACAAGTGCAAATCCGTTAAAGGAAAGTTTTGGAAACCGATACAATTTAAAATTTGTGCTTTTGGCATTGTTTGGAGCCACAATGGGACAAGGTGTTGTCTGGTATACGGGACAATTTTATGCGATGAGCTTTATGAAAACAGTAATGAATGTCGATTCTTCGCAAGTTGATGAACTATTAGGAATTGCTCTATTGATTGGGACACCGTTTTTTATTGTTTTTGGATGGCTGAGCGATAAGATTGGCCGTAAATATATAATGATGTTCGGAATGCTGATTGCTATTTTGTCTTATAGACCGATTTATAAAGCTATGTACGACACTACAGATATAAATAAGAAAACTGAAATCGTAGAAAACCCAAGGGTAAAAACGGAGAATAAGGCCGATGGAAGTTCGGTCACAATTACACAAAAAAAATATACAGACGGAACATCCGTGGTGGAGAAAAAAACGTACATGCACAAAAAAGATGCTCAAACTAGCATTTCGGTAACAATTAATTCAAGCGATAAATGGACATTAACCTTTTTAGTTTTTATTCAAGTACTATTTGTAACAATGGTTTATGGCCCTATTGCAGCTTTCTTAGTCGAAATGTTTCCAACCAAAATTAGATATACTTCTATGTCATTGCCTTATCATGTTGGAAACGGAATTTTCGGAGGGTTACTTCCTGCTATTTCTACTTATTTTGTATCTCACGCCAAAACAGCTGGCAAAACCGATTTTTATCTCGACGGATTATGGTATCCTATTATTATTGCAGGGATCTGCTTTGTAATTGGAATGATTTATATTGACAACAAAAACAAAACTACTCACCTTTAAAATTTAAAAAATGAATGCGATTAAACAAGTTTTAGGGGCTTTATGGATTGCTTTGGCCGCTGCAGCAGCTTATTTCTGTGTCTTTGAATTTGGTTTACCTAAACTGCTCTCGGACCAGCAGGATGATTTGGTATTTGGCGCCATTATTCTATTTATACTTACACCGCTTATTGTTATGGGTTTAGGAACATTTGGATATTATTCTCTAATTGGAGAATACAACGATACGAAAAGAAAAAATAAATAAACCCTATCTTAAAAAAATCGAAAAGGGCTGTCTGCAATATGCAGAACAGCCCTTTCTCATTACTAACCTAACCAAATTTTTAATCTGTAAGATTTATTTTTAAGTTTATCTTTTAATAAACTTCATCACCTGAGTTTTGTTGTTTTCGTCAGAAGCTTTTACAATATAAAGTCCAGACTGTAATTCACTTACGACAAATTGAGAATCTGGAACGCCTTTAGAATTAAAACTTTTGACCAGCTGGCCTGAAACAGAATAAATTTGAACCTTTACAAAACCTGCATTTAAAGTAAAATAATCTGCAACTGGATTTGGATAGAGATTAACAGAATTCCCCTTTTCAAAATCTTCTATCGCTAAATTTGCGACTTTGTTACCGTAAATTCTATATTCTCCTGCTGGAAGATTTATAGGAGCATTTACATCTGTTACTGTAATAGTAGTATTATCCATTAAATTATACCAAGTTCCGGAATACGGAAAACCAGTCGCAATGTTTTGAGCCGTAGTATCAAAATTGGCTAAAATCAAAACGTCTTTTAGCTGTGCAGAAGTCAAACTGCTGTTTGTAATTTTGATGTTTACTGCCAGAGAAGCAACATTCGCCATTGTTGCTGTTCCTAAAAATACTGGCTCAGTTTTTTTAAGTGTAATCATTTTAGCCCAATCGTTATAAATTTTATTACGATTAGAATTCCCTAGCCAATTGTTTACCCACTGAGGTTGTGGTTTAGTATCTAATTTACAATCTCCCCCTGTAGCATCTGAGTCTGTATTTACTGAATTGTCATTACAAGTAAAAATAGAACTCTCCCAGCCTAGCTCCCCAAAATGCCAGATCATTTTTGGTCCTGGAACCAATAATGAAACCGCACCAATTGCCGACATTCTAGATAAAGCTGTATTTAATGTTTTTACATTATATGCACCATTTACAGCTCCATACTGTACATTTTTATACATCAAACGTTCTTCGTCATGACTTTCAGCATAACCCATTAAACGATTGGCAGCAAAACCACGATTTGCACTATTCATTCTATAAATATTGCTTTCAGAAGCATATCCCATCGACAATTGATTATACTCTTTTGTCATTTTCCCCCACATCATAACACCTTTACTTGGTGTTTCTGTTACTCTGTAATTTGCCCACTCTTTTTCTTCTGTGTCTGTTCCTAAATGTTCAAAAATGGTATAATGTGTTGGATCTATTGCCCAAGAAAAATCAGCATATTTTTTCAAAATATCAACACGATCTTGTTTGTAAGCATCGGTGCAAGCATTATCGCCCGCTGTACATAATTGTGTAAATCCTTTTGTTAAGTCCCAACGGAAACCATCAATTTTATATTCTTCAATCCAATGTTTGATCACTCGATTTACATAATACTGCGTTTTTAGTGATTGATGATTAAAATCTTCTCCTACACTATAACTATGTTTTGCTACTGTATTAAAATAAGGATTCTCTGCAGTCGGCGATCCAAAACCATCTCCATCTGGATCATTCATCCACATTCTCACCATCGGGTTTCTTCCGAAGGCATGATTTAATGCAACGTCAAGAATTACTGCAATTCCGTTTTGGTGACACAAATCAATAAACTCTTTTAGTTTATCCGAAGTTCCGTAAAACTTATCCAAAGCCATATGAAATGAGGTATTATAACCCCAGCTTTCATTGCCTTCAAATTCCATTACCGGCATTAATTCGATTGCATTTATTTTTAAATTTTTAAAATAATCTATTCTATCAATCAAACTCTGATAACTTCTTGACGCATCAAAATCACGAACCAAAACTTCATAAACGACTAGTTTCTCTTTTTCAGGTTTTTCAAAATTGGTTACCTGCCAATTGTATGGAGTCTGTCCTGTTTTTAAAACTGTCACTTCAAAATTTTGTCCCGCTGGATAAACGGGCATATTTGGATATTTTGAAGCAGGAATTGAAGAATCATCATAAGGAGACAATACTAATGTAGAATATGGATCTGCAATTTTTACCAATGATGACGAATTGGCAATTGGCGTAGTGTCTACAACCCAATATTGATAGGTATTGCTGACACCAGAAACCAATCCTGTTAATTCCAACCAGAATTTACCCGTAGTCGGATCTTTTTTCATGGCATAAGCAGATGTTGGCTGCCAGTTATTGAAACTTCCTGCAACATAAACAAAGTCTTTTAATGGCGCATCCAGAACCAAAGTTGCTTTTGTAGGATCTGCAGCATTATAATTAATTCCATCCTCAAGACCCGCTGGCATAGCTTCAGAAACTGTATTTGGATTTACGACCACTCCAAATTTCTTTGAAACGGCTGTAGTTCCTTGTGTTGCAATCAATTCATAAGTCTGATTTCCTGTAATATTAGCATGTGTATAAGAATAACTTGAAGTACTTGTGTTTGTATTGATTGTTACTCCGTTAGATTTCAAAGTGTAGCTTCCAGCTCCACCTGTATTTGTTGCCGTAATATTAAAACTTGAACCAGAGTTAATAATCGTTGTACTGTTTTCGGCTGGCGAAGTTAATGTTACTTGAAAAGATCCTACTTCAACTATAATGTCTTGTGACTTTTTATCGCCCGTTCCGTCTTTCGTTTTAACCAAAAAACCAATTCTTCCTATTCCGTTTCTTGCGAAATAAGCAGAAGGGGTAATTGTTTTAGTATATGTATCGGTTCCTGCATTATAGGTAAATTTACTTGCTTCGTTGGATGAAGTCCAAGTTCCATTAGAGGGACTATCTGATTGATTAATATCATTTACATCAAAAGACCATGACCAAAGATATAATGCATTAGTGGTACTGATTCCCCATGAAGTTTCATTAACACTATTGCCATTAATTGTAATGGTAATAGGCATCGTATCTTCAAAAGTAGAAGGATTTATTGAGTAAGTAACTGTTTGAGGCTGGGCAAAAACGGTTACTACCATCAATAAAAATATTGATAGTAAAATTTTTCTCATAATCTTGTGGTTTGCGGTTAGTTAGTCTGATTAAAAAAGGGCTATCTGGAGATAGCCCTTTTTGTATAACACATTAAAAACTAGTCTAATGTTATTTTTTTCGCACCATTGTCAATAGTTAAAACTCTTGGTCCAGTTGGTCCAGTATATTTAAAGTTACTGTCACCGTCACCCGCGTTTACTAATTCGTCATCAATAGTATAACCTAATCCAGAGTAGTAAGTATAGTTGTGGCTTGCATCCCAGTTACCATTACTTGTAAAGTTATTTCCTAAGAATTCTCTAAACGCTTCTCCGCTTTTAAGAACAACTGTTACTTGATAAACATCTGTTTTACCAACTACTAATGGGAATTCAGTTTCAGCATCACCATCCCAAGACCATCCTCCTGGAGTAGCAGCACCAACTAACCAGTGAGAAGTTGCTAATGGTGTGTGATAAGGAGTTGCTTTAAAAGTATAGAAATTAGAATATTGCGCTTCTGCTCCAGTACCAACTGTAGCTTTGATACGAATATCAACATTGTTTTCTTCTTTCTCAATAAAACCTCCATTAACCAAAGCAGAGTTTAATTCTGCAACAGTTAAAGCTTTATAACGCGCTGTAGTAGTAGTAACAGTGACTGGTGTCGCAAATTTTGTTCCCGCTTTTGCAATCTCGATAGTATAATTGATAACCGTTGCTGTACCATCATACTTTGCATAATCCCAAATTACTGTTGTAGCAATCTCATTTTCATTTTCTTTTGTAAGAACAATGTTGAAATCATTTTGAGGGCTAAGCAAAACTGGTGCTGATTCTGGTGCAATTACTGGTCTTTCTTCTACATCGTCTGCATTACATGACACCGCTAATACACCAATAAATGCGATTAAAATTTTATATATATTTTTCATTTTGTCTATTTTTTTATAAAGGTTAGTTAGTATCCTGGATTTTGTTTTAAAGTTGGGTTAGCTTGAATAGCTCGTGACGGAATAGGCATCAAATCTCTGAATGAGTCTGTACCACTACCATTTTTAACGCCACCTTTCCATTGCCAGATTTTAGACGATCCTGTGAATTTACCAAAACGAATCAAATCTGTTCTTCTATGACACTCCCAAAATAATTCGCGAGCTCTCTCGTCTAAAATAAAATCCAAAGTTAAATCTGTAGTCGTAATAATACCTGCACTAGCTCTTAATCTAATTTTATTTACATATTCTAATGCTAATGCAATATTACCTGTAGATGCTCCTCTAAGAGTTGCTTCAGCATACATTAAATACACATCCGACAATCTAAACATAGGGAAATCTGTATCAGGAATATTATTTCTTTGTGCTGCAGATCCATCAGAATTTATGTTTGAATATTTTGTAACTGCATAACCATTTGTAAACACTCCATAATCGGTAACATCTAAAGTTTGTCCATTGGTATAAAAAGTTCCTCTTTTATCCAAAGCTGCATTTACATCAGGGAATAGTCGAACAAATTCAGGTCTTGTTCTAATACCAGACCAGCCTCCGTCCATACCTTGATCAGCTGCCACCATGCTTCCTCCAATAGATGCGTGAAGAATAAAACTCATTCCTCCTCCTGTTGCTCTAATAGCATTACCATCTCCAACAACTGGGAAGATAACTTCATTTTGAGCTCCATTTCTATCATTATCCGCAGCAAACAAATAGTTATATGGTACATTTGCAAAAGCGTACGAAGAACCTGTTATAATTTCATTACAAACTGTAGCAGCTTCACTATATCTTTCTGTTCCAATATAAACTTTAGCATTTAAATAAATTTGTGCTAACAAAAATTTAGCTGCAGTTTTATCAACTCTTCCATATTCATTTGCTTTAGAAGGCGATAAAGTATTATCGATATCCTTCAATTCAGATTCTATAAAAGCAAAAACTTCTGCTCTGGTTTTTTGTTCTGGGTAGAAGAAACCAACAGGGTCTTTTTCAGTAGTAATTGGCACATTCCCGAACAAATCCATTAAATTATAATACGAAAATGCTCTTAAAAAACGAACTTCTGCTCTAAATCTCTCAACTTCTGCTTTTGTTGCTGTATCAACACCACGCTCAGTTAATTTTTCATCTGTCGTTTGTCTCAAGAACTCATTAGCAACGCTAATTTCATAAAATGCTCTTGAGAAAATCCCGTATAAAAACTGGTTACTTGGACTCCATTTTTGTCCATTTATCGCTGGCAAACCATCATCAGACCAAGCAACAATAGCTTCATCAGTAGGAAACTCCTGAGTAACAAAAAGCAAACGCAAATAACTGCTAAAATCACCCCCAAGACCTGAAATATCAGGTTGCCCGTCACCATCATTTCCTCCTACATACAAACCTGCATATAATTTTGCCAATACTTGCTTGTAAGATGCAGGATCTTTAAAAAAGTCATCCGAAAGAAACTCATCATCATCTGTTGGCTTCACATCTAAATCGTTCGTACACGAAGTAAGCGTCATATTTAATCCTAAAATTAATAGGAAAAAATAAGATATATATTTAAATGATATTTTCATTTTATTGATTTTTAAAATTTTATTTTTCAATGTACTATTAGAAATTTGCATTTACTCCAAACAAGAATGTTCTAGCTCTTGGGTAAACGTTATTGTCTATTCCGTTGAATTTTTCAGGATCCAAGCCATTGTATTTTGTAAGAACAAAAACATTTTGAACTCCCGCTGTAAATCTTAGTGACGCTGCTTTTAATAACGTTTTATTAAAAGTATATCCTAATACAATGTTATCCAACTTAATGAAAGAAGCGTCTTTTATAAAGTAATTTGAATAATTACGCTGTGTTCCATTAGAGTTACTTTCAGTAGTAAAGCCAGTATTAAAGTAATCTGTAGTTATGTTAGCTAAATCAGATTGTCTTCTTAATCCTGCTTCTAAATATCCTTTATCAGAGCTTACGTTATCGAAAATATAATTTCCTAAACTAGCTCTCCAGTTCATTGAAAAATCGAAATTTTTGTAATTCAAAGTAGAGTACAATCCAAAAGTATAATCTGCTGTTGGCTTGTGAAATTTGTAACGGTCAGCATCTGTAATAACTCCGTCACCATTTCTATCTGCATAAGCACCTTGAATTGGTCTTTTTTTTGCATCATATAATTGCTCAAATACAAAGAATGAATTTGGCGCATATCCTTCTGAATGTATTAAAATTTGGTTTCCAGTTCCTCCAGCAATATTATCTCCTGTCAAATATCCTTGGAATCCAGGAATTGTATTTCCTAAATCAGAGATTTTCTGGTCAATGTAAGTTGCATTAACTGCAACATTCCATGTTAATTTATCATTTTTAATAATATCAGACTGAAGGCTGAATTCCACCCCTTTTGTTCTTACACTACCAATGTTACTATAACCTTGATTTCTAATATTTGCTCCATCTGGCACAGGAATATTTGCTAATAAATCGCTTGATTTTTTATCAAAATAGTTAACCGAACCAGTCAATCTTTCATTAAAAAATCCAAAATCAACTCCTAAGTTCATCTCAGCAAGATCTTCCCATTTTATATCTTCATTATATCCTTCAGGTCTCGCAGCTCTGTAAATAACTCCGTTAAAAACGTATTGCGTATTAAGTGTCCCTAAAGTCACACGACGTAAGTAATCGTATGCAGGCGGAATATCTTGTTGTCCTGTAGTACCATAACCTACTCTTAATTTCAAACTAGACAAAGTCTCATTATCTTTTAAGAAAGCTTCTTCTGCAACGTTCCATGCAAAAGCTCCTCCCGCAAAATTACCCCATCTGTTTTCTTTAGAAAAACGAGAAGTTCCGTCTCTTCTGTAGTTTACAGTTAATAAATATCTACTGTCGTATCCTAAATTCAAACGTCCAAAATACGATTGCAAGTTAACGTCTGGATCTGTAGTAACATCTGCCGGCGGATTTGGCTGTTTAATATCTCCTGAATTAAATCCTTCACGCTGGAACAACTGATAGTTGTATCCTGCAGTAGCATCAATTTTAAACTTTCCTAAATCTTTAGTATAATTAAAGTAAGTATTTAAGTTTTTGTTCTGACGGTGATCTGTATAATGCGTATATCCTCCTAAATTAGTCCAGTTCCCTTTATCAAATGTTGTAGGCTGATATCCTAAAATACTCTCAGTACTTATAGCATTATAACCATCACTATCAAATGCATCGATACCTGCTTCTGCAACGATTCTCAAATCTTCAAAGAAATGGAATTTATAATCTAATCTAATATTACCCCATTTTCTTGTAGAAGTTGCTCTTCTGTCTTCTTGATTTAATCTTGCCACAGGGTTTCTTGCTGGCAATAATGGTACATTTCCATTTGGCTCAAGCCATTCAAAGTATCCTCCATAACGAGAACCTGCCTGATAAACTGGCTGTGTTGGATCGAATATGATTGCACTACTAATTACCGCTCCTTCATTTTGAAATTGATTTTTTCCAAAAGCTAAATTTCCAGTAATGTCAATTTTTAAGTGATTGTCAAAAAGAACTGGATTCAACGATAACGATGTCGTAGTTCTTTCAAAAGAAGTGTTTCTTAATATTCCAGGATTATCAACATTCCCAACAGATAAACGTGCTGGTAATTTATTGAATAAAGAACCACTTACAGAAATATTATTGTTTGTTGTTAAAGCAGTATGGAAAATTTCATCTTGCCAATCAGTATTTGCTGTACCTAATAAAGCCTTTTGAGCCGCAGTACCTTTTTCATTTACTAAAGCACGATATTGATCTGCACTTAATACGTCAACAGTATTAGCAACAGTATTAATACCAACCTGAGAGCTAAAGTTAACTTTTACACCGCTTTTTGTACCTTTTTTAGTTGTAATAACAATTACACCATTTGCAGCACGAGAACCATAAATTGCAGCTGCAGAAGCATCTTTAAGAACAGTAAAAGATTCAATGTCATTAGGATCAATTGTAGACAAAATACTAGTTGCACCATCAGGAACTGAATTACTCATTGGAAGTCCGTCAATAACAATTAATGGTTCATTAGAAGCACTTAAAGAAGATCCTCCACGAATTCTAATATCCGCCTTTGCTCCAGGAGCACCGCCTCCAACAACATTTACACCAGCAATACGTCCGCTGATTAATGTCTCAGGAGTTACGTTAATTCCTTTATTAAAGTCTTTTGCAGCAATTTGAGAAACAGATCCTGTTGCGTCTTTTTTCTTCACAGTACCGTAACCAACTTGCACCACAACTTCTTTAAGCTGATTGGTGTCTTCTTCTAAAGTAACGTTAAGTGTTTTTTGACCGGTGTACTCAATTGTTTCTGTTTTGTAGCCAATAAAAGAAACAACAATCTTGTTACCATTTTTAACATTTGATAGCTGGTAATTTCCATCAAATCCAGTTGATGCACCGTTTGGAGCACCTTGTACATTTACATTTACTCCTGGTATTGGCTGCCCTGTTGTTTTATCAACGACAGTTCCTTTTAAAGTGTTCTGAGCCAACACTGTAAAAGGCAACAATAGGAATAAAAATAACAACTTTTTGTAAATTGTTTTCATACTTTTTGTTTAAATTAGTTTTGAGTTTTTGAACGTTAGTTAAGTTTTTAATTTTACTTCGAATTTCAAAATTATGAATTTATTAACATGCTCGACAGCAGGCACTTTTTATTGCTTTACGAAAACGTGGTAGTGTTGAAAACTTTCTATTTTTTGTAATCTTTCAGTGTTAAAATTGCAAATACCAAAAATATTATACACCTTTATTATTAATTAGATTTTTTTCGATTAACTACATGAAACGTAAAATAACCCTCAAACAGATTGCAAAGGAACTTGACGTATCGATTTCAACTGTCTCAAAATCACTCAGAAACAGTCTCGAAATTGGAGAAGAAACACGCCTAAAAGTGCAGGCTTTTGCAAAGTTTTACAACTACAAACCCAACAATATTGCCCTTAGTTTAAAAAACCGAAAAACGAAGAGTATAGGCATCATTATTCCAGAAATTGTACACTATTTTTTCTCTACTGTCATCAACGGAGTAGAACAAGTTGCAAACGAATACGGATACAGTGTAGTAATCTGTGTGTCAGACGATTCTTTCGATAAAGAGGTATTAAATATGGAAATGTTAGCCAACGGGAGCATCGATGGTTTTATCATGTCGCTTTCTAAAGAAACACAGTTTAAAGGTGACTTCCATCATATAACCGAAGTAATCAACCAAGGAATGCCTGTAGTTATGTTTGATCGCGTAACTAATGATATTCTTTGCGATAAAGTAATTATAGATGATAAAGCAGCAGCTTATGAAGCGGTTCAGAGCTTAATTGATAACGGCCGCAAAAAAATCGCCTTGGTAACTACAGTAGATTATGTTAGTGTCGGAAAACTGAGAACCGATGGCTATGAAAAAGCTTTATTAGATAACGGATTACCATTTAATGAAGATTTAATCATAAAAATTGAAGATGTAGATACTTGCGAAATAACTATTTCTGAGCTTCTACACGCCAGAGCTTTCGATGCTGTTTTTGCTGTAAATGAGCTTTTTGCAGTTACAATTATTAAAACAGCAAACAAAATGGGATTAAAAGTACCCGAAGATTTAGCTGTTATTGCATTTACTGACGGAATTATTTCTAAATATTCTACTCCAACCATTACAACAGTAAGCCAAAGCGGTGAAAAAATGGGCAATAAAGCAGCCAAAATGCTTATTGAAAGACTGGAAGCAGAAGAAGATGATGACGAAGAACATACTGAAAATTACACCACAGAAGTTATCGAAACCCATCTAATAGAACGAGAATCTACTGACTAATTTTCTTAAAATCAATACTTTCTAAAGCCATAAAAAATATTTATGGCTTTTTTATTAGCATATATAAAAAAATAATTTATAATTTTACGCCCGTCAAGGCTTTTACTTTTACTTCGAAAAAACAGTAAGTTTTGATAAGCAAAGCGCTTATCGTATAATTTTTTACAAATTACGATAATGGAAAAGCGTAAATTAAGTTTCTGGGAAATCTGGAATATGAGTTTCGGTTTCTTAGGAATCCAAATGGGGTTTGCACTTCAAAATGCAAATGCCAGCAGAATTCTTCAAATCTTTGGTGCCGACGTACATGAACTTTCTTGGTTCTGGATTATTGCTCCTCTTATGGGATTAATAGTACAGCCAATAATTGGTCATTACAGCGACAAAACTTGGGGAAAATTCGGCAGACGAAAACCTTTCTTTTTAGTGGGAGCCGTTCTAGCTTCTGTGGGATTAATTTTAATGCCACAAGCTAACATTTTCATTTCTGTATTACCCGCTTTATGGGTTGGAGCAGGAATGCTAATGATTATGGATGCCTCTTTCAACATTGCTATGGAACCATTCAGAGCGCTTGTTGGAGATAATTTAAGAACAGATCAGCGTACTGCTGGATTTAGCATTCAAACTTCTTTAATTGGTTTTGGAGCCGTAATTGGTTCTGCATTGCCATACATTTTAACCAAGTATTTTGGTGTGCCAAATAGCACAGTTCCAGGAAGTGTACCGTTAAATCTAACCTTGTCATTCATCATTGGTGCGGCGGTTTTAATCGGTTCCATCTTAGTAACTTTATTTACAACCAAAGAATATTCTCCAGAAGAATTGGCAAAATTTGAAGATCCGCAAAATGACGCAATTTCTGATTCAGAAGAAAAATCAAAAATCACAGACATCTTTACCGATTTTGCAAAAATGCCAACTACCATGCGTCAACTTAGCTGGGTGCAGTTTTTCTCTTGGTTTGGATTATTCGGAATGTGGGTTTTTACAACTCCTGCGATTGCGCACCACATTTACGGTCTGCCATTAGAAGACACTTCTAGCCAACAATATCAAGATGCCGGAGACTGGGTCGGAATTCTATTTGGTGTTTACAACTTAGTTTCTGCTATTGTTGCATTGTTTTTCCTTCCGTACATCGCTAAAAAAATTGGCCGAAAAGCAACACACTCCCTTTCGCTAATAATTGGAGGAATAGGTTTAATATCTATTTATTTCATGCCAAACGAAGACTGGGTAGTATTGCCAATGATCTTAATAGGAGTTGCTTGGGCGAGTATCCTAGCAATGCCATACGCTATTCTTGCAGGTTCAATTACACCTAAAAAAATGGGGGTTTACATGGGAATATTCAACTTCTTTGTTGTTATTCCACAAATTGTAAATGCTCTAATCGGTGGTCCAATTGTAAAATACCTTTACAATGGAGACGCAATTTATGCCTTAGTTACAAGCGGAGTTAGTTTTCTAATTGCTGCTGCTTTAGTTTCTAAAGTAAAAGATGTAGACGACTTTACTCAAAAATCATAATAAAGAATTTTCCATACAATGAGCAAAAAAGCATTCATATTCGATCTTGACGGAGTGATCGTTGATACCGCTAAATACCACTTTTTGGCTTGGCAAAAAATTGCCAAATCGTTAAATATCAATTTTACACATGAAGACAACGAACTTCTAAAAGGTGTTAGTCGCGTTCGCTCGCTAGACATTATACTTGGGTTAGGAAATGTTCAGGCTACTCAAGAACAAAAAGACAAATGGTTAATTCAAAAAAACGAAGATTATTTATCTTATTTAGTTGACATGGATGAAAGTGAGGTTCTTCCAGGAGTTTTAAAAATTCTAAAACTATTAAAAGATAAAAACCAAGGAATTGCATTAGGTTCTGCCAGTAAAAATGCAAGACCAATTTTAGAAAAAACAGGGGTTCTGTCTTACTTCGATGCTATTGTTGACGGAAACGATGTCAGTAATGCAAAACCAGATCCTGAAGTATTCTTAAAAGCGGCTCAATTATTAAACATTGATCCAAAAAATTCAATTGTATTTGAAGATTCTGTTGCCGGAATTCAGGCAGCAAACATCGCAGAAATGGTAAGTGTGGGAATTGGTGAGGAAACAATTTTACATGAAGCTGAACACATTTTTAAAGATTTTACCCAAATCGAAACAAGCTTTATTGAGAAATTAATTGGTTAATTAGAAAATGTGTCAATGAGATAATTAATCTCACCGACAAATTTTCTAATGCTGCAATTACTCAAATGAATGTAAAAAGTTATTAAAAACCAAGGCAATTATCTAATTATCAAATTGCCGAATTATCTAATTAAAAAGAGATGAACCAAGATTATATAAAACCAGACAATTGGTCAATTATAGAAGAAGGATTTGATGCGGAGAGAGTAAAATCTTCTGAAAGTCTTTTTAGTATCGGGAACGGCGCTATGGGACAACGCGCCAATTTTGAAGAAACGTATTCAGCAGAAACTTTTCAAGGAAGTTATATTGCTGGAATTTATTATCCAGACAAAACAAAAGTGGGCTGGTGGAAAAACGGTTATCCGAAATATTTTGCCAAAGTACTTAATGCTCCAAACTGGATTGGAATTGACATTGAAATCAACGAAGAAAACCTCGATTTAAATACGTGTACCGAAGTTAGAAACTTCCGCAGAGAACTGAATATGAAAGAAGGTTGGTACAATCGTTCTTTTGAAGCCGTTCTTAAAAACGGAACTGAAATCGCTGTAAATGTTCGTCGTTTTCTTTCGTTAGATTTAGACGAAGCCGGAATCATTAAATACGACATTACACCTTTAAATAAAGATGCAAAAATCGTTTACAAACCCTACGTTGACGCTGGTGTAACCAATGAAGATGCCAACTGGGAAGAAAAATTCTGGGAACCACTTGAAGTTAAAAAAGGAACAAACGAAGCTTTTGTAACGGCTCAAACGTTTAAAACGCATTTTAAAGTTACGACTTTTATGCACAATACGATTTTGGCAAACGGAGAAAATATCAACGTTTCGCCATCAACAATCGATTCAACTGTAGATAAAGTTCAGTATACTTACGGAACTATTATTGCAAAAGGGCAAACCTCATCAATTCAAAAAATTGGTGGATATACGGTTTCTTTAAATCACGAAAATACTTTGGCTGGAGCCGAAAAAGTAATCAAATCGGCTGTTGCTTTAGGATATGACGCACTTCTTCAAAACCAAATTGAAGCTTGGGCAAAAATCTGGGAAATGTCAGATATTACTATTGAAGGCGATGTAAAAGCACAACAAGGAATTCGTTTCAACATCTTCCAATTAAATCAAACGTATTCTGGAAAAGACAGCCGATTAAACATTGGCCCAAAAGGCTTTACCGGAGAAAAATACGGCGGATCAACTTATTGGGACACTGAGGCGTATTGTATTCCGTTTTACATGGCGACAAAAGATCAGCAAGTTGCGAGAAACTTATTGACGTACCGTTACAACCAATTAGACAAAGCGATTGAAAATGCTAAAGATAATTTAGGTTTCAAAAACGGTGCTGCTCTTTATCCAATGGTGACCATGAACGGTGAAGAATGCCACAACGAATGGGAAATCACGCACGAAGAGATCCACAGAAATGGTGCGATTGCTTTTGCGATTTACAACTACAACCGTTACACGGGCGATTACTCTTATATTCCAGAAAAAGGATTAGAAGTTTTAATCGGAATTGCACGTTTCTGGCACCAAAGAGCTTCTTTCTCAAAAGATAAAAATCAATATGTGATTTTGGGAGTTACAGGTCCAAACGAATACGAAAACAACATCAACAATAATTTCTACACCAATTATATTGCAAAATGGTGTATTGATTTTGCTGCAGAACAAATTGAAAAAGTAGCTTCAGAATATCCTGCAGATCACAAACGCGTTCTTGAAAAAGTGAATCTTTCTTCTGAAGAAATCAAAGAATGGAAAAAAGTGGCTGATGATATGTATTTCCCAATTTCAAAAGAACTTGGAATTTATTTACAGCAAGACGGTTTCTTAGACAAAGATTTAGTTCCGGTAAAAGATTTAGACAAATCACAGCGCCCAATTAACCAAAAATGGTCTTGGGATCGCGTTTTACGTTCGCCATACATTAAACAAGCTGACGTTTTACAAGGTTTTTATTTCTTCGAAGATCATTTTTCGAAAGAAGAATTAAAACGCAATTTCGAATTTTATGAATCATTTACGGTTCACGAAAGTTCGCTTTCGCCTTGCGTGCACTCGATTCAAGCTGCAGCTTTAGATAAAATGGACATGGCTTATACTTTCTATTTAAGAACTTCTCGTTTGGATTTGGACGATTATAATAAAGAAGTGGAAGAAGGCTGTCATATCACGTCAATGGCCGGTACATGGATGAGTATCGTGGAAGGCTTTGGAGGAATGCGTGTTAAAAATGACGAATTGCATTTCTCTCCAAAAATCCCAAAAGAATGGAACGGTTACTCTTTTAAAATTAATTTCAGAAACCAAATTTTAAAAGTAACTGTAAATCATAACGAAACAACTTTTACGGTAGACGGCGATCAAGATTTAACAATTATTGTGAACGGAAACCCCGTCGTTGCTGGTAAATTTGCACAAATAAAATAAATTACAATACATCTAAAAAACTAAAAAAACATGAAAAACTTATTTTTCGCAAGTTTAATTTTGTTCGCGTTTAGCACCGTAGCAAAAGCGCAGCAGTTAAAATCACCCGAAGGCAAGTTCGTAATGGAATTTTCTCTTCAAAATGACGGAACTCCAACGTACAATTTAAAATACAAAAACAAAGAAGTTGTAAAAACCAGTAAACTTGGTCTTGAACTTAAAGATGATAAAAAATCTTTGTTGAATGACTTTACAGTTGTTGATACTAAAACTTCAACTTTTGATGAGACTTGGAAACCAGTTTGGGGAGAAGTAGATCACATCAGAAATCATTATAATGAATTGGCTGTGACTTTAAATCAAAAAGGAACAGACAGACAAATCATTATCCGTTTCCGTTTATTCGACGACGGTTTAGGATTCAGATATGAGTTTCCAGCGCAAAAGAATCTTACTTACTTTGTAATCAAAGAAGAAAGATCTCAATTTGCGATGACTGGAGATCATACGGCTTTCTGGATTCCTGGAGATTACGATACTCAGGAATACGATTATACAAAATCAAAATTATCTGAAATTAGAGGTTTATCTCAAAAAGCGTATACAGCAAACGTTTCGCAAAGATCTTTTTCGCCAACAGGAGTTCAAACTTCTTTGATGTTAAAAACTGCTGACGGAATCTACATCAACTTACACGAAGCGGCTTTGATAGACTATTCTTGTATGCACTTGAATTTAGATGATAAAAACTTAGTTTTCGAATCTTGGTTAACGCCAGATGCAAAAGGAGATAAAGGTCACATGCAAGCGCCAAATCACTCTCCTTGGAGAACGATTATCGTGAGCGATGATGCTAGAGAAATCTTAGCTTCAAAAATGACTTATAACTTAAACGATCCTTCAAAAATTGAAAATACTTCTTGGATTAAACCAGTAAAATATGTTGGCGTTTGGTGGGAAATGATTACAGGAAAAAGCTCTTGGTCATACACAAACGATTTTCCAACAGTTCAGTTAGGAGTTTCTGATTTCTCAAAAGCAAAACCAAACGGAACGCACGGAGCAAACAATGCGAACGTAAAAAAATACATTGACTTCGCTGCTGCAAATGGTTTTGATGCCGTTTTAGTTGAAGGATGGAATGAAGGCTGGGAAGACTGGTTTGGACATTCTAAAGATTATGTTTTTGACTTCTTAACGCCTTACCCAGATTTTGATGTGAAAGGTCTTCACGAATACGCAAAATCTAAAGGTGTAAAAATCATCATGCACCACGAAACTTCAGGATCTGTTCGTAACTACGAGCGTCACATGGATGCAGCTTACAAATTCATGAACGATAACGGATACGATGCTGTAAAAAGCGGTTACGTAGGTGATATTTTGCCAAGAGGTGAAAATCATTACAGCCAATGGATTGTAAACCACTATCAATATGCTATCGAAAAAGCAGCTGATTATAAAATTATGGTAAACGCTCACGAAGCGGTTCGTCCAACAGGAATTGCAAGAACGTATCCAAACTTAATTGGAAACGAAGCAGCAAGAGGAACAGAATACCAAGCTTTTGGTGGTTCTAAACCAAATCACGTAACGGTATTGCCATTTACACGTTTAATCGGTGGTCCAATGGATTACACTCCTGGAATCTTCGAAATGGATATCAGCAAAATGAATCCTGAGAACAAATCTCATGTAAACAGTACAATCTGTAACCAATTGGCATTATATGTTACTATGTACAGCCCGTTGCAAATGGCTGCTGATACTCCAGAAAACTACAATCGTTTTCCAGATGCATTTCAATTCATTAAAGATGTAGCTGTAGATTGGTCAGAAAGTAAATATATTGAAGCTGAGCCAGGAGATTTTATCACTGTTGCTCGTAAAGCAAAAGGAACAAACAACTGGTTTGTTGGAAATGTAAACGGAGAAACGTCGCGTACATCAAACATCGATTTCAGCTTCCTTGAAAAAGGAAAAAAATACACAGCTACAATTTATGCTGATGCAAAAGATGCACATTACAAAACTAATCCGCAAGCTTATACAATCAAGAAAATTGCTGTAACTAATAAATCAAAATTATCTCAGTTTTCTGCTCCTGGAGGAGGTTATGCGATAAGCGTTATTGAAACAAAATAATTTTAATTAATCATATAAGAAATGTAAGTCCATTTAAATAGAAATCTCCCCAGTTTTTGCCTTAAATGTTCTTACATTTCTTATATGGTTTAAATTCATCTTTACTATGAATAACCTAAAATTCAACCACACATTCTACAAATTAGTTTTAATGGTTCTGTTGTTTTCCGTTTCCGCGAAAGCGCAAATCCAAAAAGTAGAACCACCATTTTGGTACGCAGGAATGAAAAATTCAGAACTGCAGATTATGTTCTACGGAAAAAACATTGCACAATATGAAGCTTCGGTTTCTAATAATGTTGCAATTAAAAATGTAGAAAAAACAGAAAATCCAAATTACCTTTTCGTAACTATTGATACAAAAGATGTAAAAGCTTCTGAATTGGTTTTCTCTTTCAAAAACAATAATAAAATTGCCTTTAAACAAAAATATGTTCTTAAAGAAAGAAGAGCGAATTCGGCAGAAAGAAAAAGTTACGATGCATCTGATTTGATTTACTTAATCATGCCAGATCGTTTTGCAAACGGAAATCCAAAAAACGATAGCGATGCTTCTTTAACTGAAAAAGGAAACCGTCAAGATCCAAGCGGACGTCACGGTGGTGATATCGAAGGAATCATCAAAAACTTAGATTATATTTCGTCTCTTGGTGCAACCACAATTTGGAGCACGCCTTTATGCGAAGACAACGACAAACAGCATTCGTACCATACTTACGGACAATCTGATGTTTACAAAATTGATCCTCGTTACGGAACTAATGACGATTATGCTCGTCTTTCTGCAGAAATGCACAAAAAAAACATGAAATTGGTTATGGATTATGTGACCAATCATTGGGGAATTACCCATTGGATGATGAAAGATATTCCAACCAAAACATGGTTCAATCAATTTGAAACTTTCACCCAAACGCATCACCGTCGTGAAGTAATTACAGATATTCACGCTTCAAAAATAGATCAGGAAGTTTGTGTTGACGGTTGGTTCGTTCCTTCAATGCCAGATTTGAATCTTAGAAATCCTCTTGTTGCAAAATACTTAACTCAAAATGCCATTTGGTGGATTGAATTCGCAAATCTTGACGGATTCAGAGTGGATACTTATAATTATTCGGATAAAACTGCTATGGCAAATTGGGCAAAAGCCATTACAGATGAATATCCTAATTTTAATATTGTGGGAGAAATCTGGATGCACAATCAGGCGAATTTAGCTTTTTGGCAGAAAGACAGTAAAATTGGCGCTATCGAAAACTACAATTCGAATTTACCAAGTGTAATGGATTTTACCCTTCAAAGTCAGATAACTTCTGCTTTCAGTGAAGATGAACCAAACTGGGACAGCGGATTGATTAAATTCTACAACAATTTTGCTATGGATTTTTTATATCCAAACACCAATAATATTTTGGTTTTTTCCGAAAATCACGATACAGATCGTATCAATGAAAAGTTCAAATATGATTTACCAAAATACAAACTTGCAATGACTTTATTAGCAACAGTTCGTGGAATTCCTCAAATTTATTACGGTTCAGAAATTGGAATGGGCGGTGATAAAGGTAAAGGTGGTGATGCCGATATTCGTCAAGATTTCCCAGGCGGATGGGCTGGCGATAAAAACAACGCTTTTACAAAAGAAGGAAGAACTGCCGAACAAGCTGCCTATTTTGATTTCTCTTCAAAATTGTTCAACTGGAGAAAAACAAACGAAGCAGTTCATTTCGGAAAAATGACACATTATATTCCAGAAAACAATACATATGTTTATTTCAGATATACTGATACTAAAACCGTAATGGTGGTTTTCAATAACAATGCAAAAGAGCAGGTTGTAAAAACAAATCGTTTCAAAGAAAGCATTAAAAACTACAAATCTGGTAAAGATATTATAACAGGAAAAACATTCGATTTAGCCTCTGAAATTACTTTAGAACCAAAATCAGCTTTAGTTTTAGAATTAGAATAAAGCTTAACCGCGAAGTTCGCAGTATCTTTTTGCCACAGATTATAAAGATTAGCACAGATTTGTTTGCCACGAATTTCACTAATTTTCACAAATTTAAATATAATAAATTAATTCGTGGAGATTCGTGTAATTCGTGGCAAAAGAAAAAAATCATTTTAATCTGTGTAATCTGTGGCTATTTTTTTCAACATGATGTTTATCTAAAAAACTCTTAAATAATGAAAAAATACACTTTCCTTTATCTATCTTTAGTATACTTAATAATGAGTTGTTCTGGCTCAAAATCAGTTACAATGAATAATACTTCAAAAACACCTTTCGTTTGGGAAGGAGCAAATGTTTATTTTTTACTTACAGATCGTTTTTACAACGGAGACACTTCTAACGACGTCAATTTCAACCGAACCAAAACTCCCGGAAAACTACGCGGATTTGAAGGCGGTGACATCATCGGAATTGCAAAAAAAATTGAATCAGGATATTTTGAAAAATTAGGAATTAATGCCATATGGCTTACGCCGATTGTCGAACAAATTCACGATGGCGTTGACGAAGGAACCGGATTGAGTTATGGCTTTCACGGCTATTGGGCAAGAGACTGGACGGCCTTAGATCCTAATTTCGGTACCAAAGAAGATTTGGCAAAACTGGTTAAAAAAGCACACGAAAAAGGCATCAGAATAATTCTTGACGGCGTAATTAATCATACAGGACCAGTAACTCCAGAAGATCCCGTTTGGCCTTCAGATTGGGTAAGAACTGGCATAGTTTGCGATTATAAATCTTTCGAAAATACCACAATGTGTACTTTGGTTGACAATCTTCCAGATGTAAGAACCGAAAGCAATCAAGAAGTTCAACTCCCTCCTTTTTTAGTTGAAAAATGGAAAAAAGAAGGCCGTTATGAAAAAGAAATCGCTTCATTAGACGAATTCTTTAAAAGGACAGGTTATCCAAGAAGTCCAAAGTATTACATTATAAAATGGCTCACCGATTATATTCTAGAATTCGGAATTGATGGTTACAGAGGAGATACTGTAAAACATACTGATGAAAACGTCTGGGCAGATTTCAAAAAAGAATGTGAGTACGCTTTTGAAACTTGGAAAAAACATCATCCGATGCAGGTTTTAGACCAAAACCCTTTTTTCACCATTGCGGAAGTTT
Organism: Flavobacterium sp. PLA-DH12; assembly: GCF_059511845.1. Classification (NCBI taxonomy): domain Bacteria; kingdom Pseudomonadati; phylum Bacteroidota; class Flavobacteriia; order Flavobacteriales; family Flavobacteriaceae; genus Flavobacterium; species Flavobacterium sp. PLA-DH12. The sequence goes on from NZ_JCAMPD010000009.1 coordinate 146,425, forward strand.
ACGGTTATGGAATCAGTGGCGGTCAAGATTATGATTTTGGAGATAGAAAAGTAAATTATTTTCAGAATGGTTTCAATAGCATGATCAATTTTGAATTCAAATGGAATGCCGGACAAAATGATTATGAAGGTTTATTTTCGAAATATTCGAACGCTTTAAACAACGACTTAAAAGGATATTCGGTCCTTAATTATATGTCTTCGCACGACGACGGTCAGCCTTTTGATGCTAACCGAACCAAAAGCATTGAAACAGCCAATAAATTATTGCTTTCTCCGGGAATGTCACAAGTTTATTATGGCGATGAATCGGCTAGATCTTTAGTTGTTGAAGGCACTCAAGGCGATGCAACTTTACGCTCGAATATGAATTGGGATGCTATTCAGAATAATCCTGAAACGCAGAAAACACTTTTGCATTGGCAGAAATTAGGACAATTTAGACGAAATCATCCTGCAGTTGGAGCGGGTGTTCACCAATTAATTAATGCCAATCCTTATACTTTTTCGAGAATATTTACAAAAGGTGCTTTTACAGACAAAGTAGTTATGGGAGTAGATTTACCAAAAGGCAGAAAAGAACTTCCAGTTGGTGACGTTTTCCCCAACGGAACTAAATTAAAAGACGCTTACTCGAATCAGGTAGTTGAAGTGATTGATGGAAAAGTGATTATCAACAATGATTTTGACATTGTTTTATTAGAAGAGATTTAAAAATATTTTTTCTCTCGCAGATTTAGGAGATTATGCAGATAATTAAAAAAGTAATCTGCCGTATCTGCAAAATCTGCGAGAGACATAATTTAGCACAGATTTTAAAAATCATTTTAATCCTTTAATCTGCGGCTATTATTTTTCCTTTGCTCCTTTGTACCTTTGCAACTCTGAACCTTTATAAAATGAATGTTTTAAAGATTGCACATCGAGGCGCCGATGCCTACGAACCTGAAAATACTTTACAAGCTTTTCAAAAAGCCTTAGACTTAAATTCAGACGGAATAGAACTCGACGTTCATTTAAGCGCTGACGGACATATAATCGTAATTCACGACGAAACCATCGATAGAACAACTAATGGAAAAGGAGAAGTAAACACTTTCACTTTAGCTGAGCTAAAATCATTTTTGATTGATGGAAAGCATCAAATCCCAACTTTAAACGAGGTTTTTGATTTGGTTGACAAAAAATGTTTAATCAATATCGAATTAAAAGGCTTAGGAACTGCACCGAAAGTTGTTGCATTAATTGAGAAATATATCTCAGAAAAAAACTGGAAATACGAGCATTTTATTATTTCAAGTTTTGAATGGAATATGCTGGAAGAAACATCAAACCTAAATCCGAATATCCCAATAGGTGTCTTAACAGAAGAAGATTTAGATAAAGCTCTGGCTTTCGCCGAAAAAATAAAAGCAAAAACCATAAATCCTGATTTTAATTTATTGAATAAAGAAAATGTGCAACAAATGCAGGAAAAAGGATTTCTGGTTTTACCTTGGACAGTAAACACAGAAGAAGACATTCAAAAAGTAAAAAGCTATAAAGTAAACGGAATTATCTCTGATAATCCAGACAAAATATAAAAATAAGCTACGAGAAACTTTGTCAAAGTTTAAAACTTTGACAAAGTTCATCAGGGTTCAATAAATAATTCGTGATCCCGATAGCTATCGGGAGTGGCTAACAAAAAAATATGATCAAAAATTTCGACATAATAATCGTTGGCGGAGGCGCTGCAGGTTTTTTTACCGCAATTAATATTGCAGAGAAAAATCCGAAACTAAAAATTGCCATTTTAGAAAGAGGAAAAGAAGTTCTTTCTAAAGTCCGTGTTTCTGGTGGCGGACGATGCAACGTGACGCACGCTTGTTTTGAACCAAACGAATTAGTAAAATTTTATCCGCGAGGAGAAAAAGAACTTCGAGGGCCTTTTCATCAATTTTGTTCGGGCGATACCATTGAATGGTTTGAAAAACATGGTGTCGAATTAAAAATTGAAGAAGACGGAAGAATGTTTCCAGTTTCGAATTCATCACAAACCATTATAGATTGTTTCTTAAAAGCAACCGAAAAATTAGGTATAAAAGTTTTGACAGGACAAAGTGTACAATCCATTTTCAAAAAAGAAAATCATTGGAAAATTGATACACAAACGGATAATTATGCTGCCGAAAAATTAGTTATGGCAACGGGAAGCAATCCTAAAATATGGGAAATGTTACAGGAGCACGGACATGCTGTTGTAAGTCCCGTTCCTTCCCTATTTACTTTCAACATTAAAGATTCCAGAATTAAAGAATTGCCAGGCGTTGCTGCACAAGTTACCGTAAATGTAAAAGATACCAAACTAGAATCGACAGGCCCTTTGTTAATCACGCATTGGGGAATGAGCGGGCCCGCAATCTTGAAACTTTCAGCTTGGGGCGCACGCATTCTGCACGACAAAAATTATCAATTTACCATTTTCGTGAATTGGCTAAATGATGTTGATTTTGAAGATGCTGAAAAGATCCTAAAAGAATTAAAACAAGAACACGCTAAAAAAGCGGTTTCTAAAAAATCTCCTTTTGATTTTCCAAACCGTTTGTGGGAAAGTTTAGTTTTAGCTTCGGGAATTGATTCGGAAACAAAATGGGCTGATTTATCGAAAATTCAATTGCAAAATCTAACTTCACAATTAACAAAAGCCGAATTTAAAGTTAACGGAAAAAGTACCTTTAAAGAAGAATTCGTTACCGCTGGCGGAATCCATTTAAAGGAAATCAACTTCAAAACAATGGAAAGCAAAATTCACGAAAACCTTTATTTTGCTGGCGAAATTGTAAACATCGACGCCATTACAGGCGGATTTAATTTTCAGAATGCTTGGACAAGCGGATTTATTCTGGCTCAAAATATTTAATACAAAATGAAATTTAAAGGAATTATTTTTGACTTAGACGGAACGCTAGTAGATTCATTACACGATATTTCAGATGCGATGAATAAAGTACTTACCGCCCTAAGTTACCCAACACATAATTACGATACTTACCAATATTTTATCGGAAGCGGTTTACGAAATTTGGTAAGCAAAGCATTGCCAGCCACAAACAATTCTGATGATGAAATCGAAAGTTGTTTTGAATGTATGGTTGATGAATATACTAAAATCTGTACACTCAAAACAAAACCGTATGACGGAATTGTTGAACTGCTTGAAAAACTGACTTCTCAAAACATCAAAATGGCGGTTTTCTCCAACAAAGCCGATGAATTGACGAAGAAAATAGCAACAGAAATATTTCCAAATCATTTTGATACTGCAATTGGTTTAAGCACAGAAGAACTTAAAAAACCTAATCCGTTTGAAGCGATTGAAATCAGTAAAAAATGGAATTTAAAACCAGAAGAAATCCTTTTTGTCGGCGATTCTGATATTGATATGAAAACGGCTGTAAACGCTAACATGTTTCCTGTTGGTGTAACTTGGGGTTACAGAACAGAAGATGAATTGAAATCTAGCGGGGCAAAAGTGGTTATTAATACTGCTTCAGAATTAATCGAAATTTTATAAATGCATCCTTCATTAAAAAAACAAATACTATCGATCGCTTCGTTTTCTGAAAATGAAATCGAAACAATTGCTTCTTGTTTTGAATACGAAAAATTCACAGCCAAAGAATATCTTTCTTCAATGGGAAAAATAAGCAACAAGATTTTCTTTATTGTTGAAGGATTAGCACGAGTTTATTACCTCAAAGACGGAAAAGAAATCACTACGTATTTAAGCTGTGATAACGGTTTTATAGCTTCGTATTCCAGTTTTATAAATCAATCGGTTTCTTTTGAAAATATTCAGTGTATTGAAGATTGTGAAGTCCTTTCGATTACTTTCGAAAAAATGCAGTTTTTGTATAACGAAATTCCAAATTGGGAACGTGTCGGAAGAATTCTTGCCGAACAGAACTACCTATGTATGGCCGATCGTGTTTTAAAACTCCAAATGATTCCTGCCAAAGAAAAATACCAAACTTTTTTAACTTCGGCTCCAGCCAAAATAATGCAGCGAACGCCTTTAATTTATATCGCTTCCTTTCTCGGAATTACTCCAGAATCGTTGAGCAGAATCCGTCAAGACATTTCTTAACATTTATCAAGTGAGTTGAGAAACGGAATTCAAATCTTTGTCAAAATAAAATTTGAAAAAGATGAAGAATATTGCCAAAGATGTTTACCAAATCCCTTTATTCCCAAGAAATGCGATCAATTGTTATTTAATCGAGGATGTTTTAATTGACGCTGGAATTAGAACTTCTTCAAATAAAATATTAAAGTCGATAAAAGGCAAATCCATTGCCAAGCACGCCTTGACGCATGCCCACGCCGATCATCAAGGAAGCAGTAAAATAATCTGCGAAACCTTGAACATTCCTCTTTTTTGCAGCGAACCTGAAAAAGCATTTGCAGAAAACGGAAATGTAATTACAGAATACCCAAATCCGAATCATATCATTTCAAAATTTCAGAAGAACTTTTGGGCAGGAAAAGGACATCCAGTTTCTCAAATCTTAAAAGAAGGCGATCAGATTGGCGGATTCATAGTTATCGAAACTCCAGGACATTCAACCGGACATATTTCTTTTTTCAGAGAAAAAGATGGTGCTTTAATTGTAGGCGATGTGATGACCAATATGAATTTATTGACAACAAAAGTGGGCTTGCACGAACCTCCCCATTTATTTACCGCTGATAAAGAAACCAATAGAAAATCGATTCTAAAATTGGCTTCGCTAAAACCAAAAATACTTTGTTTTGGTCACGGACCTGTTTTATTTAATAATGGAGAACTGGAAAAATTTGTTCAAAACATGTGATGGCTTTATTAACAAGAATTTACATATCCCGTAAGTTTTCATTAAGACTATTCTAATAATTTTACTCTCAACTAATTAATCCTATATGAGAGTAAAATTACTTACCACAATTTCTATTTTCACTTATCAGCTCAGCGTTTCTCAAACAGAAAAACTATTAAACGGAAAAGTTCTTGCACAAAACATTCCGCTTAATAAAGTAGAGGTAATTAACAAAACAGCTAAAACTAGCACCAGAACAAATGAACTAGGTGAGTTTTCAATTTTAGTCCGTCCACAAGACAGCCTTCTCTTTTACTCCAAAGACTATTTCTTTAAAAGATTTAAAATTTCTCAGGAAAACATAGATCAAAACAACATCGTTGTAAATATGATCTTGAAGCCAGAAGAACTAGATGAAGTCTTAATTACAAACATAAAATTTCCTCATGTAGGTCCTGCTCAAGAAGTTTCAGATTCGATTGCATTAATGAGATCTTCTCGCGATTTGCGAAAATATACTGGCGTTTATGATGGTACCATTTCAAATGGAATGAATTTTGGCGCGATGGGAGCTGGTCTTTTAAGTTTGTTTAAAAACGAAGATAGTCCAAATAAAAAAACCAAAAATAAAGTCTCTGAATTGGATTTCAAAACATTCGTCGAAGCAACTTGTCCCTTAGATTTTTTTACAAAAGATTTAAAATTAAATCCTGATGAAAAAGCTCTTTTCCTAGAATTTTGTACAGCCGATCCGCAATCTGAAATTATTCTAAAACAGAAAAACTTACTGTATACAATGGATTTTTTATATGCTAAGAATGAAGAGTTTAAAAAACTGAATTCTGGAATTAAAAACTAAAAATCTGTAAATGAAAGCAAAATTACTTACTACAATTTCTTTATTCACCTATCAGCTTAGTATTTCACAAACCGAAAAATTGCTTCATGGAAAAGTTGTTTCTCAGGAAAATGCGCTTCAAAATGTCGAAGTCATTAATAAAACAGCCAAAACCAGCACGAGAACAAATGAATTTGGAGAATTTTCAATTTTAGTTAAAGAACAAGACAGTATATTGTTTTTTTCCAATAATTACTTATTTACAAGATTGAAACTAACCACGAAAGATCTAGAAAAAAACTATCTCATTGTTGAAATGACTCCAAAAGCTGAAGAATTGGAGAATGTTACGGTTTCTAGATCCGTTTTTAATAAAGCTGAAATTAAAAAAATCGCCAATAATAAGGAAAAAATAAAGGAGATTAAAAATCGTAAACAATTTGACGAAGTGGCTTCAAAATTGAATGTTTATGACGGGAGGATCAAAAATGGACTAGATTTTAGTTACCCCATTTTTGATAAACCGAAGAAAAAAATTGAGCCTCGTGATGACCGTTTTAAGAAACTCGTCATCGCTACTTGTCCTCCGGATTTTTTTATCAAGAATTTGAAAATAAAACCCGAAGAAAAAGAAATTTTCTTAAACTTTTGTAATGCCGATTCAAAATCTAAAACCCTTTTAGAAAAATCAAATGATTTAGAATTGATAGACTTTCTATATACTAAAAATGAAGAGTTTAAAAAGCTGAAGTAGCTTAACTTGAAACAAAGAAAAACCTGAAACTTGAAACTAAATTTTACTTATTCAACCACCAAATACTAGCATTCAAAACTGTCGCAAATCCAACCCAAGCCAAATATGGAATTAATAAATAACCTGAAATTTTATTGATTTTGATGAATTTCAAATACGTTTCATAAATCATTAGCCATAAAAGAACAATTTCGATTAAAGCCAACATCGGATTTTTTAATCCAAAAAATAAATAAGACCAAATTGAGTTTAAAATCAATTGAATTATAAAGAACAGCAATGCTTTTTTAACCTCTTCTGTATTTTCTTTTATTCTATCCCAAACCAACGCCGCTGCAATTGCCATTAAAATATAAATCACAGTCCAAACTGGCATAAAAATCCAGTTCGGCGGATTAAAAACTGGCTTTTCCAGCATTACATACCAAGTTTCAATGCTTGGTTTTGTAACTACTCCGGCAGAATATCCTACTGTTAAACAAATTACTAAAGCTATAGCGATTTTTACGAACTTATTCATTGTATCAAATTTTGAATTCAAAAATAGTCAAAAGAAAAGTTTAAACCATATAAGTGATGTAAGTTCATTTTTAGTAAACCATGCTTATAATTTCTTATATAACTTATATGGTGGAAAAATGAAAAAGTTATCTTTGCCAAAATTTATACTTTCATGTTTACAGCAGCCGATTTTATACCAAATCCATATACTTCAACAATCGAAAACGGAAACTTTGAATGGAGCGCTCCCAGCAACATTGCATTGGTGAAATACTGGGGAAAAAAAGATAACCAGATTCCGGCAAATCCTTCAGTTAGTTTTACTTTAAATAACTGCAAAACAATAACAAAACTTGTCTTTTCTAAAAAAGAAACTCAAGAAAACTTTTCTTTTGATTTACTTTTTGAAGGAAAACCAAAAGAAGATTTCAAACCAAAGATTCAGAAGTTTTTAGAAAGAGTTGAAGTTTATCTGCCGTTTTTGAAAGAGTATCATTTTACAATTGATACGCAGAATACTTTTCCGCACAGCTCAGGAATTGCATCTTCGGCTTCTGGAATGGCGGCTTTGGCAATGAATTTTATGAGTTTGGAAAAACAGCTGAATCCTGAAATGACTGACGAATATTTCTATCAAAAAGCTTCATTTCTAGCTCGTTTAGGTTCTGGAAGTGCTTGCCGAAGCGTAAAAGGAAATGTAGTAGTTTGGGGAAATCAGGCTAATATTGAAGGAAGCACCGATTTATTTGGTGTTGAATTTCCATATACGATTCATGAGAATTTCAAGAATTATCAAGACACCATTTTATTAGTTGATAAAGGTGAGAAACAAGTTTCGAGTACCGTTGGACACGATCTAATGCACAATCATCCGTATGCCGAAAGACGTTTTGCACAAGCACACGAAAATCTAGATAAATTGATTGCCATTTTTGAAAGTGGAAACTTAGACGAATTCATCAAAGTTGTAGAAAGTGAAGCTTTGACTTTGCATGCCATGATGATGACTTCGATGCCGTATTTTATTTTAATGAAACCTAATACATTACAAATCATAAATGCAATCTGGAAATTCAGAAATGAAACTAAGATTCCAGTATGTTTTACGCTTGATGCTGGAGCAAATGTTCATGTACTTTATCCTGAAAACGTTAGCGAAAAAGTACTTCAATTTATTCAGGATGAATTAGTTGTTTTTTGTCAGAATGGTCAGTACATTTGCGACAAAATTGGGAGCGGTGCAATTGCATTATAATTTTCCGTATCTTTAGTTAAATTTTTGGTTATGGACATTCAATTAGAAAAATTAGAACTAATAAAACTTTTAGCAGAAACTGAAAATCCGATTATCATAAAATCTATTCGAAAAATTTTTAAAAAAGAACAGAAAGATTGGTGGGATGATTTGACAAATGAGCAAAAAGCAGAAATTGAAGAAGGAGAAAGACAAATTGAACGTGGTGAATTTGTCGAATATGAAGAAATGATGAAAAAATTTCGTTAATGAAAAGAACAATAGTCTTTTCAAAAAATGCCGAAAGAAATTTATCTGAATTATTTGAATACTTAGAAGGCCGGTGGTCAGAAAGAATAAAAAATAAATTTATATCAAATCTCGACAAAGTAATTTATCTAATACAAATTGAACCTGAAATTTTCCCTAAATCAGAATTAAATAAAAACTATCGTAAATGTGTATTGTCAAGACAAACAACAATTTATTATAAATTCAGTACAAAAAGAGTAGAGATAATAACATTTTTCGACACCAGACAAAACCCAAATAAAATAAAGAAAGACATAAAATAAATCATGAAAGGACCACTATTTTACTCAAAAATATTACTCTTTGGAGAATACGGAATTATCCGCGACTCTAAAGGACTTTCTATCCCTTATAACTTTTACAATGGCGCTTTAAAAAAATCTGAAGAGCCTACAGAAGAAGCGATTTCATCAAATAGAAGCTTAAGAAGTTTTGCTTCTTATCTTCAAGTGCTACATACTCAGCAACCAGAATTGGTTACTTTCGATTTAGAAACTTTAAAAAATGATGTTGAAACTGGAATGTACTTCGATTCTAGTATTCCGCAAGGATATGGCGTTGGAAGTAGCGGTGCGCTTGTTGCAGCTATTTATGATAAATATGCTACCAACAAAATTACTGTTCTAGAGAATCTGACTCGTGAAAAATTATTACATTTAAAAAATATATTTTCTCAAATGGAAAGCTTTTTCCACGGAAAAAGCTCTGGTTTAGATCCGTTAAACAGCTATTTGAGTATTCCGATCTTGATTAACTCTAAAGATAACATTGAGGCAACTGGAATTCCCACTCAGAGTTTTGACGGAAAAGGTGCTGTCTTTTTATTAGATTCAGGAATTGTGGGCGAAACTGCTCCAATGGTTAGCATTTTTATGGAAAACTTAAAAGATAAAGGTTTCCGTGCCATGCTTAAAAACCAGTTTGTAAAATATACCGATGCTTGTGTAGAAAACTTTTTACATGGCGACATGAAATCTTTGTTTACCAATACTAAAAAGCTTTCTAAAGTTGTTTTAAATCATTTTAAACCAATGATCCCAGAACAATTTCATGGAATCTGGCAACACGGAATTGACACAAACGATTATTACCTAAAACTTTGCGGTTCTGGCGGCGGAGGTTATATTCTAGGTTTTACGGAAGATTTAGAAAGAGCCAAAGCGTCCTTGAAAGACTATAAATTAGAAGTAGTTTATCAGTTTTAAAGTTAAACCTCTTAAAATATTGCTATTGAATACCATTTCCTAAACATTTAATCTTAAAAAATTATTGCCTATGAAAAGTATTTTAAAGATTCTCAAAGCAACTTTTTTAGGAGGAATTCTGTTTTTAGTACCACTGGTTGTACTATTAATCGTTTTGGAAAAAGGATATGGTCTCGTACAGAAAACTACACTGCCACTTGTAAGCACTTTACCAAAAGTAAGCGTTTTAGGCCTAGCAATTCAGGAACTTGTTGGAATATTAATCATAATTCTAATTTGTTTTATTGCTGGATTATTGGCAAGAACTGCAGCTGCTGAAAAATTAGTTCAGAAATTAGAAGACGGAATTTTAAGTTTTGTTCCTGGCTATTCATTTATGAAAAGCATGAATGAAAATATATTGGGTTTAGAATCTAAAGACGATTTAAAAGTAATTTTAGTCCCTACAGATGCTGGTTTGCAATTTGCTTTTTTAATAGAGCAAGTCAGTGATGAGAAATTCACCGTCTTTATACCAGATGCTCCAAATCCGTGGAGCGGATCGGTGGTTTTTGTCGATAAAAAAGATATTACAGAAATCGATATTACACAAAAACAAGCTCTAGCCTGCATTCGAAAATTAGGTTATGGATCTGAAGAATTGTTAAAAAACAAGCTTTAGTTTTCAGAATCAAAAAATATACTTTAACTTCCCTAAAAATCAATCCCACTATATCATCTATGTTAAGCAGGCAACAAAAACTTTTAGTAATGAAAATTGTTAGTCTGTTCTCTGTAGTTCGAGGTTATAATATTCCTATTATTGTTTTAGCGCAATATTTATCGGCAATTTTTATACTTGCCCCAGAAATTAGAGCACTAGATATCTTACTTGATCTTCATTTGTTTTTAATTGTTTTTGCTTCCGCTATTACAATTGCTTCAGGATATATCATCAATAATTTTTACGATAGCCAGAAAGATCTGATTAATCGTCCGAATAAATCAATGCTCGATCGTTTGGTAAGTCAGAAAACTAAATTGAATGTTTATTTCAGTTTGAATTTTCTTGCTGTTCTAATGGCTTTTATTGTTTCGTGGAGAGCTTTTTTGTTCTTTTCGGGCTATATTTTTATGATTTGGTTTTATTCGCATAAAATTAAAAAGTATCCAATTATTGGGAATTTAATGTCTGCATTGCTTGCTGTGACACCTTTTTTTGCCATTTTACTTTATTTCTATAATAAGATTTCGTTTGAAGAAATTGAGAATCACATGAGTCATTTTGTGGTGATTTCGGCACATGCAGTTTTCCTGTTTCTGCTTTTGTTGATTCGCGAAATGATAAAAGATCTTGAAAATCTGAAAGGTGATTTGGTAAGTGAGTATAGAACAATTCCAGTTTTATACGGAGAAAAAATTTCTAAGCAAATTATAACAGTTTTGACTTTGTCTACCATTTTACCTGTTTATGTTTTGGTTAATATTTATGACGTGGGCTATATGGATATTTATTTTTACGTCTGTTTTGGAGTTTTGCTTTTCTTCCTAATTTATTTATGGAAATCTGATTCTAAAGAACAATATCTAAAACTTCATAATGTTCTTAAGTTCCTGATTGTATCTGGCGTTTGCTGCATTGTTCTGATTAATCCAAGCGTCTTATGGCATGGTCGCGAATTGATTTCTAATTACTAAGTTTTTTCTCCCATAGAGATTCGCAAAGTATTTTTGTATAACTACGTGAAATTCTTTGTGAATCTTTGCGTAATAATCTATTACAAAAAAGCCAATTACATTGCTTCTGAACATCTTAAAATAAAACGCTATTAATCTAAGAACATTGAACTTAAGATTTATTAGCAGGAAAAAACTATCTTTGCACAAATTAATGATTCTATGAACAACAAGGAAGGCAACAATAAAAGAGGCGGATCGAGACCAAATAGCTCACGACCAAACTCTAACAAGCCAAAACCTCCTATGGCTAAGCGCGCGCAAGGGCCTAAAAAAGTAAAACCTGAAGTTAAAGCTGCTCAGGAAGCTGCTTCTGAAAAATTTAGAAAACAAAATCAGCCAGCTAAGAGACAAAAGGCTTCTGATGAAATTCGTCTGAACAAATACATCTCTAATTCTGGTGTTTGTTCTCGTCGTGACGCCGACATTTATATTCAGTCTGGAAACGTAAAAGTGAACGGTACTGTGATTACTGAAATGGGATATTTGGTAAAACTAAATGATGTTGTAAACTTTGACGGTGTAACATTAACTCCTGAAAAGAAAGAATATATTTTATTGAATAAACCTAAAAACTTTACAACTGCCTTTGATGAAGGCCAGGAATATCGTAACGTTCTAGAACTTGTTCGTGGTGCTACAAATGCAAAAATTGCTGCTGTCGGAAGAATGGACAAAAATACAACTGGTTTGTTATTGTTTACTAACGATACCGATATGATTCGTAAATTTACATTACCGAATCAGAAATCGTCTAAAATATATCAGGTTTCTTTAGACAAAAACTTAAAATTTGAAGATTTAGAAAAAATCAGCAAAGGTTTAGTTCTTGACGGACACCGCGTTTTTGTCGAAGAAGTAAGCTATATTGATAATGAACCAAAAAGTGAAGTTGGTCTTAAGTTGCGTACTGCTAACGTAAAAGTGGTGCGTTCTATTTTTGAATCTTTCGAATATAATGTTTTAAGAATTGACCGTGTTTCGTTTGCTGGATTGACCAAAAAGAATCTTCCTCGCGGAAACTGGCGCTTTTTGACCGATCAAGAAGTTATCAATTTGAAAAACGTGTAAGCGTCTTTCAAATTTAAGTCATAAATGAATCCTGTTTTCTTTATTGAAAATGGGATTTTTTATTTTTAAAAACTAAAGAAATTATGTCCGAAAAGGGTAAAAATAGATCTTCCGATAGATTGGTTTTTGTCTTCTACTGTTTCGTAATTTGAAAAACCTAGTATGATTTTGATTCCGGGCGGAATGCTGTTTAAAATATCTCTTTTTTGATCCTCTAAAAGGAGTTTTAAACTTTCTATTAATTGAAGATTGTATCTTAAGTAAGACATTACAAGTAATGCTGAAAAGTTAAGTATTTCTCTGGCTGTTTCGCTTTTTATTCCAACTTCGTTAGAAACCATTTCTGAAATTCTCCCTTTCTTGTTAGAGAACAATTCTTTCAGCAATACATTTCCTTCTAAACGGTAACAGTCGTCGACTGATAAAATTCTACCTGCATTAAAATCTACTTCTTGATAAAAAGTGGAATCTTCTTGGATTAGAGAAACAATTTCGGAGTAAAAATCAGATTCTTCGGCTTTGTTGTAGAGTCCCATTAAAATTGTGCCGATCGAGACGTCTATTCCCTTGATTAAAAGTGCATCATTCTCAAAATAAAACTTGTTTAACTTGGAGACAACATTAGAAGAAATAAAGCGTCTAAGTTCAATTTGTAGGTTTGGGGTCATACTCATAACTTAAAAAAATGATTATTTATACTTATTTAAAATAACCGATAAAGTGAGGCTTTTCATCGATTATCGTGATAAAAATATAAAATATTTTAACATTTCCAAAAATTAAGTTAAAAATTTAGACAGTCGATTTTCAAGCATTTAGCCCTAAAAAATAGGGAAATGAGTAAATATAAAGCTTGGCGTAGTTATAAGATACGAAAATTATATTCAAAATTTTAAGAGTTTTTTTCAAAAAATCAAAAATATAAGAAAAAGCTTAAAGTCAAAATTACCATTTAGAAAATCAAGTGTCTATTTTGCCAAAGGATAGTCAGAAAAATACCTAGATAAATTACTGAGAAAAAGAAGTTAACAAAACTCGAAGCTAAGAATCCGAGTACAGAGCCAGTAGCCGCTTTCAAAGCGCGTTTGTGATTTTGAGAATCGTATAATAGCTCACCAATTAATGCACCGGCAAACGGTCCAATAATGACTCCAAACGGGATTGGCGCAAGAATTCCAACAATTAAACCAATATTAGTTCCCCAGACTCCGTAAGAACTTCCACCAAATTTTTTAGTCCCTTTTGATGGAATTACGTAGTCTAAAACTGTGATAATTAGCATTACAAGAAAAGTAATCCCGAGAACCCAATAATTGTTTTCTACCGCCTTGGTCAGATAGAGCAATAACAATCCTACCCAACAGCTTGATAATCCGGGCAAAACAGGAAGAAAACTCCCAAAAACACCAACAATTACACATATAAGTCCCAGCAATACCAAAAGTAAATCCATATCATTTTGTAAATTTGTTTTTACAAATTACTACTTTATTTTTTTTCATACAAACGTTAAAATATGTATCTTTAAAATATGAAGTTTAGTAAGCTTCTAAAAGCTTCACAAAAAAATAATCCGTATTTTTGTTCATTCATTCAATTTTAAAACTTTGAGGCAGTTTTTCCCTTTTTTTATATGTATTCTTTTTAATTCTTGTCAATATTTTGAGAAGCAGGTTCCTTCTGAAAAAGAGTTACTTCAAAAAGAGTTAAAATCGATCAATTGGAAAGAAGTAGACGAATATCCTTCTGTTCCTAACTGTGATAAAATTGCCGACAAAAAACTTCGCCAGCAGTGTTTCTTTGAAGTCATGTCGGGTCTTATTCAAGAAAAACTAAACATCGATACTTTGTCTATAATGTATCCAGAGTTGGATACAATCGAAGTCAAAGTAACCGTTTTTCCAAATTCTACCATGAAGTTTGAACCTCAGTTTTCTAAAGATTCTGTAGCTTACGACACCATAAAAATAGACAGCATTTTGCATGCGCGTCTAGTCGATTTCCCAAAAGTAAATCCAGCTATAAAACGTGGAATTCCTGTAAAAACGCAATTTATTCTGCCTGTAATCATAAAAGCAAAAGACGAGAAGTAGTTATATAAGTAGCTATTTTCTAAATTGGCGGTCTTTCCATTCATAAGAACCAAACAAACTGTATAATGCGACTTTAGAACTAAAAAAAGGATACAGCAAACTGCTTAATAAAAGGCTTTTTATTCTAGTTTTTGTCAAAAATTGATTCGTTATAAAAAGCAAAACATAATCGCTTGCAAACTTAAAAAAAGCAAAAAGCACAAAAATGGCATAAGACCAAATTCCTAAAATCACAGAGAAAAAGCCAATAACAAAACTCAGATTTCCGAAGAAAACAATCAAGCCCAAGAGTTTACCAAAAGTGCTTCTATATGAACTAGTTTTAGCCGCCCAACGCACTCGTTGATAAAAAAGAGCCTTCCAATTCTCTGTTGGCTTAGTAACCACAATTGCATCTTTGGCTTTTAAATAATGAACTTCGTCAGGGAACTTTTCAATTGCTTTCTGTAGTAAAAACACATCATCTCCACTGGCAATTTTGTCGTTTCCATCAAAGCCGTTTAAGCTTTCAAACAATGATTTTCTATACGCAAAATTGGCTCCATTACACATAAAACCTTTCTTTAAACCAAAACTTCCAATAGTCGCGCCTTGAAGACTTGTTAAATCTAATTGCTGGAAATGATCTAAAAAAGAACTCTCACATTTGTACGAAACTGCTCCTGCCAACATCGAAACTTTATTTTCCTGAATATAATTATCAAACGTTAAAAGCCAGTTTTCAGGAACAATACAATCGGCATCGGTTGTAATAACCCAATCAGTTTTTACATGCTGCATTGCCGTTGTAATGGCGTCCTTTTTGGGAGAACTGGAAATTCTAATATTATTTATTTGTGAAATGTAAAATGTAAAATGTGAGATTTGAAATTTTTCCTTTGAATTATCATCTACCAAAATTACTTCAAATAAATCCTTGGGATAATTAAGTTTAGAAATGCTTTTTAAAAGATTTGGCAGATTTTCTTCTTCATTCCGAAACGGAACTATAAGCGTAAAACTAGTCTTCGGCTTTAAATCTCTTTTCTGATATTGTTGCACTTTGAAAAAACCATAAATCAGCAAAAAAATGCTAACGATATAAATGGCTAATATGGCAAACAATCCGAAAATCATGCTGCTGTTTTAGTTTTAAAATTCAACACAAAATAACTTCCTAAAACTACTGGTAAAACGACATTCAAAAACCACATTAAAGTGCTGATAAAAATTACAATCCATTCGTTTACACCTAAAATTCCGAAGAAATATATCGCAACACTTCCTTTTACCGCAAAATCCAAAAACTGAAATGTCGGTAGCGAAGAAGCCAAAAAGTAAACCGATGTTATTGCCGCCATTAAAGTCAAATAAGGCAGATCGACATCAAAACCTAAAAACAAAAAATAATATTGATGCGAGAAAACCAAGTAACGGCAGATTCCTAAAAAAATATTTTTCTGATGAACCGATTTCGGAATTTCATTGATTTTATGAATCAGTTTCTCAATCGAATAGCCTTTTACTTTTATCTTTTTAATGGAGAATAATAGAATTAAAATTAGTGCAAATCCGCCAAAAAGAATCAGAACTGTTTTAGTTGTTATGACGCTAAATTCAGCATTAAAATACAATAATCCGAAGATCCCAAAAATGATGGTTAAAATCATCTGGATTCCATTGCAGATTAAGTTTAAGAAAACAACTCTTTTAGCTTCAGATTTTGGGTAATACAAAGCTTTTCCAGCGTACTCTCCTACTCCGTTTGGCGTAAAAATCCCAGCCGTTAAAGCAGCCAAAACCTGCTTTGTAGCCTCGTAAACCGATATTTTTTCAATAACCTGTGCCAGATTCTGCCATTTCAAAATCTCAAAATAACGATTCAAAACACTCAAAAGCAGAATAAACGAAATCCCTAAAACCGATTGGTTTTTCTTGAACAAAACAATAAACTTCTGCCAGTCCAATTTGTCATTGTTAGCCAGCTGATTATAAATAAAATAAAATGCGCCGCCAACAATTAAAAGTTTGGCCAGAAGAACTAGGAATTGCTTAGCTTTGTGAGGAATTGAAATCATGCCGCAAAAGTAAAGCTATTTCACAAAGATTCACGAAGAAATCACAAAGATGCACGGAGAAAATAAAAACTTTGTGAATCTCTGTGCTAACTTGGCGAAACTTTGTGTAACCAACTAAGAATGACACAAGAACGCATCATATTAGGTATTGACCCTGGAACCACAATTATGGGTTTTGGATTGATTAAAGTAATCAATAAAAAAATGGAATTTCTGCAATTAAACGAATTGCAATTGTCCAAATACGACAATCATTACCAAAAACTAAGAATCATTTTTGAACGAACCATCGAATTAATTGAAACGCATTGTCCAGACGAAATTGCAATTGAGGCTCCTTTCTTTGGCAAAAACGTGCAATCGATGCTGAAACTAGGACGCGCGCAAGGTGTTGCAATGGCAGCAGGACTTTCGCGAGGAATTCCGATTACAGAATACGAACCTAAAAAGATAAAAATGGCGATTACTGGAAACGGAAATGCCAGCAAAGAACAAGTTGCCAAAATGCTGCAACAGCTTTTGGGTCTAAAAGAATTACCAAAAAATCTCGATTCAACAGACGGTTTGGCAGCTGCGGTTTGTCATCATTTTAATTCAGGAAAAGTTGTGGCTGGAAAAAGCTATTCCGGTTGGGATGCTTTTGTGAAACAAAACGAGGATCGAGTTAAGAAATGAGTCAATGTGCCAATTTGATAATTAGATAATTCTATAGACAACCATAAATTATCTAATTGACACATTCTCTAATTATCTAATTAAAAATGAGCGGCATTTATATTCACATACCATTCTGCAAGCAGGCTTGCCATTACTGCGACTTTCATTTTTCTACTTCGATGAAAAAGAAAGACGATATGGTTTTGGCTTTGGCTAAAGAAATTGCTATGCGCAAAACCGAAAGTGATGGTGAAATTGAAACTATTTACTTTGGTGGAGGAACTCCTTCAGTTTTATCGAATGACGAAATAAATTTTTTACTTTCTGAAGTTTATAAAAACTATAAAGTTGTAGAAAATCCTGAAATTACGCTTGAAGCCAATCCGGATGATTTATCTGCCGAAAGAATTTTAGAATTGTCTAAAAGTCCTATAAATCGTTTAAGCATCGGAATTCAGTCTTTTTACGAAGAAGATTTGAAAATGATGAATCGCGCTCATAATTCGGCGGAAGCCAAAAAATGTCTTGAAGAAGCGACCAAATATTTTGACAATATTTCCCTGGATTTAATTTACGGAATTCCAGGAATGAGTGACGAAATGTGGAAACAGAATATTCAGACTGCTTTAGATTTCGGCATTCCACATATTTCTAGCTATGCTTTGACGGTTGAGCCAAAAACAGCTTTGAGCAAATTAATTCAAACCGGAAAAGTGGCTGAACCTCAAGACGAAGTGGCGTCTAATCATTTTGCGATTTTGGTTGAAATGCTTCAAAAAAATGGTTTTATTCATTACGAATTATCCAATTTCGGGAAAGAGAATTATTTCTCCAAAAACAATTCGGCTTATTGGCTGGGGAAAAAATATATCGGAATTGGCCCTTCGGCACATAGTTATGATGGTGAAAAAAGAGGCTGGAATATTGCGAATAATTCATTGTATTTAAAAGCAATTCAAAACGACGAACTTCCAATAGAAACAGAAATCCTGACTATTTCAGATCGTTATAATGAATATGTTATGACCGGATTACGAACGATTTGGGGCGTTTCTTTAGAGAGAATTGAAAAGGAATTCGGATCAGAATATTTAAATTATTTACTGGAACAATCTCAAAAGTTCTTAAACGACAATTTGCTATCGATCGAAAACAACATTTTAAAACCAACTCTGAAAGGAAAATTTTTAACGGATGGAATTGCAAGTGATCTGTTTTATTTAAATTTGGAAGAATAAAATTAGCCACGAAGGCACAAAGACTCAAATTTATTAAACTTTGTGACTTAGCGTCTTTGCGGCGTAAAATCCAAATTTGTGTTAGCAAAAATCAACAACTTCGAAATCGACTTATCAAAACCCATTGATATTTCTATTCCTTTAACCAATACAGATGAAAATCCGATTGCTTGGTATATTGAAAAACCAGTCATTGAACCAGTAGTTTTTGGCGACTGGATTGGGAAAGTTTCAGAAGGAAAATCATCTACTAATTTCAATAATATTTTCTTCAATCCGCATGGGCATGGAACGCACACGGAGTGTTTGGGACATATTACGAATGATTTTTATAGCATTAATCAATCGTTGAAACAGTTTTTCTTTATGGCGAAATTGATTACGGTTGAACCTGAAAAGATTGGGGATGATTTTGTGATTACTAAAGAACAGGTTCGAAAAGCTTTAAGCGCTTCGACTTCGTTCAGCGTTACAAATGAAGCTTTGATTGTCAGAACACTTCCAAATCAAAAGGAAAAGAAATCGAGAAAATATTCAAATACAAATCCACCATATTTGTCTGAAGAAGCTGCAATTTTCATCCGCGAAAGCGAAATTCAGCATTTATTGATCGATTTGCCAAGTGTTGACAAAGAACATGATGAAGGAAAATTATTAGCTCATAAAGCATTTTGGAACGTAAAAGACACGCATAATGTAAATCCAGACGCAAGATTTAATGCTACAATTACCGAAATGATTTACGTTTCAGACGAAATTGAAGATGGAAATTATATACTAAATCTTCAAATCGCTTCGTTTGAAAATGATGCAAGTCCATCAAAACCAATTTTATATAAAATTTAAAAATTTGCCACAACCCGAGCGATAGCGAACAGGCGAAGCAATTACACGAATTTTCACGAATTAATTTTTTGCCACAGATTAAAGGATTAAAATGATTAAATCTGTGTGAATCTTTTTAATCTGTGGCAAAAAAATCTAAAATCTGAACTCTAAAATCTAAAATTAAAATGATTAGTGTTTCAACTGACAAAACTAAACTCGACGTTCCGTTTATACAAAACTTCCTGAAAGATATTTATTGGGCAGCAGGAAGAACTATAGAAGAAGTGCAACGCACAATTGACGCTTCGGTTTGTTTTGGGATTTATTTAGATGACAAGCAAATTGGTTTTGCACGCGTTATAACCGATTATGTGGTTTTTGCTTATTTAATGGATGTTTTTATTGATGAAGCACATCGTGGAAAAGGTTATTCATCGATTTTAATTGAAGCGATGATGAATGAACCTCAATTGCAAGAAGTTAAAATCTGGCGATTAGCCACAACCGATGCCCACTTTTTATATGAAAAATTCGGATTTACAAAACTGAATCATCCTGAAAAGATGATGGAAAAAATAGTAAAATGAAAACAGTCTTAAAACTAGAAGAAGTCGCATTATTTATTCTCGGAATTTTCCTTTTTAACCGTTTAAACTACGAATGGTGGTGGTTTTTGGCTTTAATTTTGACTCCAGATTTATCGATGATTGGTTATGTTTTTGGAAATAAAGCAGGTGCATTTGCTTATAATTTATTTCATCATAAAGGAATTGCGCTTTTAATTTATGCTTTAGGATGTTATTTAAACATTGAGAGTATTCAGTTAGCTGGAATTATATTATTTTCACATTCAGCAATGGATCGCATTTTTGGTTACGGACTGAAATATGAAAAAGGTTTTAAATACACACATTTAGGTGAAATTGGTAAATAAGCAATTATGAATTTAGAAACGTTTTACGAATATTGTTTGTCGAAAAAAGGAGTAAGCGAGCACTTTCCTTTTGATGAAGATACGCTGGTTTTTAAAGTGGGCGGAAAAATGTTTGCTTTATCTTCTTTATCACAATGGGAAAAAAACGAACCGTCTGTCAATTTAAAATGCGATCCAGATCGAGCACAAGAACTCAGAGCCGAATATGACGAAATTCAGCCAGGTTATCATATGAGCAAAATACATTGGAATACGATTGCTTTAAACGGAAATCTTCCAGACAGATTCGTCAAAGAATTGATAGATCATTCGTATGAATTGGTTTTCAAAAGTTTGACAAAGAAAATTCAGAACGAAATTATCTAATTAAAAAATTAGGCATTACATTTGCAGGGTGAGATCAAAACTTAACAACCCGAATCAGTTTGCAAATTAGCATTTTATAGCATCATGAAAGAACAATTTAAAAAATTTCTAAACGAAGAACAAGATCCAAAAGCGATTGAAAAAATCACTTCGAAACTCACAGATTTATTGATGAAAGGCGAAGAAGTTGGATACATCGCAGTGCAAAAAAAACCTGCAATCACTGTTTTTCCTGATAGTATTGTATTAACAAATAAACGTATCATTATCTGCAAGCCTAAAAATCTAGGCCTTTCTATGGATTTTACAGATTATACGTGGGATGATATTGCAAGTACTTTTGTAAAAGAAAACATTTTAGGTTCTGAATTTTCATTTGGCACCAAAACAGATTTAGCCGTTTCTATTGATTATATTCCAAAAATTCAGGCTAGAAAAATTTATACTTACGCTAAAGAACAATTGGATTTATTAAAAAATCCTGTTCAAACGGCAACTCCAATTCAAGAAACTGCTGAACCTGTTTTTGAAGAAGAAGCAGAGGAAGAAATTGAAGAAGTAGAAACAGAAGAAGTAACAAGCTTTGCTGAAATTTTACCAGCTGCTCCTGCTGTTACAGAAACTTACGAACCGCTTCCAACTCAGCCAGCTCAACCAACAGGAGAACGCAAATTAAGCGATTTATCTAAAGAAGAGCTTTTTGATAAATTACAGAATTACAAAAAACTTCTTGACAATGGTTTAATCATGCAAGGAGAATATGACGCTTACAAAAAAGAGATATTAAGCTACATGTAGGTTAGTCTTAAAGTCAAAAGTCAAAAGTCGAAAGTCTTAAAGTTTTTGACTTTGTCTAAATAATAAAAGCCAGAAATAGAATTTCTATTTCTGGCTTGTTCTTTTTAAATCTGCAATTGACTTTGAGACTTTCGACTTTCGACTTTAAGACTAAAGCGTAGCCTTCTGTTTTTCTACAAATTTATGCGATTGCAGTTCTAGCAACTCTTTTGCATTTTTTCGCTGCAGATCAAACAAACCTTTATCTTCTGCAATATCAGCGTAGACTTTATCATGCATTTCGGCGCTTGTTTTAACTAATAATTCGCGCTGGTATTTGTTTTGCGTCAAAGTCGCTTTCATTGCCGTTTCGGCTTCTTCTTGCTTGAAATCGAATTCTCCTTTTGGAGCTAATAATTTAGCAATAATTGGAGATGTTTCAATTGCCAGAAACAAAAGCATAATAAAAAATGACGGCAGCCAAGGCAGTTTGTTCAATGCATTGATTCGCGCCATTAATCCGTCGAAACCTTCAATGATGGGCTGTGTTTGCGAAACCTTTTTGTCTAAATCGGCTTGAAGCTGTACGCCTGCTTTTTCTTTTTCGGCAATTTTAGCTTCGTTGGTCTTTTTCAGCGTTTCGAATTCTTTTAGAGCAGCATCGTGTTTTTCGCGTTTCTCTTTATAAACTGGGCCTTTTCCTAGTTTTTTAGTTCCTGCAGTTCCTTCTGCTTCAGTAATATAAACCGAATACAAATCGTTTACTTCTTTTTCTTTCTTTACAATATCTGCTTTTAATGCCGTAATTTCAGCTTTATTTTTATCTAAGTCTGTTTTGAAATACGTTCCGATTTGTTTTTTGTTGGCCAATTCCATTTCGTTTTTCTCTTTCAACAAAACGGTATTGATTTCTTTTTCGAAGATTTTAATTTCCAAAGGTTTCGAAATTACAATAGCAATTATAATAGCCAAAGCAATACGCGGAGTTGCCTGCAGAAATTCGTCTAAGAAACGATCTCTTTTTTTAATAGTAGAAACGATAAATCGGTCTAAATTGAAGATCAGTAAACTCCAAACAAATCCGAAAATTAAAGCAGGATAAATAGAATCGAAAACAGTAAAAAGCGCATAAGCACTGGCTAGAAAAGCCATTACTGCTGTAAAGAATACTGTGGCGCCAATACCAACATATTTGGTTTGTTCGCCTTCTGAGCAGTCTTTCAGGAGATCACGGTCGGCTCCTGAACATAGGATGAAAAATTGTTTTAACATGATTGATGATTTTTGATTGTGATTGATACGGCAAATTTAACGCCAAAAATTTAATTCTCAGGTAAATAGTTGATTTGTTTTTACTTGACTCTATAAAATTCCTTTTTTTATTAAATGTTATTTTAACATTAATCTATTTCTAATGTTGACTAGGAATCATAACACTATGTTAATTTTTTTTCAAGGCTTTAGTAATACGCAGGCCTTAGTTTCGCAATCGAAAATCAAACTAAACACACACAATGAAAAAATTTTATCTATTAACCGCATTCTTTTTATTCGCCTTTACAGGTTTTGCACAGAAGGCCATTATCTCTGGAAAGATATTGGATGCTGATGACAAACTGCCTCTTCCTGGAGCTATGGTTCAAATTGTAGGCGAGAAAAAATACACCGTTTCTGATTATAACGGTCGTTTCGAGTTATTAAATATTAACGAAGGAACTTACAAAGTTGAAGTAAAATATATTGGATATGCTACTTTAACTCAAGAAATAAAAGTAGAGCAAGGAAAAAACAATGTAATTGACTTTGCTCTTAAAGCTTCTGAAAATGAATTGAAAGAAGTTGTTGTTGGAGACATCTTAAAAGGTCAGGCAAAAGCGCTGAACCAACAAAAGAACAACAAAAACATCGGAAACGTAATTTCTTCAGATCAAATGGGACGTTTTCCAGATGCTAACGTGGGAGATGCTTTGAAACGTGTTCCAGGTATCACAATGCAAAATGACCAAGGTGAAGCGCGTAACATTATTATTAGAGGTTTGGCTCCGTCTTTGAACTCTGTAACTTTAAATGGTGACAGAATTCCATCTGCAGAAGGAGATAACAGAAACGTACAAATGGACTTAATTCCGTCTGATATGATTTCTACAATCGAAGTAAACAAAACGCTTACATCAGATATGGATGCTGACGCAATTGGAGGTTCTGTAAACTTAATTACAAGAGCAACTCCAAACGGAGAAAGAATTTCTGCAACTCTAGCTGGAGGATATTTACCAATTCGCGATCACGCTTCTTACACTGCTGGTTTAGTTTATGGTAACCGTTTTGCAAACGATAAATTAGGAGTAGTTTTTAGCGGATCATACAATAATGTGGATTACGGTTCTGATAACATCGAAAACGAATGGGTAAAAGATGATTTTGGAAATGAGTACTTACAAGCATCTGAAATTAGAAAATATGATGTACAACGTATCCGTCGTAGTGCTTCTGTTGCTTTAGATTATAAATTCAACGACAACAATACCATTTTTGCAAATGCCATCTACAACTGGAGAGATGATAGAGAAAACCGTTTCAGAACTACTTACGATGATATTGAGCCACTTTATAATGGTGAAGAAATTGTTGGTTTTGAAGGTCGTGTAAAACGTCAGACAAAAGGAGGTTTAGACAACAGCAGAAATAAAAACAGAAGATTAGAAGACCAAAGAGTACAAAACTATTCTATTCGTGGAGAACATTTAATCAACTCTACATTAGATTTAGATTGGTCTGCTAACTATGCAAAAGCTAGAGAATACCGTCCAGGTGAGCGTTACATCGAATACCGTCAGAAAGGTTTAGAAATGTTTGAAGATTTATCTGATATCAGATTTCCTTTAATGACAACTGTTGGAGAATCTGTTGACAAATTTAAATTTGACTCGGTTACTGAAAACACAGACGAAACAAGCGAAAGCGAGTTTGGCGCTAAAGTAAATATCCGTTTCCCATTCTCTGTAATTGCTGGAGAAAAAGGAAGATTGAGAACTGGTCTTAGACTTCGTTTAAAAGAAAAAGAAAGAAACAATATGTTCTATTCTTACACTCCACTAAACGACGATATGGAATTATTATCGCAAGTTCCAACAAGTTATTATGACGGAAAAGATTTTAATCCAGGAAGCAAATATGTACCAGGAACTTTCGCTTCGGCTTCTTTCTTAGGAAGTTTAGATTTGAACAATGCTTCTCTATTCGAAAAAGAAGCAGATCCAGCAGAATATTTAGCTGTAAACTATAATGCTAAAGAAAGAATTACTGCCGCTTATGTAAGATGGGATCAGGATTTTAACGATAAACTTTCTATGGTTTTAGGTTTCCGTGTCGAAAATACGCATATCGATTATACAGGAAACCGTGTATTGGATGAGGAAGAATTAGAAAGCAAAATCAACAATACCAACTCTTACACTAATTTATTGCCTAGTATTTCATTACAATACAATGCAACAAAAGATCTAGTTTTAAGAGCTGCTGCTACAACAGCATTAGCAAGACCAAACTACTACGCATTAGCACCTTATGTAAATAACATTGCTGCCGATAAAGAAATTACAGCTGGAAATCCAGATCTTAATGCTACATATTCATACAACTATGATTTTATGGCAGAGAACTATTTCAAATCTGTTGGTTTAATTTCTGGAGGTGTTTTCTACAAAAGATTAAATGATTTCATTTACAACTATAGTGACAACCAATATACTGCTGAAAAATTCGCAGCCGATTTTCCAAATCAGGCAAATCCAATTCCAGCGGGAGAAAACTGGTCATTCTTACAATCAAGAAACGGAGAAAATGTTGATGTTTACGGATTTGAAGTTGCTTTTCAGCGTCAGTTAGATTTCTTGCCTGGTAAGTTCTTAAAAGGTTTTGGTATCTATTTAAACTATACCTACACAAAATCTAAAGCAAGCGGAATTGCTGATGAAGATGGAAATGAAAGAAACGACATTAGTCTTCCTGGAACAACGCCTCACATGTTTAACGGATCTTTATCTTGGGAAAACAAGCGTTTCTCTGCTAGAATCTCAACCAACTTTACTTCTGATTATTTAGATGAATTAGGTTCTGAGTCTTACAAAGACAGTTACTATGATAAGCAGTTTTTCTTAGATGCAAATGCAGCTTATAAGATTACTCCAAAACTTCGCTTTTTTGCAGAAGCAAATAACTTAACAAACCAGCCGTTACGTTACTACCAAGGAGTTGCGGCTCATACAAAACAAGCAGAATACTACCAGCCACGTTACAATTTCGGATTGAAATTAGACTTGTAATTCTGCACTTTTATAAAATTCTTAAATTAGACAGAGTTTAATGCTCTGTCTAATTGCATTAAAATATACTATACAAATGAAAAATAAATCTTTAGTTGCTTTTTTACTTTTAAGCTTGGCTTTTACAGCTTGCAAAAACGATAAATTAGCGCCAGTTCAGCCAAATGCTGTAAAACCAACAATTGTTACAGAAGCACTACCTCATGATACAGATGATCCTTCAATTTGGATAAACCCTACAGATGCTTCAAAAAGTATTATTGTTGGAACAGATAAAGACACAGACGGCGGTTTGTATGCTTTTGATTTGAATGGAAAAATCCTTAAAAAATCAATTCCGCTAAAACGTCCGAACAACGTTGATATCGCTTACGGATTAATTATTGACGGAAAAAAAGTTGATGTTGCCGTAACAACTGAACGTGAAGAAAACAAAATCAGAATTTTTAGTTTACCTGATTTAGAGCCAATTGATAACGGCGGAATTCCCGTTTTTGAAGGAGAAACGCAACGCGATCCAATGGGAGTTTCATTATACACTCGCCCAAGCGATGGGAAGATTTTTGCTATTGTAGGAAGAAAAACAGGCCCTTCTGGAAGTTATTTATGGCAATATGAACTTTCTGGAAACGGAAAATTTGCTGCTGCAAAAGTGGTCCGCAAATTCGGAACGTACAGCGGTAAAAAAGAAATTGAGGCTATTGCAGTAGACAACGAATTAGGTTTCGTGTACTATTGCGATGAACAGGCTGGAATTAGAAAATACAAGGCAGATCCGGCTTTAAACGATAATAAAGAATTGGCTTTCTTTGGTCAGAAAGATTTCAAAGCAGACCACGAAGGAATCGCGATTTACAAAAAAACAGATTCTACAGGATATATTTTAGTATCTAACCAACAGGCAAATTCTTTTATGGTTTATCCTAGAGAAGGCGCCAACGGAAATCCAAACAATCATCCGTTATTAGCTGAAGTTCCAACTTCTACAATCGAATGCGATGGTGCAGATGCTACAAGTGTAAATCTAGGGCCAAAATTCAAAAATGGACTTTTCGTAGCGATGAGCAACGGAATGACTTTCCACTATTATACTTGGGATTTAATTCAAAAACGCATAGACGAAGCTAAAAAATAAAAGTTTCAAGGTTTTCAGTCGCAGTCCCGTGTTCAGTGTCTATTTTTTTTACTGCGATTGGAAACCAACTAAAAAAAGCTGTTCATTTCTGAACAGCTTTTTTATTTTTGAATTAAATAATTCCTTTTATTCTGTAATCGGTGCACCTGCTAAGATTTCAGCATTAGCAAACTCTTCAAATTTGGCGAAATTAGCTTTGAATTTATGAGCCAATTCCAACGCTTTTTTATCGTATAAATCTTTGTCTTCCCAAGTATTTCTAGGATTTAAAATTTCCACTGGAACATTTGGACAATCTTGAGGAATTTCAATTCCAAATACTTCATGATTTTTAAACTCTACATCATTCAGTTCTCCTTTTAATGCAGCAGTAATCATAGCACGAGTATATTTAAGCTTCATACGGCTTCCTGTTCCGTAAGCACCACCAGTCCATCCTGTATTGATTAACCAAACTTTTACTCCCGCATCTTTCATTTTTTTGCTCAACATTTCAGCATAACGCGTTGGGTGCAAAGGCATAAATGGTGCTCCAAAACAAGCAGAGAAATTAGGTTGTGGCTCTGTTACACCCGCTTCTGTTCCAGCAACTTTTGCTGTATAGCCAGAAATAAAGTGGTACGCTGCCTGACCTGGAGTCAATCTTGAGATTGGAGGCAGAATTCCGAAAGAATCAGCAGTTAAGAAAAATATATTTTTAGGATTGTGTCCTACCAAACCTGGCTGTACATTATCAATATGTGTAATTGGGTAACTTACACGAGTATTTTGTGTAATAGAAACATCGTCAAAATCAACTACGTTTGTTCCTGCTTTGAAAACCACATTTTCTAAAAGCGCTCCTTTTTTGATTGCTCTAAAAATATCTGGTTCATTTTCTTCTGTTAAATTAATCACTTTTGCATAGCATCCGCCTTCAAAATTGAAAACAGTGTTTTCGTTTGTCCAGCCGTGCTCGTCGTCTCCAATTAATTTACGCTCTGGATCTGCAGATAAAGTTGTTTTTCCTGTACCAGACAATCCGAAGAAGATTGCTGTATCTCCTGCCTCACCAACATTGGCGCTACAATGCATTGGAAGTGTATTTTTGAAAACTGGAAGAATAAAGTTTAATGCAGAGAAAATTCCTTTCTTCATTTCTCCAGTATAACCTGTTCCACCAATTAAAGCAATTTTTTTAGTAAAATCTAAAATAGCAAAATTAGACTGGCGTGTTCCATCTACAGCAGGATCTGCCATAAAACTTGGAGCACAAACTACTGTCCATTCTGGAGTAAAATTTGCCAGTTCTGAATCTTCTGGTCGTAAGAACATATTGTAGCAAAACAAGTTTGACCAAGCAGTTTCTGTTACAACACGAACATTCAATCTATAATTTGGATCAGAACAAACATAAGAATCGCGAACAAAAACTTCTTTGTCTGATAAAAATGCTGTTACCTTATTATAAAGCTTTTCAAAAGCTTGGGGCTCAAATGGGATATTTACATTTCCCCACCAAACTTGATCTTTTGTAATATCATCTTTTACGATAAAACGATCTTGTGGAGAACGGCCTGTAAATTCACCTGTATTAATTGCTAACGCTCCAGTAGAATTTTCAACACCTTGACCTGACTGCAAAGTAATCGCATGTAATTCATCTGCAGATAGTTGATAACGAACTTTTGCATTTTCAATTCCTAACTCTTTTAACGAAATCGATTGCGCGAAAACTGTATTAGTGTCCATAAGTTTTTAAGTTGTGTGTGATTTTTTGTTTAAAGCAAAATTACAGATTTATTTTTATTTCTTTTAAAATACTTAAATTTCACTTTAATTTATATGAAAAAAGAGAAATTTCACTTTAAAAATTATAAAAAGAAAAAAATAACCGCCTCTAATTTGTTTATTTACAACCTTATACGCGAATTTGTTATATTATTTTTGTTTGACAACAGAAAATACAAAAAAGTCACACAAATAAAGTTATATGTTATTTATGTGACAAAATTAAAGATTAATTCTTAGACAGAATTTTTTTTTCGGGATTTTATGATTTTCTCTTCAAAATCGTAAAGAATAATAGCGCCCAAGCAATAATTAATAAGAAACCACCCAAAGGTGTTGCGAATACGATAATTTTAGATTCGAAAAGTGTATAGTCTTTTGTTGCCAATAAATAGATCGAACCACTAAAAAGTAAAACGCCTGCCACAACTAAATTATAGATCGTTTTTAGAGTCTTCTCTGCAATATCTTTTTGGGTAGATAAAAATAGAAGAAAAAGAGCATGATACATTTGGTAGCGAACACCAACTTCAAAAGTATTTAATTGATCAACCGAAAGATATTTTTTCAATAAATGAGCACCAAAAGCGCCCAAAATAATAGCTAACATACCAATAAAAGCTCCAGTTAAAACGATTCTTCTTTTCATAATATATCTCTTTTGAAATTTCAAACAAAAATACTTCAAACGAACTGAAAAACCGCCTTTGTTCCTAGATTATTTAGAACAAAATCAAATTATTTTTGGGGTTTTGCGAAAAAAATAATTTTATTTTCTTTAATTTGAATTGTTATATTTATAACATTTAAATATATTTGTGTTAAATATTTAAGACATGAGAAACATTTTAATATTTGGAGCAGGAAGATCTGCATCTTCTTTGATTCGATATTTACTATCAAAATCTAATGAAGAAAAGCTGCATTTAACGGTAGCTGACCTTTCATTGAATCTTGCGAAAGCAAAAACACAAAATCACCCAAATGCCACTCCGCTTGCCTTAGATATTTTTAATGCCGACGAAAGAAAGAAAGCTATTGCAAATGCATCAATCGTAATTTCAATGCTTCCCGCACATCTGCATATCGAAATTGCAAAAGATTGTCTGGAATTCAAAAAACATCTTGTTACGGCTTCTTATATCAGCGATGCTATGCAGGCTTTAAATGAAGAAGCTATCAAAAATAATCTGATCTTCATGAACGAAATTGGCCTTGATCCAGGCATCGACCACATGAGCGCCATGAAAGTTATTGATGAGATCAGATCAAAAGGTGGTAAAATGCTTTTGTTTGAATCTTTCTGCGGCGGACTTGTAGCTCCGGAATCTGACAATAATTTATGGAACTACAAATTTACTTGGGCGCCAAGAAATGTTGTTTTGGCGGGACAAGGCGGTGCTGCAAAGTTTATTCAGGAAGGAACTTATAAATACATTCCGTATAGCGCTTTGTTTAGAAGAACCGAATTTCTTGAAGTAGAAGGCTACGGAAAATTTGAAGCTTATTCTAATCGCGATTCGCTTAAATATAGATCGGTTTATGGTTTAGATGATATTCTTACCTTATATAGAGGTACAATCAGAAGAGTGGGATATTCTCGCGCTTGGAATATGTTTGTACAGCTCGGGATGACTGATGATAGCTATGTTTTGGAGGGGTCAGAAAATATGAGTTATCGTCAGTTCATCAATTCTTTTCTTCCTTATCATCCAACAGATTCTGTCGAAATTAAAACTCGATTGATTCTAAAAATCGATCAGGACGATATTATGTGGGATAAACTTTTGGAGTTGGATTTATTTAACCCAAACAAAAAAGTAAATCTGCCAAATGCTACTCCAGCGCAAATTTTAGAGAAAATATTATCTGAAAGCTGGGCTCTTGAACCAGAAGATAAAGATATGATTGTGATGTATCACAAGTTTGGCTACGAACTGAATGGAGAAAAGAAACAAATCGACTCTAAAATGGTTTGCATTGGCGAAGACCAAACTTATACTGCAATGGCAAAAACAGTCGGACTTCCGGTTGCGATTGCCACTTTGTTAATCTTAAACGGAAAAATCACAACTCCAGGCGTTCAGCTTCCAATTAAAAAAGAAGTTTACGAACCTATTTTGAAGGAATTAGAAGAATACGGGGTCATTTTTAACGAACAAAATGTACCTTATTTTGGTTACAATCCAGACTTGTTTTAGTCTAGGTTGCATGTTTATTTTTAGAATTTTTTTTTAATTAGTTTTTAATTTTATCCGCTTCTCCCATCAAGAAGCGGATTTTTTTATTTTGAGGTGCAAAGAGACAAAGGTTCAAAGGCACAAAGCGATAAAGGTTTTGGACAAACTCCAATCTTTGTCAAAGTTTGAAACTTTGACAAAGAAAAAAACTCAGCAGCTTAGCAGCTTAGAAACTCAGAACCTCTATTTCTCACTCTGAAGCGTTATAGGCAACGAATACAACACGCGAACAGCCTGACCATTTTCAGTTGCGGGAATCCATTTTGGCGAAAGTTTCAAAACTCTTATTGCTTCATCTGCAGCTCCATAACCTAAATCTTTTACGACTTTAAACTCAGACAGACTTCCATCTTTTTCGACCATAAATTCAATAAAAAGCTTTCCATCCTTCTTTTGTTTCGAAAACTCTTCTGGCATTTTAAAATTTTGTCCCACAAACATATAGAACTTTTCTATTCCGCCAGGAAATTGTGGCTGAGTAACATCTGCCTTTTCATTAACATCAATACTGTTTTTTCCATTAAAACTGGTTTGTACAGCTGCCTCTGCATTAAAAGCAAACAATAACAAACTGCAAACAACTCCAACAATAAATACTTTGCCGATTTCTTTTACTGCCGATTCTTTTTTGGTCATCATAAGCAAGCGTTTTTTAGTTATTAAATAATTGATAGTACTAGCCAAAGCAACAGTTTGTTTATTTGAAGCAAAATCTAACAGCAGATTCTGGTAATTTTTTATCTCACCAAATTGTCTATTTACGGCTTCATCGGCCAAAAATTCATGATTGAGCTTTATGGCTTTTTCAAACAAAACAAACATCGGATTAAACCAAAATACGATTTGTAAAACCTCAACAAAAAGAATATCCAATGTATGTTTTTGCTCTAAATGTGCTTTTTCATGAGCGATTAATTCTGATGGAATTTTTCCATTTGCAAAATCTTCTTTACTAATAAAAATAGCATTCCAGAAAGAGTGTGGCAAAATCGATTCTTTCATTAAAACAAGTTTCTGATTGTCTATAAATTGTACCGAATTCTTTTTCATTTTAAAGAAAAAG
Source organism: Flavobacterium sp. PLA-DH12 (assembly GCF_059511845.1). Taxonomy (NCBI): domain Bacteria; kingdom Pseudomonadati; phylum Bacteroidota; class Flavobacteriia; order Flavobacteriales; family Flavobacteriaceae; genus Flavobacterium; species Flavobacterium sp. PLA-DH12. The sequence continues at coordinate 178,376 of NZ_JCAMPD010000009.1, forward strand.
GAAGACACATTTATAGCAAATCGAATCAGTAAAATTGCTGCAATTAGAACATAAATTGCACCTAAAAAGAAATATACGATTTGATTGTACGAAACTTCGTTTAAGATTGATTGATTAGACACAATCATTATTTCATCTAGCTGAATTGCTTTAATTTTTGACGGAAAAAATGATGCAATCGAAAACAATTGCAGCGGAATAATTAGGCTAAAAATCAAACTTCCGAGAAGATAAGCACGATTAAAACGAAACATCCTTTCGTTTTCTAACAACAATTTATACACTGCATAAAAAACAGCAAGCAGTAAACCCGATTTTAAAAGATACGTTATCATTTTTTCTTTTTTTGAATTTCTGAATCGATTATTTTTTTAAGATCTTCCAATTCTGAAGACGATAAATTGGTTTCGGTTGTAAAAAACGAAGCAAATTGCGAAGCCGAATTATTAAAGAAATTACTAATTAGTCCTTTTACGTGTTTTGCAAAATAGTCTGTTTTCTTTACCAGCGGATAATATTCCCGAGAATTCCCAAATTCATTATACGCCACAAACTTCTTATCGATCATTCGTTTTAAAAGCGTCGCCACGGTTGTTGTTGCCGGTTTTGGTTCCGGATACGCTTCGAGCAAATCTTTCATAAAAGCCTTTTCAAGCTTCCATAAATACTCCATTAACTGTTCTTCTGCATTTGACAATTGTATCATGGTTTTGTATTTTCAAGTTTTTCTGTTTCAGCCAATTCCTTTTTATATTCCTCCAAATTCCAGTCAATATTCAATTTCGTTGCATATTCGGCCATAGTTCCAAGTCCGACTTCTGCACGCCTTTTATCTACATTATCTGGATCTATCATGGGCGATATACGAATTTTATTAGTCTTTTTATTCATTGAACTCTGACTGCCATAAATTTGTTTTTTTCCTTCTCTCAAAGCCACTCTATCTTCTAAATACGCCAGATTTCCCGGATTGGCATTTCCGTTTTTAACCGCCTCTCTCATCATAGGCAGATATTTTTGCTGATATTCTAAATCGGCATGCTGAATCACCAGAAATAAAGTCTGATTTCCCTGAGAGCCTACAACATTTTTTCCTAACCAGCCTTTTTCGTCCAGTATTTTCGTCACTTTAATGAGATTAATACTGTCTTTTCTTTGCATGATTTTACCAATGCTGTCAATTTTCTTTTTATCAGGTTTGGCGGCTCTATAAACATTCATAAATTCCCCACGAATTTCCTGATCTTCGGTATAAATTTCTGCAAGTTGTTTTTCTAGCACCTTATCATAATTTGCCCCAATAATATCTAATTTCTTCTGGAGTTTGTCAATTGTTTTATTCCATTCTTTTTCCGAGTGCAAAGGTTTTAAATCATTATCAATTTTAATATGCGCCATATTCTCGTATCCGTTATCGATCGAAAGATTCAGCCATTTAAATGCTTTTTTATGCTGTCTTGCCATAGAAGCAGAACAGCCCGCGTTGTACAAATCTGACCATGATTTCTGCTCTATTTTAAAAGCTTTTTCGTAGTACGAAACAGACAATTCATAGTTTTTTGCCGTATAGCACGAATCTGCTTTACGAACCCAGTTTTTATACGTTTGAGCATTTAAAAAGCCAAAATTGATTACAAGTAAAATAAAAACAATCGATTTTTTCATAGGTTAAATTTAGCCTTTTATTAAATTAATATGTTCTCAAATTAATTTTCTTTTGTCACGAATTTATTTTCATTATCTCGTTTCTTAGCAACTCATTTCTAATAACCATTCTTACTTAACCTTTTTTTTGACGAATGATTTCCTCTAGTTCAAGAAGTTCTTTTTTATAAGCCTCAACATCCCAAGTTGCATTCCAATATTTAAGATAATCTGATAAAGTTCCCAGTCCTACTGATGCTCTTCTTTTATCTACATTATCGGGATCTTCAAGCGGAGAAACAAAGGGTTTCTTCGTAATCGGATGATTCATTACCTGGCTTCCATAAATTTGTTTTCCTCCTTCACGCAAAGCAACTCTGTCTTCTAATAAAGCCAAAGAACTTGCTTTTGCATTGCCTTTTTTAACGGCATCTCTCATCATGGGCAAATACTTTTGCTGATATTTTAAATCGGCATGCTGTATCACTAAAAACAACGCCTGACTAGCCTGAGAGCCAACAACGTCTTTTCCTACCCAACCCTTTTCATCCAATATTTTGATAACTCTAATTAAATTTATACTGTCTTTATAACTCATAATTTTGCCAATACTGTCCAAAGCTTTGCTTCCACGACCATCTGTTTTAATAATTTTCATGGCCGCACCACGAATATCCTGATCTTCTGCATAAATATCCAAAAGTTCTTTCTGTAACGGTTTATCATAGTTAACTTCAACAATATCTCTTTTCTTTTGAAATCTAGCGATCATTTTTTTCCAGTCCTTATCTTCATGCAAAGATTTTAAATCGTTATCTTTTTTCATACGAGCAATATCTTCAAATCCATTATCAATTGCTAAATTCAGCCAATTCAATGCTTTTTTATTTTCCTGAGCCAAAGCTGCAGAACATCCTGCATTGTAAAAATCACCAGAATCTTTGTTTTCTACTTTAAAGGCTTTTTCGTAAAAATCAACAGACAATTTATAGTTTTGTGCTCGGTAGCAAGAATCTGCTTTTTGAGTCCATTCTTTATACGTTTGGGCTTGTAGTAAAAAGCAGTTCATTAAAAGAAAAGAAAGCGTGATTATTTTTTTCATGGTTTAGAGGTTAGTTGGTTTATTTAATATTTTGTTCTGAAATCAATTCTCCTTTATCGTAATTTTTGATTCCTTTTAATTTTCCTTTGTCCGAATAAAACTTCCATTCTCCAAAATAAAACCAATGCGACTGAACCGAATCAGTCTCAAATTTAGTTTTTCCTTTGGATTCCAATTTTCCGTTTTCGTAATAACTTTTCACGACACAGATTCCGTTTTTATATTTCTCTGTTTTATAGATTTTCCCATTAATGTATGATTTCCACTTTTTTACCGGAAGATCATTTTTATAATATTCATACGATTTATAATTTGTACCATCCTGCGTATAATTATCTATCCAAACGCCTTCTTTTTTCTTGTCAATTTTCTGATTAATCGGCTGGCTTTTGCAACCCAAAAGCATTGAACCTACAAGAAATGCTAAAAAGATATTTTTCAAATTCATTATTGCTCTACAACTATAGATTCGTTTCTACAAATGTAGAGTTAAATTTTAAATATGCAAGAAAAAAGTTTCTTTTTTAGAAGCAAAGGTTCAGAGGTGCAAAGTGATAAAGGTTTTTCTTTTGAATCTTAAAACATGGGAAACAAAAAAATCCGCTCATTTCTGAACGGATTTGTATCTGAATTAAACTTTGACAAAGCATCAAAAAATCTTTGCGACTTTAGCTCCCGATAGCTATCGGGATTGCGAGCAAAAACACAACAAAACTTAGTGTCTTAGCGCCTTCGCGGCAAAACACCTTATTTACTTAATTCCACAAAATACTTATAAAACAACGGAATAGTCTCAATACCTTTCAAGTAATTAAAGATTCCGAAGTGCTCATTTGGCGAGTGAATCGCATCGCTATCCAAACCAAATCCCATTAAGATCGTTTTGCTTTTTAATTCTTTTTCGAATAAAGCCACAATCGGAATACTTCCACCAGAACGAACTGGAATTGCAGGAACTCCAAACGTTTCTGTATATGCTTTATTTGCTGCCTGATATCCGATGCTGTCAATTGGCGTTACATAACCTTGACCACCGTGGTGAGGCGTTACTTTTACCGTAACTCCAGCTGGAGCAAGACTTATAAAATGTTTCGTGAAAAGTTCTGTAATTTCTTCCCATTCCTGATTTGGAACCAAACGCATTGAGATTTTAGCGAAAGCTTTACTCGCAATAACCGTTTTAGCACCTTCGCCAGTATAACCGCCCCAGATTCCGTTTACGTCTAAAGTCGGACGAATTGAGTTACGCTCGTTGGTTACATATCCTTTTTCACCGTAAACATCGGCAATGTTTAAAGCATTTTTATATTTTTCTAAGCTGAAAGGCGCTTTTGCCATTTCTGCTCTTTCTTCTGCAGACAGTTCTTCTACTTTATCGTAGAAACCTGGAATTGTAATATGATTGTTTTCGTCGTGAAGCGAAGCAATCATTTTCGCCAGAATATTAATTGGGTTCGCCACAGCTCCACCGTATAAACCTGAATGCAAATCGCGGTTTGGACCTGTAACTTCTACCTCAACATAACTCAAACCTCTTAAACCTGTTGTGATAGACGGTTGTTGGTTTGAAATCATTCCTGTATCTGAAATCAAGATAACGTCGTTTTTCAATTTTTCCTGATTGCGTTCTACGAACCAAGCCAAACTTGCAGAACCTACTTCTTCCTCGCCTTCGATCATGAATTTTACGTTACAAGGCAACGTATTGCTTTGCACCATTAACTCAAGCGCTTTTACGTGCATGTACATCTGACCTTTGTCGTCACAAGCTCCACGCGCGAAGATGGCGCCTTCTGGATGAATATCTGTAGTTTTAATAACGGGTTCAAAAGGTGGTGAAGTCCATAATTCTAATGGATCTGGCGGTTGTACATCGTAGTGGCCGTAAACTAAAACCGTTGGAAGATTTGGATCTATAATTTTCTCTCCGTAGATAATTGGGTAACCTGGAGTGTCGCAAGTTTCGACATAATCGCACCCTGCTTTTGATAAACTTTCTTTTACAGCCTCTGCTGTGTCAATAACATCTTGAGAATATGCAGTGTCGGCAGAAACCGACGGAATCTTTAATAATTCGATCAATTCGTTGATAAACCGATCTTTATGTTGTTGAACGTAGGACTTAATATTTTCCATTTAAATTATTTTTATAGAAAACCAAAAGTACGAAAAAGAGAATTAAAAAAAATTTTCAAAAAATGCTTTGATAATTCAAAAGTATGCCTATCTTTGCACCCACAATTACCGCGGATATGGCGAAATTGGTAGACGTGCCAGACTTAGGATCTGGTGCCGCAAGGCGTGTAGGTTCGAGTCCTATTATCCGCACAAAAAAAAGCTTCTGAATATTTTTCAGAAGCTTTTTTATTTTTACTGCATTTCGTTTTTTGTTATTAAAGTTGTTGATAAGCAATTTACTACAATCTCATTTTATTGGTTTGTATTTTTATTTTTGAGAAACGATTAAAGTTTTCCCAAATACTTTGATTAAAAATCTCAAAATAACCAGTAAAACATATTAGTAAATAATGGATTATTTAAACTCATTTTTCCAGAATATTAAAGATAAACTAAGTAATCCATTTTTCGGAACACTCATTTTAATTCTAATCATCCATCATTGGGAGCTATGGTATTCTCTATTTAATTTTGACAAAAATTATACTAGAAATGCAAAGGTTTCATTAATAAGAAATCTTGCAGAACACGAGTTAAGCACTGAAAAAATAGTTAATGATATTTTCTATGCCCTAATAATATCTCTATGTGGATATTTAATAGTAGTAGGAACAAGAACTCTATCAATGCTAATCGAGTTCAGAATCATGCCTTTTATAACTGGAAAAATTATTAATAAAAATGTTGTTTTAAAATCAACTCATGACGAGACAGTTTCAGAAAGAGATGAATATGCTGAAAAGTATGAAGAACAAAGAAAAAATGTTAGAATATTGTCAAAAAATTATGACGAACAAACTGAACAAATTAAACAAAAGGATCAAGATCTTTTGAAGCAAAGTGAAACCATTAGTAAAACCGTTAGAGAGCTTGATGTTACAAAAAAAATGCTAGAAAAATCTCAACTAGAAGGAGATTCCAAAAACAAGCAAATTTCACAACTAGAAAAATCATCAGGACAGCTTCAAAAAGATTTAGACTTTAAATCAGAAATTATAGAAAAATACGAGCAACTCTTTTTTAATCCAGAAAATATATTGTTCTATAGTTCTATTGAAAAATTTCCACCAGAAATTATTGATAAAGTCAAAGAGTTAAAAAATGAAAATTTGTGGAAAACTTTTTTACATGTTGGAGGTTTTTTCACAAGAGAAACAACAAGCTTAAGTGGTAACGCACTTGATGAAATGATTCAAAGAGGCATTGCTTTTGAAAGGGACACCAAAGATGAATTCACTCCTTTAGGAAGAATAATTTGGACATACAGACAATTGTTTAATGATCAAAATTATGAAATTCATTAAAAAACATTATTAACTATCTGATAATTTCTTCTCAATATTTACTTTTCTATTTCACCTTGACGAAAGGAGCTTTTCAGCATCACCAACAGTTTGTACACTACGAAAAAAATTGCGGAAATCCATCTGGAATTTTTTGTCGGTTTTGCTTTTGGTTTCTCCTTTCGTCGAAATGAAGATAATTTCTTTTACTTAATCAACATCTAAATAAGGGTCGAGAACTTCTGCTAATTTATTGAGCCAGTAAAAATTATCTTCAAGATTATTGAATTCGGTTTCTACAGTTTCGCAACCCCTAATGATACTTAAAGAAAGAATATAATTTACTTGCCGTATAGCTCTTGCCATTTCATCAGAATCAATTGTATTTGTAAAAAAATCCTTTAATCTAATTTCAACTTCTTTTGAAAAATGATTTTTGCCCATATTTTTTTAATTTAAATTATTGCAAAAATCCTTAGAACTTAATTTCATTTGACCCCATATATGCGTTCAACTTTAATTATTTTTTTCTTATAGAAATCAATTTTCGGCTAAAGCCTTTCCCTTTTTAAACATAAAAAAACCTCCAGCTAAAGCAGGAGGCAATTCATATAGTTTTATTATTAAACAAAGTGAATCTATGTAGTTTGTCATTTCGACGAAGGAGAAATCTTCGTGAGAAGCTCGACACAGATTGACACATTACTTTATGGAGCTACTTGTGTGGACTTGCTTCGCCTATTCGCTATCGCTCGAGTCTCCTTCGTCGAAATGACAAGATTGTGGTTACAATATGAAAAAAAACCTTTGTCAAAGTTTAAAACTTTGACAAAGGTCTCTTGTATAGTATTTTTTGCCCCGACAGTTCTCGGGAGGAATTTATTTTTTGGAATTTAATATTTCAATAATCTTATCGACATTGATTTCACTATAATCATTAATATAAAAATCGCATGGCGGAAGCTGTTCTTTTGTATGCGTGCTCAAAACGCCCACTACTTTCATTCCGGCATTTAATCCTGCTGTAATTCCCGAAAAAGAATCTTCCAAAACCACGCAATCAGAAGGAGAAACTCCAACTCTTTCTGCTGATTTTAAATATACCTCAGGATTTGGTTTATGAAACGTAACATCTTCACTTGACATCATCGAATCCATTTTATCACCAAGCTTCAAAGCATTTGCAATTAAATCCAGATTTGCACGAGGCGCAGATGTTGCAACTGCAGTTTTGAAACCACGAGATTTTAATTCGTTTAGAAAGTCCATATAATGCGGAATCGTTTCGACTTTGTCTTTGTAGATCTCACGAAACATTCCTTCTTTTTCGTCTTCTAATCTTATCAGTTCTTCTCCCGCAATCGGACGTTTGAAGAAATGCGTCATGATATAACTATTGTGTTTTCCGTACATATGTTCTTCAAATTCTTCTTTCGTGTACGGAATATTATATTTATCGAAAAACTTTTCAAAAGCGATCACATGATGCGGATTTGTATGCGAAATCACACCGTCCATATCAAAAATTACACATTGCTGGCTCATATACTTGTTTTGTTATTTTATTATCTTCAAATATACTGAATCGCTTTATCTACCTATATTATATAAAATTAAATTTTGATTATTTTCGAGATAATTTACGTACGTTAATTCCGTCTTTTCTATTCTCGATCATAATAAGATCTCCATTTTCATCAAAAGCGATTCTTCCTACATTAGAGGTTAATGCTTCACCAACCAAACCATCTTTATATCCGCTAGGCCTATCACCTTCTCCTAATAAATATTTCCCTTTTCCGTCAGGCGTAATCTGTAAAATATTATTATTAGATGTTGATATGTATATAATGTCATTTTTATCTATAGCCAACCCTTGTGCGTCTTCTAAACCTACATACGGCACATAGACTCCATCTTGTTTTACCGTAATTTTAATTGTAGTTACAAGTCCTTCTGGTGTTATTTTTCGAATCCCTTCGGCACCAACATTTTCTTTCATGTATAAATTACCTCTACTATCCTTAGCCATAAACTGCGCAGAACTAAAACGTGCCTCTTCGCCTTTACCGTCATTATGTCCCCATGTATCAGGTTTTCCAGCTAAAACAGTTGATGTTCCTTTTGGATTAAATTTTAATATGGATGTTGCATCAGAAATATACAAATTATCCTCTTTGTCAATAAGAAAACCAAAAGCCTGGCGTCCCATTTCTGCTTCTGTCAGATAAGTAGTCACTAAGCCGTCTGGAGTAATTTTTCTCAAAGTTCTATCATGAGAACCTGAAAAGTATATATTTCCTTTAGAATCTGTATTTAAATCAACAATTGTTGTAAAAACAGCTTCTTCGCCCTGCCCATTTATATCTATCTCACTATATTCTCCAGATCCAGCAAGAACTGATACAACGCCATTTTTATCTACTTTTCTTATCTGATCAGATTCAAAACTTCCTACATATATATTTCCATTTCCGTCAATAGTCAATGCTGTAGGAAATAAATCTCTTGGCTTAAAGACCCCTGCCGCAACAGTGCTTACTTTATCATATTGAATAATAGCTGTATTTTCATTGTCATCACTCGAACAAGAAATCATTGTGATAATAAATAGAAAGAAGACGATTTTTCTCATAGGTTCTTAAGATTTTGGATTTGATTTTGAATTAGTTAAAACAAAACTAATGGAATAATCTTTCAAAAAACATTATTTCCAATAAAAAAACTACAATTTAACTTTCTTACCCAATCCAAATCTTACTTTTAACCAAAGTCATCGTCTGTCTCAAATGCTGATTGCACGCAATAAGAATTATCAAAACCAACAAACCGTAACCTACAATGGTATAAATCTCCATATCTGCCAACAGAGTCGATTGTTTGGCAATGCTTCCAAAGATCTTTTTCATAGCTAAAACATTCGCATTATCTGCGGAATATCCTTTGGCAATAAAACTCTGTGTAGCATTTGCAATGTTTTGTTGTGCTTCGGGATTTTCGCCAGTCACAAACTGACTAAGTTTCAAAAAGTGTTTTTTGTTTAAAAATACAGTTGCATTCTGCATGACGCAAAAACCAATTGTACTTCCCCAGAAACGCCCAGAAACGCCCACAATTCCTGAAGAAACCGCCATATTTGCAGGAACCGAAGATGTAGTAAAGAGAATTAACGGAACAAATAACAATCCAACTCCGATGCCCTGCAAAAAGTACGGAACAATAATATCTGACAAAGCCACATCGGGCACAAATAGAAACGTAAACCAAAAATGATACAAGGCAATTAGCGAAAAACCAATCAGAAAAATGATTTTGGTCGAAAGCGATTTCATCAAGAAAAAAGCCGCCAAAACCAATCCGATAATATTTCCGAGTCCGTTAATGTATTGCACGCCCGCAACTCGAGACGGATCCCAATTCCAAATCGAATACATCGCCGAATGGCAAAGACTTAGCGTTGCTCTGCTGATGTAAAACAAGAAAAACAATAAAAACCCAATTCTCAGATTGGCATATTTAAAAACTTCAAAATTAAAAGTTGGCCTTTTAACCAAAAGCTCTTTAAAGATGAACAAACCCCCTGTAATAAGTGCCGTAATAAGCATTAAAACCATTTGAGAAGATTCGAACCAATATTTTTTCTCGGCATACACAAAAAAGTAGGCACCGCAAAGAATAGCTGTTAAAACCAAAAAATAGCTCATCCAGTCGATTTGATACAACGGGATTTTCTTTGTTGTTCGGTGCCCACGAAAAGTAACCAAGATTAAAAAGACATTTAAAACCTGCAGTCCGCCTGAAACATACAGCATGTATTTCCAGTCATAATGATCCAGAAACCAAACCGCAATATTCATAATAAAAGGCGTTGACAACAGTAGAGAACCATAATAAAAGGAAAAACCAATTATAATGGCATTTTTAGAATCAAACTGCTCAATAAGCAATTGTCTGATGGTAATGGCAGGAAGCGCCATTAAGATTCCTTCGGCAACTCTCAGCAATAAAAAAACCGCAAAATTATCGACATAACCCGATGCCACAATCGTAACTCCAATTAAGGAATAAACGCCCATGAGGTAATTTTTGGCAGGGAAAAAACTCGAAAATCGGCTTTCTATGAGAATTGTAGCCAGCAGAGTTCCGTACGTTACGCACATCGCGTACTGCAAATCTTCTGGCTCAATATCCAAAAAACTTGCCGCATACGTTACGTTTGACGTATAAACTCCCAATAAAATCATGGAATGCAAAAGGCAAACAAACAAAATCGTAATAATTGCCCATTTTGGAACCCATGATTTAAAAATACTTTTATCTTCCATTTTTAGTGTGCTGCGATCACAGTAATATTCATTCCCGCTCTTAAAAAGTCGGCTTGTTTGTCGCTGTCTTTCAACTGAATTCTAACCGGAATTCTTTGCTCGATTTTTACGAAGTTACCCGTTGCATTATCTGGAGGAAACAATGAAAATCTTGCCCCACTCGCTGGCGATAAAGATGCAATTGTACCAACAAAAGTTTTATCGCTCAAAGCATCGGCTTTAATTTCAACATCTTGCCCCACGGTTAAATATTGCAATTGCGTTTCTTTAAAATTGGCCGTAATCCATTTTTCTTTACTTACAATTGATAATAAAGACTGACCTTCTTTTACCAATTGTCCTGGCTGTAAAGTTCGTTTTCCAACCCAACCGTCATAAGGCGCTGTAATTATAGTGTACGAAAGAAATAAAGCAGCATTATCTGCAACAGCTTGTTTTGATGCAATATTGGTTTGTGTTGTCGGAACATTTGCTTCGGCAACAGAAGTGCTTAAAGCAGATGAATGGATTCTATTTTTCATTTCCTGAAAATGCGCCTGAGCCGATTCGTAGTCAGCTTTTACTTTCTCTAATTGCTGAGAAGTAGCTGCTTCTTCGCTTACCAAAGCTTTGTATCTTTCGTATTCCAATTTAGTTTTCCAAAGATTCGATTTCGCAGCTTCTAACTGCGCTTCGTTAATCGCTGTCTCACTTGCCGTATTTACAGCGTTTTTCTGCGCCACAACGCTGTTTTGCTGCGCATTTTGAACATCGGCAAGAGCCACATTCAATTTTGATTTATATTCACGATTGTCAATTACAACCAAAGTATCTCCTTTATGCACAAACTGATTTTCGTTAAAACGAACTTCCTGCACATAACCCGTAATACGCGACATAATTGGCGTTACATATTGTTCGACTTGCGCATCATTAGTCTCTTCGTGATTTCTGTTGAACACATAAAACCAAATTCCTAAAATAACACCGCTTATAACAAGCACACACGCAATAATTGTTATTAGTATATGAAACGTTTTATTTCTTCTAGTTTCATTTTTTATCTTAACCATCTTTTTCTTTTCTCTTTAACTTAGTTCTTTCTAAAAATCTTTCTTCTTGTCTCTTTCTTCTTAAGGCTTTAGCCCAGTCTTTCGCAATCTAGCTCTGCGGAAGCATTCCAGCCGTATGAAGCAATTCGTAATGTTTTAAAACCGCATCCAATCGTGTAGAAATTTTGTTGTATTTTGCTTGAAGCAAAGCATTATCGGCGTCAACCATTTCGGTAATTAAAACCAGCTGGTTTAAGTATTTCAGCTTTACAATGCGGTAATTTTCGTCGGCCAAATCCAATGCCTTATCCACAACAACAAACTTTTCAAGAATTTCCTGATACTGCGTATGCTCTTTATACAACTTGTCTTGAATTTCCTCTTTTACAATTTCATTCTGCATTTCCTGCCATTTGATTTTGGTGCTCGCCTGCTCCATTTTGGTTTTATTTTTATATAAAGACGAAAAATCAAAAGTGGCTTCAATACCAACCTGTCCTAAAGTATACAAATACGGATTGGGCGGAAAGAATTTATAGTTCGGATAATAAAAACCGTAATTCCCAAAGAAATGAACACTTGGCAAATAATTCCCTTTTACCATTTTCAGTTCGGTTTTACTGATATTCAGCTCCTGGCTTGCAATACGCATTTCTTCGTTTTGCAAAGCTTTACTCATATAAAAATCATACGGATCCAAACCATTCATTTCGTCCAGACTCGACGTTGTATCAATCGCAATTTCTTCGTTTTCTGGAATCTGGATCAGCGTTTTCAGATCGTGAAGTGCGATTTTAATGTTTTTGGAGTTAGTTAACGCATTCAATTCGCGATCTGAAAGCTGCAATTCGGCACGAATAACTTCGTTTTTCGTAACCGTTCCATGTTTTTGAAGCGATTGTACTTCTTTCAATCGGCTTTTTTCTTCTTTGATGTTTTCTTCGAATATTTTCTGAAGTTCCATCATTTTATAAATTGCCAGATAGTTTGCCACCACTTCAAGTTCGATATCATTTTCGGCCTTTTCGGTTTTTATTTTAGCTATTTCGCTTTCCTGATTGGCAATTTTGATGGCATTATTAATCTTATTTCCGGCATAAATTGGCATTTTAAAAGTCGAATTGACCTCATAAATTTCAGGAATTGCCGGTGTAACTTCTTTGTCTTTTAAAAACCCGCTTCCTTTGAATTCGGTAATATTCGTAATTCGAGAATACATACCGTTTAACTGTACGTCTGGCAGTCGGAGTTCTTTTCTTTCTTTGATATTCTGCTCTGAGAGCGTGACCTCCAATTGAGATCTGAGGATTTTTTTGTTGTTTTCTTTAGCTAGCTTCAAAGCATCTTGCAATGAAACAGTATGAACTTCCTGCGCTTGTAAGCCATTGAATGCTAATACAATTAAGAATAACAGCAGGATTCTGGGAAAACAATCGTCTGTAGAATTTGTTGTTTTAAGGAACATGAATAATTAAATATTTGATGCTGCAAAGTTCCTTCATTTTTCTGGTGACTGATAATTCTAAAAAGCCAAGAACATATTCATTTCAGACAAATGTTAAAATCGTGTTTTCCGAAAACGTTATATTAAAACATTGAAAAACAATTTATTACAAAATAGATTTTGATTGTGATTATTTTTTGATTTCTCCCGCAGATTTGGGAGATCAAGCAGATAATTAATGAATTAAAGTAAAAATCTGCACAATCTGCCAAATTTGCGAGAGAAAAAACAAATCATTTGCTTTCTAAAATCTCCTCACCGTTTAAGTAATCGGAAGGTCTTTGTCCTAAAATCTTGAAGAATGTGTTACTGAAAGTCGGAACGCTATTGTAACCAACTTCTTCGGCTACCTCTTTTACCGAAAGTTTTCTTTCTAATAAAAGTTCGATCGCTTTAAGAATTCTTCTAATGGTATAATATTGAATAAACGACATGCCCAGATCTTTTTGAAACAAGCGATACAAAGAGCGTTCGCTGAAACCAAATTCATGAGCAACATCGGCAAAGAGAATCGTTTCTCCCAAGTTATTTTCAATATAACGAAGGATTTTACTAAGTCGTTTGTCTTTTGGCTGTGGTAATTCTAAAGGAAGATTATTTGTGCATATTTGCGGAAGAATCGCTTTTATCGCTTTTGCAATGGCAAAGTTCGGAGTCCCTTTTTTAAGATCACCATTCCATCGATTGGTAAAAAGCATCATTTGAAGCAATAAGTTATTAACGGGATAAATTCCTTCTACTTTATAAAAGTCATCTTCGTCTTTTTCAACAGGAAAATACAGATTTCGCATTGTCACACTTTCCGATTTCGGCTCGATGCTATGCTCCACTCCACTCGGAATCCAGATAAAATGCCTTGCTGGCAAAAAATAAGTTTTGGTTTCTGTAGTCACAAAAACAACATCGCCTTCTGCATAAAGCAATTGTGCTTTAACATGTCTGTGTGGCGGAATAAATAATTCACCCATTAAATCGTGGTGACAGTATATGCTTTTTTTATCAGCATCTACTTTCCTGATGTAGTATTTATCGAGTTTCTGACCAGAATGTTCCATTGGTGTTTAATACAGCGGTTTTTTCGTTATATTAAAGATAAGGAAATTAAATTCCAAAATCTGAAATTCCAAAAATTGGATTGTGTAGATTTAACCGCAAAGGCCGCAATGAAAAAATACAAAGTTCGCAAAGCTTTTATACTTAAAATTTTTAGCCACAGATTAAAAGGATTAGAAGGATTTTTTAAAATCTGTGTTAATCTGTATAATCTGTGGCTAAATTAAACTTTGCGAACTTTGCGTAAATCTTAGTGTGCTTTGCGGTTAAATAACAAAAACAAAAAAGCCTTTCCGTTAAGAAAGGCTTTTAACAACTTAGGCGGTCTGGACGGGACTCGAACCCGCGACCCCATGCGTGACAGGCATGTATTCTAACCAACTGAACTACCAAACCCTGCGTTATTGCGAGTGCAAAAATACAACAGATTTTCGTTTCTGCAAGCGTTTTTTCAAATAAAATTTAGACAATTTTTTAATTGACTAAATTCCAATATTTTAAAAATCCAAGTTTTAATCAAAAAGCAGGAAATTTCTTTTACTTAACCGCTAAAAGCGCTATCCCGATGCTATCAGGAACACAAAGGCCATAAAGTTTAAAGCTTTGACAAAGGCTTTTTCATATAGAAATATTCAACCTGATTTAAACATAGCCCGTGGTTTCAGCCACGGGAGACGCATTTGTATCCATTGTGTCCCCGTGGTTGAAACCATGGGCTATGTTTTTATATAATGAATGGAAAATCTTTGTAGAATTACTTGCGAAGATTTCTCCTTCGTCTAAATGACAAACTGTTACGTTAAAATCAGAATTAAGCAAAAAAAATCGCAAAGCTTAAAATTAATTAAGCTTTGCGAACTTTGCATTCTTTAGAAAATATCTTTGTGTTCTTTGCGTTCCCGATAGCTATCGGGATTGCGCTCTTTGCGGTAAAAACCAAAAGTGTTTTAAATCAAAAAAGCCATCCACAAAAGTGGAAAGCTTTTCATTGGTCTAACTACTAAACCAGCTACGAGTTACAAAGTCGTAGCAAAACAACACAACTAATCTTAGATACCGTATTTGGGCAAAAAAGCCTTTCTGTTAAGAAAGGCTTCCCCAATATTGCGGTCTGGACGGGACTCGAACCCGCGACCCCATGCGTGACAGGCATGTATTCTAACCAACTGAACTACCAAACCTCTGCGTTATTGCGGTTGCAAAGATATAACAGAATTTCGTTTCTGCAAGTGTTTTTATAAAAAAAATGAAATTATTTTTTAAAATATTACCCAAAGTTTTGTTTTTCAATCAAATATGTCGTCAATATTTTTTCAAAATTATCGCCAACATTTACCGGAACGTACTTAATTTGGTTTTTTGCGCAGGTTAAAGCCAAGTTTTTAAAATAAGCTTCTACCCTTTTTTCATATTGCTCTTTTACATTATCAGCAAAAATAGAAACCTCTTCTCCTGATTCTAAGTCGATAAACTTTCTTGGCGTGTTATCAAAATCAAACTTCAATTCGGTTTCATTATCAACTACATGAAACAAAACTACTTTGTGTTTATTATGTTTTAGATGCTGTAATGCATTGAATAATTTCTCGTCATCTTCGGTCTGAAACATATCGGTAAACAAAATAATCATCGAACGGCGATGCATTTTCTCCGCAATCTGATGCAAATAGGTAATCGTGTCAGTCGTTTTTTTGACTTTTGGCCGAACCAATAATTCTTCCAGTTTGTTCAAAAGCATTCTATGATGGCGATCACTTCCTTTTTCTGGTGCGTAATATTCGTATTTATCCGAGAAAACGCTCAAACCAACGGCATCGCGCTGTTTCTTTAAAATATTCATTAAAACTGCCGAAGCCAAAACTGCAAAACCAATCTTCTTTTCATAAAAAGGTTGATTTGATTTCAGTTCAGGATAATGCATCGATGACGAATTATCAACGATTAGATGACAGCGCAAATTGGTTTCTTCCTCAAAGCGTTTCGTGTACAAACGATCGGTTTTGGCAAACAATTTCCAGTCGATATGTTTGGTGCTTTCTCCAGCGTTATAGACTTTATGTTCGGCAAATTCGGCCGAAAATCCATGAAACGGACTCTTGTGCATTCCCGATATAAAACCTTCCACAACCTGATTCGCCAGCATTTCGAGATGCTGAAAACTGGAGACTTTTTCTATTTCCGATTCGATTTTCATTCGGTTTCTTTTTTAATATTTTGTGCTTTATAAAGCAAATCTGTCGCCTGAAACAATTTGCGTTTCAAGATCGGACTAAAATTAGGGTTTTCTTTTAAGAATCGCTGTACTTCATCAAAAGCAAATTTCGACGAATATTTCCCAATCGTATTATCCAACCAATCTTTCGGAAAGAAAATATCTCCCGTACGCTGAATTTCATCAACCAAATCTAATGAAAATCTAATATATTTCTGCGCACTTTCCTGACGAAGCGGATGATTTACATTTGCCAAACCAACCGAAACCCAGGATTCTTTTTCACGGTTTGCATCGTCTTTTAAAGATTCCATAAAAGCATTTCGAACCGATTCATCTTTCGATAAAGACGGAAGCAAGAATTCAAAACGCTTTTGTTTGTCCGGATTTGTAAACGAGGTTCTAGTTTTCTCCAAAATTTCATCGGCTTTTGGATGTTTAAAAATCGCTAGATTCATCGCCATGTTGGTATAATCGTCTTCGTTTAATTTCAAATTCGGAATAGAAATTTCTCTGTTCCAAACTTTATACAAACTGGCTTTTGCCGAATCAGAATAAGCAATCGAACTAAACAATCCGAATAAAGTCTTTTTGATATTCGCAGATAAATTGGCCTGTAAACGCTCATATAAAACACCTTCAAGCTGTTTGTGAACTTTACTTTGTTCTTTTCCCGTCAATAATCTCCAATAAATCGTATTTAAACTTCCCGAAACAATTCTCAAAACCAATTCGTTTTGTTCTGTTTGAATTCCCTTTAAAAAACAATCAAAAGCTTTTTCTGTCGAAACATTACCAATCAAAGTATTTTCATAAAGATTACTATAACTGGAAGCTCTAGCCATTTCATCTTTCAAATCAGCAATATAATTTAAATTATTCCCGTCAAGCGGAAAAACACCGTATCCAAAACCATTATAATTGTAAACAATCGCAAGCGGTTTTTCAATTCCTATAGCTTCTTTTACAACAGTATTTTTGTCATTAATATTGATTGATAAAACTTTTACCTCTTTAGCATAAACTAAACCTATCTGAAAAACCTGAGGCCATATATTCTCTGATTTATCTTCTGCTTTTTGCTGAATTTCAAAACTTTTGATTCGGTTTTTAACATCATATTCGATTTGATCCGTAAAAATGGCTCTCCCTGATTTATTTACCCAGACATCACTCCATTTTTTCATATCAAGCGAAGTTTCAGCATCGAGAAGTTCTACCAGATTATTCCAATCGGCATTGTCGTTGGCGTATTTCTGAATGTATTTTTGAATTCCTTTCTGGAACGGTTCCTTGCCCATCGAAGCTTCTAACTGACGCATCATAATGGGTGCTTTGTTGTAAATAATAGCACCGTAAAGCGAACCTGCATCTTTCAAATTCGCCAAATGTTGTTTGATCGGATGTGTTCCTAAAGATCGATCTTCCGCGAAAGCGCTCGGATAATGCGCCGTAAAAAACTGCAGATTATGATTGACTTTCGGAAAAATCGGATTCATTATTTTATCCGCCATAAAGTTGGCAAAAACCTCTTTCATCCAAACGTCATCGAACCATTTCATGGTTACCAAATCACCAAACCACATGTGTGAGGTTTCGTGTGCGATCAATTTTGCACGATTTAGTTTTTCGGTGTCGGTTGCGCTGTTATCCAAAAACAAAGTTGATTCTCTGTATTGAATTGCGCCGACATGCTCCATTCCACCATATTGAAAAACAGGAATTGAAGCGAAATCTAACTTCTGAAACGGAAATTTATAATTGGTATATTTTTCTAAAAAGTCTAAAGATTGCTGATGCAAATTGAAAATAGTATCAGCGCTTACACGAAATTTCTCTGGACTGTTTTCACGATACAACATTGTCATTTCTAAACCTGGCTTGTGTATCGCGCTTTTGAATTTTCCTGCAACGAAAGAAAATAAGTACGTGCTCATTTTGTCTGATTCACCAAAAGTATAAGACGTAAAATCTCCTTTTTCAAGTTTCTCTACGACATTGGCTCCAGCTAAAACCAACCAATCTTTTGGCACAGAAAGTCTCAGTTTATAGGTCGCTTTTAAATCGGGCTGATCAAAACAAGGAAATAAAGTACTGGCGCGGTCTGGAACTAATAAAGTGTATAGGAAATCATCGTTTCGATTTAAAGATAAATTTCCTGCAATAAATGAAATGGAAACTGTATTTTTTCCTAAAATCAAAGCGGAAACCGGAATTATAATATGTCCGTTTTCATGAACAATCGAAAGCTTTTTTCCGTTTGCTTCAACCGTTTTTATATTGGAAGTTTTCTCTTTAAAATCTAAAATTAATGGCTGACTTAAATCAGATAAATTCAAGTTTACAAATAATTGAGAGTTTATATTTTCTGTTTTCTGATTCGGAATTTCGAAAAACAAAGTGTATTGAAGATCTGAAATCTGTTTTTTACGAAAATTTGCCAGCTGCTCAGAAACGCCGTTTTCAAATAATTCATTTGCTTTTGACTGAGAAAAACTATTGAAAATCAAGATAAAAAAACAAAGAAGGCTGTAGAAAATTTTCATTTTTAAGGAATATAAGATTTGCTAAAATTAACAAAAGCATTGATTTTTCACAAACAATTATTGCAACAATATTGCATTTAAAAATAAGATTTCTATATTTGCAACACTATTGCATTAAACAGCATAAAAAACCTCATCTAGAAGTTAATCTTCACGAATGAAAAAGAAACTTAAATTTATAAATCTCTTAATGCCTTTGATTGTATTGTTCGCAATACTTTTTCCGGCTGTCCATTCGTATGAGCATATTTTAGACACTCATAATTGCAAAGAGAAATTAGAGTTTTCTGTTTCCGAAAAACCACAATTCAAAGCCAAACTTCATTCGTTTCATAAATGCTCGATTTGCGATTTCAAATTCAGCGCAGTTGGCACATTTGAATTCAATGCTTTTCAGTTTTTCAAGAATAATCCTGTTGTAAAACATATTAGTTTTTACAGCAAACCACATTTTACATTTTTTAAGGGCTCACTATTTTCCCTTCGAGCCCCGCCTTTTACACTTTAATATTTTTTGTGTTTCCGATTGTTTTGCAATTCGGCTATTTAATTGTTTTTAGGATTTCAAAAGCTTAAAACATTCAAAAGCTACTTCATTTATTTTAAGCATTTAATGCAACTTATTGATATTGATATTGATATTGATATTGATATTGATATTGATATTGATATTGATATTGAAATAGCCTTTTCTACGCAAAAAAACACTTTCCAATTTTTATCGATTTACTGCATTCGAACTAAATCCTAATTCAGGTTTTTAGTTGCGGCTATGCTGTTTTAACTAGAGAAAAAATATATGTCGCCTCTCTGAGGCTTTTGCATACGTCATAAATACTTTTCTATAAATATTTCGTCCCGCTGGGACTTACCCAAAATGACAAATCTATTGCTACCAATATTTTGTCCCTCTGGGACTTATAAACATTGAAATAGGCTTTTTACATAACCCAAATACCCTTTATAAAATGATCAAAATCAAATTAGAAAAAATGAAAACAACAAAACTCATTCTGGCTTTGCTCTTTGCCGCAATGGCTTTTACAAGCTGCAGTAACGACGATTCAGAAGAAAAGCAGACAATTCCAACTATTGATAAAATCGAGCTAGGTCTTAGCAACAGCGAAACAGCAACTATTGGCGCAGATTTCCATTTTAATGCAGAAGTAACCGCTGCTGATAAAATCGAAAATGTACAAGTAAAAATTCTACAAAAAAGTACCGAAACATACTCGAAAGTTTGGTCGCACGAAATTACTTGGACACAATATGCAGGTGCAAAAAACGCGACAGTTCACAAACATTTTGATATTCCGGAAGATGCTGCAGAAGGCAAATACGACTTCATCATTATCGTAAACGATCAAAACGGAAGCAAGCTAGAAGTGAAGAAAAACTTAACCATTATAAATTAGAAAACATGAAACAATTAAAGCTTTTAATGGGCATTTTGACTCTTACTTTTATTTCATCCTGCTCCAGCGACAAAGCCGAAATCGACAGCGAATATCCCGTAATTGATATCACTGGAGCAAATGCTTTTCCGATTCAATGCAGCACGATCGAACGCGGAAAAACCTTCACTTTCAAAGCCACTTTTAATGACAATGTCGCTTTGGGTTCTTACAGCCTTGACATTCATCACAATTTCGATCATCATACACACAGTACAGAAGTGACAACTTGTGAAATGGAAGCCGTAAAAAGCCCCGTAAAACCAATGCTTTTCATCAACAATTATACTATTCCAAATGGTGTGAAAAGTTACGAAGCAACAGCACAAATCGCCATTCCTGCAGATGTTGATCCCGGAGATTATCATTTTATGATTCGCTTGACGGATAAAGAAGGCTGGCAGACGCTGAAAGGTTTAAGTATTAAAATTTTATAAGATCAGATTAATGAAGAATGCCCTATCCATGTATTGGAAATTTTGTTTTTTACTTATCAGTTTATCGATTTCAACCGAAGCTTTTTCTCAAAATCAGCCTTCTGAAAAAAAACCGGAAATCAAGGAGCTTGAAGAAGTTTTAATTAACGGAAATTCTGCCGAAAAACGCAAAAAAGAAGAATCGCTGAATGTTGAAACGGTAAACAATAGTTTTATTCAGCGTAATCTTGGCGGGAGTTTGATGCAGTCTTTGCAGAAATTGCCTGGCGTTAAAACTATTTCTATCGGTTCTGGAGGTTCGAAACCGCTTATTCGTGGTTTGAGTTTCAATCAGGTTACTGTGGTTGAAAATGGCTTGAAACACGAAGGCCAGCAATGGGGCGCAGATCATGGATTGGAAATCGATCAATATGCTGTAAATCGGGTAGAAATTATAAAAGGTCCTTCTTCATTTATATATGGATCTGATGCTGTGGGCGGTGCAATAAATATTAAACCTTTGCCTCTTCCGTTGCAAAACACTTTTTGCGGAAGCGTCGATCTTACGGGAAAAAGCAATAATGCGCAATTTGGAAGTTCTATTGATTTATTTGGAAGAAACGAAAATTGGTTCTTCGATTCTCGAGTTACCACAATGGATTACGGCGATTATCGCGTTCCAACCGATGTGGTTCATGTCTATAGTTATGCTGTTCCATTATACAAAAATCATTTACGAAATACGGCAGGGCGTGAACTTGATTTTCATTTGAGTTCAGGTTATTCTGGAGAGCATTTTAAATCGGTTTTCTTTTTCAGTAACGTGCATACCAAAAGCGGATTTTTCGCGAATGCGCATGGACTCGAACCGCGAAATGTAGATCTGGAATTGCACGACAAATCGAGCCGTGATATTTTGATGCCGTATCAGCAAGTTAATCATTTAAAGGTGAGCAATACGACTTCTTTTCAATTCGGAAATCATGCTTTTGAGACACAAATTGGTTTTCAGAATAATTTTAGAAGAGAATATAGCCATTACGTAAATCACGGCTATATGCCACCCATTTATCCTGAAGACATGTACGCGCCTCAAGATTTGGAACGTCAATATGATAAAGATGTTTGGTCGTTTTCTGCTAAAGATGAATTCAGAATTCAAAATCACCAAATTACGATTGGTTCGAATTTGGTTTTGCAGCAAAATCAAATTGGCGGATGGAGTTTTTTAATTCCTGCTTTCACGCAATTTAACGCAGGCTTATTTGCTTACGACAAAATTGAACTGAACGAAAAATGGTTTTTAAATGGCGCTGTTCGTTACGATTACGGAAAAATTAAAATGAAATCGTATTACGATTGGTTTCAAAGTCCGGTTTCCGAAAACAATCAAACGGAGTTGGAATATTTACAGCGTTCTCAAGATTTGACTAAAACTTTTGACAGTTTTACATGGTCGATTGGTGCAAATTACAATCCTGGAAAACTTTCGCTGAAAGCCAATTTGGGTTCTAGTTTTAGAATGCCAATTGCCAAAGAACTGGCTTCAAACGGTGTGAATTATCATTATTTCAGATTCGAAAAAGGGAATCCGAATCTGGATGCAGAACGTTCGTATCAATTGGATTTAGGAATGGAATGGAATCAGCAAAACTGGTCTTTTCAACTGACGCCTTTTGTGAACTATTTTCCAAATTTCATTTATCTCAATCCAACCTCAGCGCATGATATTTATTATGGCGCAGGAAATCAGGTTTTTGAATATGAACAAAGTAAAGTCTTTCGTTACGGTGCAGAATTACAGACAAGATATTATTTCCTAAAATCTTTAAGCGCAGAAATTGGAGCCGAATATCTTTATTCAGAACAAAAATCAGGAAGCAAAAAAGGCTATACACTTCCGTTTTCTCCGCCACCTTCCGTTTTGTTCGGATTGAATTATGAACCTCAAATTAGCTTTTTAAAAGAACCTTATTTTTCTGTTGATTATCGCTTTACGGCACAGCAAAATAATATCGTTCCGCCAGAAAAGAAAACATCCGAAAGTCATGTATTCAATCTGGCTTTTGGTTCAAAAATGAAGGCGGGAAAACAGGATATCAGCCTCAATATTCAGATCCAGAATTTATTTAATACAAGATATTTAAATCACACCAGCTTTTACCGACTTATCGAACTTCCAGAAGCGGGACGAAACATTATTGTTTCTATGAAGATTCCGTTTTCGATTTCGCGATAAGTTCAACCATTCAAAACTCAATTATTTACAAATTTTAAACCCTTTATTACAATGAAAAACAATTTTTACAAACTACTATTTTTATTTGCTGTATCGCTTTTTGCGGTTTCGTGCAGCAACGACGATGACAACCACGACGATCATGACCATGATCACGACACTTCTGAAGAACATACATTTGTTCGAGTTTTACTTTCTGACGAAAAAACTACGGAGTTAACGCTTTTTGATCCGCATGAAGATAAAATCAGTTCTTTTACGGCAAAATATGCTAAAGCCTCTTTGTACACTACAGAATCTGGACGTTTTGCAGGAATTGTTCACAGAGACAATAATTTTGTAGAAACTTTCGACAGCGGATTGGAATTACACGGCGATCATATTGATGTTGATGATGTTCCGAAATTTGGAGTTTTAGCGACAAGCGCCTTAAAACCAACGCATTTTAAAAGTAAAATTGGAGAAATCCTGACTTTTAACGACGGAGACGGAACGCTTTCGGTTGGTAAAGAAGCCGATGTAAACAAAGCTGGCTCGACTTTCAAAACGATAAATGCAGGTTTATTGGCGCATCACGGTGCCATGGCAACTTTTACAAACGGAACTTATGCGATTACCGTAAAAGATAATTCGGTTACAGGAACGCTTCCAGAAAAAGTAAAAATTATTGACAATACCGGTAAAACACTTTTCGATGCTAAAATTGCGACAAAAGGAATTCACGGAAATGCTTCAGACGGTGTTTATGCTGTTTTTGGTTCGTCAAGCGGAATTTTGGTTGTAGAAAGCAACGGAATTCAAAAACTAATCGATCATCCAACAGATTTTGGAACAGCTTGGTTTGGAAGTATTCTAGAAACGGCTTCGGCTGGAAAATTCATTGGTTATACGGCTGCGAAAGGCGCTTATTTAATTGATGTTGTAGCTAATACCGTAAAACCAATTATTGCGAACACAACCATTATGCAATGCAAAACGAGTTACGATCGTAAAAAACTGGCAGTTTTATTGCATTCTGGAGAGTTTAAACTTTATGACATCAGCAGTTTACAAGCAGTAAAAGAAACTAAAGCAACTGCAGAAACAGCTACAGATGCAACATTAAAACCTCAAATGGCAGTTACAGACCGTTTTGCTTATATCACTTCTCCAACAACTGGAGAATTAATACAAGTAAATCTTTCTACATCGGCAATCAAAAAGACTAAGGTTTCTAACACACCTTATATGGTTATAGTTTTAGGTTATGAAAACAGTGAAACACACAGCCACTAATTGATTTTTAGAACAAAATAAAAACGGCACTCTAGATTTAGAGTGCCGTTTTCTTTTAAAATACAAAGTTTTTCTGCCACGAATTTCACAAATTTTCACAAATTTAATTCGTGTTAATTCGTGACCCGAGCGATAGCGAACAGGCGAAGCAAATTCGTGGCAAAAAAACAAATCCAATAAAAAAGGTCCAACTTTCGTCGGACCTCTTTTATATCAATCGTAATCTAAGATTACAATAAAGCGTCTAAACTATCTGCGTAGGTTTGTTTCGGAGCTACTCCTACTTGTTTTCCTACTACTTCACCGTTATGAAACACCAAAACGGTTGGTATGTTACGCACACCATATTTTGCAGCAAATTCTTGGTTAGCATCTACATCTACTTTACCAACAACTACTTTACCAGCGTACTCTTCGCTTAATTGGTCAATGATTGGACCAACCATTCTACAAGGACCACACCATGCTGCCCAAAAATCTACCATTACTGGTTTATCTGATTTTAAAACTACTTCATCAAAAGTAGCATCTGTTATTGCTAATGCCATAATATATTAAGATTAAATTAGGTTTGAAATATTAACTTTCAAACTACAGTACAAATTTAAAAATTTAAAATAAATCAAACACCATTACTAAATTAGTTTTCGTTATAAATGTATTATCATTAATTATAAGCTAGATAACTTTAAAATTACAATTTATTTACCTGAAAATCAAACCAATAAAAAGTTAATGTTTTTTGTAGTATCTTTAATACATTCAAAATTCGGCTACTATGAAAGAAGCTTTATCCAAAACCAAATCCTTTCTGCAATCTGATTCTTTTAAAAAATACGCCAAACGTTTTGGATATTTTATCTTAGGCTTAATTGCAATACTTTTGCTTGCCTGCGGAGGTTTGTCTATTTATTTTAATCGAAATAAAGCCGAAATTATTGCTAAAGTCAATACTAAAATCAACGAAAATATAAATGGCAAATTTCATATTAGAGATTTTCATTATAAGTTTCTAACTGGTTTCCCAAACTTTACATTGGCGCTTAATGATGTCGAAATAAAAGACAATCAATGGCAGAGCCACAAACATACTTTGCTAAGAGCAAAAGAAATCGAAGCGCGTTTGAATATTTTGAGTTTGCTGCAGCACGAAATCAACATTCATAAAATCTTAATCAACGACGCCGATATCTATATTTATAAAGCCGAAAACGGTTACTCTAACGTCAATATTTTTAAACCCAAAAAGAAGAAAACACAAACTGACAAAGAAAAACCCGAAACGACAATTGACGAAGTAAACCTCAACGATGTTCACGTCATTATTGACAATCATCTGGGTCATAAACTGTTTGATTTTGATGTGGCAAGTTTAGAATCTAAAGTAAATTATGGCGATAACAGCTGGCAGACCAATCTGTATTTGAAAACTAAAATTAATAGTCTAGCCTTTAATACCGTTCACGGAAGTTTTGCTAAGGAAAAAGTTCTAGAAGGAAATTTTGATATTTCGTATGCCGAAGCCAATCAGAAAATAGATATTAAAACCAAAGGTCTTAAAATTGGTTCTGACGTTTTTGATATTGTCGCTTATTTTAATATCGGAAAAAACAATTCGCTTTTCGGAATCAATATCGGAACGGATATTTTATGGCGAAATGCTTCCAATTTATTATCGGCAAACATCAGTTCTAAACTTAACCAATTCGACATCAAAAAACCGATTAAGGTAAACTGCGACATAAAAGGCGATTTGAATGTTGAAGGAGATCCGAAAATTGTGGTGCAGGCAGACATTCGCGATAACGAAGTGAGTATTCCGGATGGTTTGTTTACCAATTGCAGTTTCAAAGGAATTTTCACTAACACTTTTAAACCCGAAAAGGAATCCAGCGATCCGAACTCGGCTATTATTTTAACCAATTTTAAAGCCGAATATGAAAGTATTCCGTTGACAATTGCACAAGCAGTTATCAATAATCTCGAAAAACCAATTGCCACTGGAGTTGTAAATTCCGATTTTGACATTTCGAAACTCAACGGAATGATGAACGAGAAAATACTTCATTTTGAAAGCGGTCATGCCAAAGCCAATTTGAAGTTTCAGTTTGATATTGTCGATTTGTATATCAATAAACCCAAATTTACAGGCGATGTCGATATTGCTGATGCTACATTCGATTATATTCCGAAAAAGATTCATGCCGAAAAAACAGCTGTACAATTGTCGTTTACGCAAGAAGCACTTTACATTAAAAAAATTGCCTACAAACACAAAAAGAACATTATTCGCATTGACGGAAAAATCGATAATTTCTTAAATCTCTATTACGATGCACCCGAAAAAATGGTCGTAAACTGGAATATTTACTGTCCAAATATTGATGTAAAACAGTTTATAGGCGTTTTAGAAAATTCTCCAAAACAAAAAGTGGCAGAGAAAAAACCAGCTAAAAAGAATGTCAATTTTACAAATCAATTGCGATCTGTAATAGAAAAATGTGCCGCTGTAATTAATCTCAAAGCCGATAAAATCACTTACGGATCGCTTACGGCAACCAATACTCGAGCTACAATCCAGATGCTAGATTCGAAGATTTTGCTTAAAAACGGAACACTGCAAACTTCTGGCGGAAGCATAACGTTTAGCGGTTCTGTACAGCCAAGTGGCAACCAATATGTTTTTACATCAAATGCGCAGGTAAACCGAGTTGATATTGCGAGTTTTTTAAGATCTTTTAATAATTTCGGAATCAAATCTTTCAGTCCAAAAAACATTCGCGGCCGATTAAGCAGCGCCGCCAATGTAGCCGGTTTGATGAGCAGTAAAGGCGATTTGATTGTAAATTCGATGAAAGGAAAACTGGATTTTAATGTCAATCAAGGTGCATTACTCAATTTTGAACCGATTATGAAAGTCGGAAAATTTGCTTTTCCGTTTCGTGATGTCGAGAATATTACTTTCAGCGATTTGTCTGGTTCGCTTAATCTGCGCGGAGAACAAGTCGATGTCAATAAACTTACTATAAGTTCCAGCGTCTTAAACTTTGACGTTGTCGGAATTTACTCTTTTGGCCGAGGCACCAATCTCGCCCTCACCATTCCGCTAAGAAATTCTAAAAACGACGCCAAACTCTCCACCAAAGAAGAACGAAAAGCCGTTCGAGAACGCGGTATTGTCCTGCATTTGATTGCTTATGATAATGAAGGAAAAATGAAGGTAAAGTGGGGGAAGAAGGATAAGGGGTAAGCAAATAATTACTATTTATCAAATCCAGTTTGTGGAAAACATAATTCCAAATTTTGGATTATTATTCATAAATTGCACCATTAATTTTAGCGCAAAATGACGGGAGAAGAAAAGATCAACATTGACGAATTTGATGGTAAAAAATTTAAAAATCGCTTTGTAGAAGAAGACGATAATAGAAAAGCCGTTGTTACACATTATCTGCACAATTATCACAATGGCGTTAAAGATCATTTTGAAGAAGAAGCTGCTCAATACATAAAACAAATTGTTGAATACAAAAATGAAGAAGAGAAACTAAATATGGTTTCTGATTCTGCATTACAACAATTGCTTTTTGAAGTGGAAGATGTTCCGTTTCCTACTCCCGAAAATTATACTTTTAAATTTATCGATCTTTTTGCAGGAATTGGAGGTTTTAGAATTGCGTTGCAGAATTTAGGAGGAAAATGTGTTTTTACTTCTGAATGGGATGAAAATGCTAAAAAAACGTACAAAGCTAATTTTGGAGAAACTCCTTTTGGAGACATAACAAAAGAAAGAACAAAGAATTACATTCCAGAAGGTTTTGATGTTTTATGTGCAGGATTTCCGTGTCAAGCTTTTTCGATAGCTGGGAAAAGAGGAGGATTTGAAGATACACGAGGAACATTATTTTTTGATGTTGCCAAAATTATAAAAGACAAACAGCCAAAAGCAATTTTCTTAGAAAATGTAAAAGGGTTGAAAAGTCATGATAAAGGAAAAACATTAGAAACTATTTTAAATGTCCTAAGAAATGATTTAGGATATTATGTTCCTGATCCTGAAATCATGAACGCTAAAGAATTTGGTGTGCCTCAAAACAGAGAGCGTATTTATATTGTTGGTTTTCATAAAAAATTAGATGTAAAATCATTTCAATATCCTGATTCATTTGAAGAAAAAGTAACATTCAAAGATGTTAAAGAGAAGAATGTTGTACCTACAAAATATTATTTATCATCTCAATATCTTCAAACTTTAAAAAATCATAAAGAAAGACACGCCAGCAAAGGAAATGGATTTGGATATCAAATCATTAAAGATGACGAAATATCAAATTCTATCTTAGTTGGAGGAATGGGAAGAGAAAGAAATCTAGTAATAGATAATCGAATTACTGATTTCACACCATCAACACATATTAAAGGAGAAGTAAATCGTGAAGGAATTAGAAAAATGACTCCTCGCGAATGGGCAAGATTACAAGGGTTTCCTGATCATTTTGTAATTCCAGTTGCCGATGCTTCTGCATATAAACAATTTGGAAATTCTGTTGCTATTCCTGCAATTCAAGCAACTGCTGAGAAAATAATTAATCTTATAAAAGATAAATTATGATTAAAGGAAATAAAGGCGAATGGAGTGAAATATATGCTTTATTTAAATTACTAAGCGATACAATTTTACTTCCTGGAGATGAAAATATTCAAAGAATTCCAGATGTTTTTTATCCAATAATTAAAATTTTACGTACAGAAACAAGTGGCGATTTTGAATATTCTATACATGATGACATTGTTCTTATTTCTGGAAATGACGAAGTTTTAAGAATTCCTATAGAGACTTTTAAAGAAAAAGCAAATTCTTTACTCAGTGCTATTAAGTCGGGTACAGACGCATTTCATATTCCCGAAATTGAAGAGTTCATGCTTAGTATTAATTGCATTTCCCTAAAAGCAAACTCTTCAGTTAAAACTGATATCACAATTGTTATTCACGATCAAAGAACAAACCAACAGCCAATGCTTGGTTTCAGTATAAAATCACAATTAGGCGGTTCATCTACCCTTTTTAATGCCGTACAATCTTCTAATTTTATTTATGAAGTATCGGGAGTTGAGATGACTGACGAAGAAATCAATGAGATAAATTCCTTATTTATTAAAAGAGGAAATAAACTTTTAAGAGACGTAAAAAGAAGAACAAAAACTATCCTTCAAAAAGGCAATAATTTACTATTTGTAGGTGTTGAAAAACCGGTTTTTTCAAACAATTTGATGTTAATTGATAGTTTGCTTCCAAACATACTATCGCAAATAATACTTCCCTATTATTCAGGTAATGCTGTTTTACTTACCGAATTAGTTAATATCATTGAAAAGACAAATCCAATGAATTTTGACACAACAAATAATCATGAATTTTATCGCTACAAAATGAAACGTTTTCTAACAGATACAGCATTAGGAATGCTTCCTTCTAAAGTATGGAATGGCAAATACGATGCAACAGGAGGTTATTTAGTAGTCAAAGAAGATGGGGATATTTTATGTTATCATCTATATAATAGAAATGAATTTGAAAATTATCTGTTGAATAATACAAAATTAGAAACGCCAAGTAGTTCAAGACATAAATTTGGAGAATTATATACAGAAAATGGAAAGCTTTTTTTCAAATTAAATCTTCAAATCAGATTTATAAAATAATTTTAAATTTTAACTAACCTTATCATCTCTTTTTGAAAGTAAAAATATAAAAAGCCACTTGAAGGAGTGGCTTTTTCTCATTTCTTACTCAATCCCCAAATAAGGATCAAGAATTTCGGCTAATTCATTTAACCAAAAGAAACCATCTTCAATATTTACGGTTTCAGTTTTCATAAATCCATCTTCTCGTATTGCATTTAATGCAATTAGGAAATTTACTTGCCTAATGGTTTTTGCCATACTTTTGGAATCAATTGAATTGTTGAAGAATTCAGTTAACCTCAATTCGGTTTCTTTGGAAAGGGTGTTGTTACTCATAATTTTGCATTTAGGAATTAAAAAACCCGCATAGCTTAGGTGTCCTACGCTGCAAAGAGCGTTGCGATTGTTTCCAATACCGCCACCATACCACACGGGCAAGAATTTTTTTTGTATTCATATATTTTGCATTTAGGAATTACAAACATACAAAAACAGAATACAAAATGTAAGTTTTTTCTTTATTTATAAATTAAAATACTCTAAGTATATTTTCTCCAAATCGAAATTACAAAATTGAAAAATAAATCAATTTAAAATTTCATAATATTTCCTTAACCTACTTGTCTTTTGTATCAAAAATCGGTAAGTTTGAGAATGAATCATTAAATTTTATTTGTTATGAAAGTACAAATCAACACCGACAAAAACATTGAAGGAAGTGCAAGATTAGAAAGTTATTTTTCTGGAGAAGTAGAAAAAAGCTTAGACCGTTTTCAAGATAAAATTACTCGCGTAGAAATTCATTTTGGAGATGAAAATGGAGAAAAATTCAGCTTGCATGACAAAAAATGTGTGATTGAAGTTCGTCCTGTAAAACTACAGCCTATTACGGTTACAGAACACGCAGACACTTTAGAAAAAGCTTTTAGCGGTGCATTGGCCAAAGCTAAAAAAACATTGACGAGCACTTTCGAGAAGATAAAAGAACATTAATTTTTTTTTAAACCATATAAGTGATATAAGTTCATTTTAAGTTTACATCACAAAGCGACGAAGCCGTAAAGTACTACTTTACGGCTTCGCTTTTTTATGGATCGTAATAAGTGAAAATCTTAAATTACTTATATCACTTATATGGTTTACTTTATTTAGGCAACGGTGCGCCAACTGCAATATCGCAACGGTGACCTGGTTTTCCGTGTGGCGGATTCATTCCATCAGCTACTGTCGCTTCAGTACCTTCTGTGCTTAACAAAGCAGGAACTGGATTTGATGCTGGAGGAGTAACGCTAAAGTTTTGCGTAACTGTTCCGCTTTGAGCTGTATTTGTTGTTGTTGCAGTTGTTGTTGCTTTAGGCGAGTTTAAAGGCGCTCCAACAGGAATATCACATCTATGCCCCGGCTGTCCGTGTGGCGGATTCATTCCTTTTGCTACTTTAACTGGTGTTGTCGTAGTGGTAGTTACAACTTGAGGCTGACTTACCTGTACAGTTTGTCCTGCTTGTGCTGTAACCTGTCCTTGTTGTGGAGGTGCAGAGTTT
This sequence comes from Flavobacterium sp. PLA-DH12, assembly GCF_059511845.1. Taxonomy (NCBI): domain Bacteria; kingdom Pseudomonadati; phylum Bacteroidota; class Flavobacteriia; order Flavobacteriales; family Flavobacteriaceae; genus Flavobacterium; species Flavobacterium sp. PLA-DH12. Next base: position 209,864 of record NZ_JCAMPD010000009.1, read on the forward strand.
AAAGGTGCTCCAACTGCAATATCGCAGCGGTGTCCCGGCTGTCCATGAGCAGGATTAATTCCTTTTGTATCGCTTAAAACCGTATTTGGGTTTGCAGCAGGAGTTTGCGCTACAGGCGCTGCAGGTTTTGTTGTATCTTTTGCAAGTCCTAATCTTACTAATTCTGAGGTTGCTGTACTTTCTTGCGGTTCTAATTCTTTTTTACAGGAAATAAAAAGTAAAGAAGTAACAGCTATTGAGCTTAGAAGTATTTTTGCCTTCATGACTGGGGTATTTTTATTGAGAATCAAATATAGTGGTTTTTTGAGAGATTAAATGACATGAGGAATGTTAATGATAATTAAACACACGATTTTAAATTGTTTTGATTTTATGTCATCCTGAGGAATGAAGGATCACACACGGAGATCTACAAAGATTGGCGAATCTCTTTACGGAGTTTCTAGTGTGATCCTTCGTTCCTCAGGATGACAAACAGTACTTTTATTATGCAAGTAGGAGCTTAAAAACTTCCTCTTCCTTATATCACTTATATGGTTCAAAAAAAATTATACCTTTAAACTCAAATACTATATCTCATGAAAAAAAAACTTTTACTCCTTTTATTTGTTGCTTCTTTTGCCAATGCACAAACAGACAAAATCAAAATCAATCATACATTAGACGCTTGGCATAAAGCGGCTGCCGAAGTAAAATATGATGCATACTTTAGTACATTGGCAGACGACGCTATTTACATCGGAACTGATGCAACCGAAAATTGGACTAAAAAGGAATTTGCTATTTGGGCAAAACCATTTTTCGATAAAGGAACGACTTGGAATTTTAAAGCTTTAGAACGTCATATCTTTTTTGATAAATCAGGAAAAATTGCTTGGTTTGATGAATTATTAGACACCCAAATGAAAATCTGTCGCGGTTCTGGAGTTTTAATAAAAGTGGGGAACGAATGGAAAATTCAGCATTATGTGCTGTCAATGACGATTCCGAATGACGAAGTTGATGCCGTAACCAAAATTAAAGCACCAATTGAAGACGCTTTGATTGCAAAACTTCAGAAAAAATAAAACATTTTACGGTTTTCTTATTATAAACGTAACTTTTTGAGCACTTTAGAAGCACTGTTCGTCGATTATTTTTAATTAATTCGGCAAAAACAGTGCTTTTTTGTAACTTTAGAATAAGATACTGTCAAAAAAACGAGCGGTATTTTACAAAATTCATCAAAATAAAACCTACACCTCTATTTTAACAGCCTTAAAAACAAGAATCTTTATTTTTTTCTAACTTTGACCCCAAAAAAAATAGGGTTAAACAAAGTATTTTAAAAATGAAAATAGAAAAACGCTGGATTATTTCCTTTATTATGATTAGCGTCGTTTGTACGATAGGGGCATTTTGGCCAACAGTGACCGAAAATAATTATGTTTTATCAGAATTCGGAACTACGGATCATATCGTTCCTGCCGATGTTGCCTGGATGCTTACTTCGAGCTGTTTGGTTTTAATCATGACTCCAGGATTGTCTTTCTTTTATGGCGGAATGGTAGGAAAGAAAAACGTTATTTCGACCATGCTTCAAAGTTTTATCTGTCTGGGTGTCGTTACGCTTTTATGGGTAGTAGTTGCTTTTAGTTTGGCTTTTGGAGAACCGGTTGGGTTTGGTTCTAGAGATCATTTTTACAGCTTTTTTGGTAATCCGACTACTTTTGCTTTTATGGATTATGTTGGTGTTCTGCCACATAAACAATTGGCCAATACGATTCCGTTTATGCTTTTTGCTTTGTTTCAGATGAAATTTGCTATCATTTGTCCTGCTATTATAACAGGTTCATTTGCAGAGCGCGTTCGTTTTATCTCTTATTTAGTTTTCATTAGTTTATTTACCATTTTTATATATGCTCCTTTATGTCATGCCGTTTGGTACCCGACGGGCGTTTTAGGAAGTTATTTTGGCGTTAAAGATTTTGCAGGAGGAACTGTGGTTCACATGAGTTCTGGTTTTGCTGCTTTGGCTGGAGTTATTGTTTTAGGAAAAAGAAAAAACAGCCAACATATTCCAACTAATATTCCGTTTGTATTATTAGGAACAGGAATGCTTTGGTTTGGCTGGTTCGGTTTCAACGCTGGATCTGCTCTTGCTGCCAACGGAACTGCTGCGATGGCTTTTGCTACAACGACAACTTCATCGGCTGCGGCGATGTTAACTTGGATTTTCTTTGATAGAATGAACGGAAGAAAAGTTTCTGCTCTTGGAGCTTGTATTGGTGCTGTTGTAGGACTTGTTGCCATTACACCAGCTGCAGGATTTGTTTCGGTGCCAGAAAGTATGTTCTTCGGTTTCATTACCGCTTTGGTTTCTAACACAGCTGTAAACTGTAAATATTCTAAAAAATTCGACGATACGCTTGACGTTTTTGCTTGTCACGGTGTTGGAGGAATTATGGGAATGATTCTAACCGCTATTTTCGCTCACGGCGAAGATGCAAGTTTACTTCACGGCGGATGGAATGTTTTCGGACACCACATGATGGCATTGGTTCTGGTTTCGATCTTTACTTTCTTCGGAGCTTATTTCTTGTTTAAAGTAACCAATTTCATTATTCCGCTAAGAGTTTCGGAAGAATCAGAACACATCGGATTGGATTTATCACAACACGATGAATCTCTTGACCCAAAAGCACAACCCATTACTGAACCATATTACGGTTAAAAAATATTTTTTTTCAGCCACGAATTACACGAATTTTCACTAATTTTTTTTCTGCATTGCAGTTAAATTGATTCGTGCAAATTCGTGTAATTCGTGGCAAAAAACAAAATATACTTCACATGAATTCGTGGCTGAAAACTTTTTAAACCTTATTACGCTATTTTCATTCGTTTATATTCCTTAATTTTGCCGAAAATTTTTGTAAAAGTGGGAAGTAAAAATAAACTAAAAAGATTCAGAGAGAACGAAACATTTCAAAACGTTTTTCAACCAACCAGAGAAGAAGTTGTAGGCGATTTAATGCCTTTAAAAGGAAAATGGAATTCTGATTTCTTTAAAAATGATAATCCATTAGTTTTAGAGTTAGGATGCGGAAAGGGAGAATATTCTGTTGGATTAGCAGAAAAATACCCAAACAAAAATTTTATCGGAATTGATATTAAAGGTGCTCGTTTCTGGCGTGGTGCTAAAACTGCTGTTGAAAACGGACTTCATAATGTTGCTTTCGTTCGTACTCAAATCGAATTGATCAATCATATTTTTGCTGAAGGCGAAGTTGACGAAATCTGGATTACTTTCCCAGATCCGCAGATCAAATACAAAAGAACGAAACACAGAATGACGAATTCTGAGTTCTTAAAATTGTATAAAAAAATCCTGAAAAAAGACGGTGTCGTAAACCTTAAAACCGATAGCGAATTTATGCACGGTTATACTCTTGGATTGCTTCATGGTGAAGGTCACGAAGTTTTATACGCGAATCATAACGTATATAAAAACGAAGGAAGCCCTGAAGTTGTAACTTCTATCCAGACTTTCTACGAAAAACAATATTTAGAAATTAATAAGGCAATTACGTATATTCGTTTCAAAATTAAAGACTAACTTTAATTTTGAAGCCTTTATCTAACCGATTTAATAACTAAATGATCTACCTTACTCCTCTAATTTCAGGTTTTATTGCCGCTGCCATTGGAACTATTCCGCCTGGATTGCTCAATATGACGGCTGCCAAAATAAAAATGAAAGAAGGGAAAAAGAATGCTCTATCATTTGTAATTGGCGCGGTTTTAATTATTTTTTTTCAGGCTTACATTGCGGTATTGTTTGCTCGTGTGATAGACAATCGTCCAGATGTTGTAATATTATTGCGCGAAGCTGGTTTTGTCATTTTTTCGATTTTAACCATTTATTTTTTCTTTTTTGCGAAAGATCCAATAGCAAAGAAAAAAACGAAACTAAAGAAAACCAGCAAAAAAAGTAGTTTCTTTCTAGGAATGCTACTTTCTGGACTAAACTTCTTTCCTATTCCTTATTATGTTGTAATAAGTGTAACACTTGCTTCGTATCATCTTTTTGTATTCGAAAATACAATTATTTTAACCTTTGTATTAGGCTCGGTACTTGGAGCTTTTGCAATTTTGTATAGCTATATTGCCTTCTTTGGAAGAATAGAAAAGAAAACCGATTACTTCATGCGAAACATGAACACTATTATAGGAACCATTACTGGATTAGTCGCTGTAGCAACACTTTTTAATATCCTAAATTACTACTTCGGATAATTTTATGGCCACCGATTAAAAGGATTAAAATGATTTTTTTTACTTTGTGGTAAATAATTTTTCACGCAGATTTACAAGGATTTAAGCAGAGAATCCATTTAATCTTTCTAATCTGTGGCAAAAAAAAACAAAATCATGGCAGAAGAGAATTTTTTTGAAAGAGTTTATGTAATCGCCAGACAAATTCCGTTTGGAAAAGTTACTTCTTATGGCGCTATTGCGAAAGCTTTGGGCACAGCACGTTCTGCACGAATGGTCGGTTGGGCAATGAATGCGTGCCATAATATGGATGATGTTCCCGCACATAGAGTAGTAAACCAAAAAGGGCTACTAACAGGAAAACATCATTTTGATGGAACTAATTTAATGCAGCAGCTTTTAGAGAACGAAGGGATTAAAGTCGTAAACAATCAGATTGTAGATTTTGAGAAACATTTCTGGAAACCGGAAGTTGAATCATAAAATTCATTTTCACCATATAAGTGATATAAGTTCATTTTAGCAGAAAGAATTTATATTTTTATTTTCTCTCGCAGATTTTGCAGATCTAGCCGATTTTCTTTTTTTTAATTCAAAATCTGCCGAATCTACAAAATCTGCGGGAAAAAATCTTTGCGACTTAGCGCCTTTGTGGCAAAACCTACTAAATCAAGCAAATCACAAAACTCGTTTTATCCTCATCCGTTTGGTAACTTAGATAACCTCCATGCGCTTCTATAATATTTTTGGAAAGCGTCAAACCAATTCCTGCTCCATCTTTTCTGGTGGTAAAAAATGGCAAGAAAACTTTATCTCTAATTTCTGCGTCTACTCCTTTTCCGTTGTCTGAAATCACAATGAAAAAGCGATTATTTTCTGTATAACTAGAAATTATTAATTTCTTTTCTGTTTTTTCTTTTAATGCATGAATACTATTGGTAATCAAATTGATAATTACCTGCTCCATCTGATTTTTATCAATCATAATCGAACGGGAACTGTGTATTTCATTCACCAATTCTATTCCTTCTTCTTTCAAAATCGGACTCATAATTCGAAGACAATCTTCAAACAAAGCATTAATTGGCGTCATTTGTTTGTTTGGCGTTGGCAACATTGCTAGTTTACGGTAATTCTCTACAAAAAACTGCAAATGATCACTTCTATTTATGATTGTCGAAATACTGCTTTTGATGTCTTCAAAATCGTCTTCTTCCAACTCTTCCTGATCTACAATATGAAGCAGATTCTGCGAAAGCGCACGAATGGGCGTTAGAGAATTCATTAATTCATGCGAAATAATCTTCATTAAATTAATCCACGCTTCTTTTTCTTTCTTCTCAATAACGCGCTGAATACTGTCGAGCAAAATGATAAAATACTCTTTATCGTAGGTTTGAGTATGAGAAGTCTGCAACATAAAAGTCTGCAAATCCTGATCTTCAATTTTGATAGAAATAGCGGTTTTTAACTCTGTAAAACTAACCTTTTCAATTTCACCACACAAACTCGGAAGATAGTTTTTCAGGTATTTCCAATGGCTTACTTTTGGCACTTTAAAAAGATTCGAAAAACAGTCATTCATTATAAAAATGGACCAATCCTCATTTTCTTTTTCTAAGATTAAAGCAGCGGTGTCTATACTGTTCAAAATCGAACGATAAATCAATTCTTTGGAAATCTGCTCTTGTTTCTGAACCTTTAAAGTATCATACAAAAGATACAGACTATTGAAGTTGTCTTTTTTATGTCCTTCTGGAAAATGGGCAGAAAAGTCGTCGTGTAGAATCGAGTTTATCGTTTTGTCATAAAACAGCAATTGGTTTTTGACAAAAAAATACATTTCGAATAGGAAAATCAAAACGAAAACGCCAACCAATAAAGCGTTGTATTGAAATCCTTTATAGAATAATAATGCACTGGCAAGGAAGAGCACCATTACAAATAGGACTCTCACGAACAAGGCATTATAAAATTTCCAATTCTTCATTATTTTTTTGTTTACCACGGATTGTTTTTTTTCTTGCCACAGATTAAAAAGATTATAGAGATTTTTTTATCTGTTAAATTTGCAAAATCTGCATGAGACTAAAGACAAAGCAAAAATCTTGATTCTTGCCTCTTGCTTCTTCCTCTTTAATTCTTCAAATCGTATTTCTCTATTCTTCTGTACAACGCAGCGCGCGACAAACCTAATTCTTCGGCAGTTTTGCTGATGTTTCCGTTGTGCTTGAAAAGTGCTTTTTCAATTGCGCCTTTCTCCATTTCCGATAACGGATTTTCATCATTTTCCTGAATTTCTTCAAAATCCAAAATATCCAGATCCATTACCGAAATGATGTTATTTTCAGCCAAAATCAAAGCGCGTTCGATCTTGTTTTCCATTTCGCGCACATTTCCTTTCCACGGATATTTTTCTAGATATAAGGCAACATTATCTTCAAAATGCCAATTTTCCTGATTGTATTTTTCGGCAATCTGTTCCAGAATAAAATTTGCCATTGGCACAATATCGTCTTTTCTTTCGCGCAAAGACGGAAGATTGATTTCCATTGTATTAATTCTGTACAGCAAATCTTCACGGAAAGTTTTATTTTTTACTTCTGTTTTTATATCGCTGTTGGTTGCTGCAATAACACGAACATTAAGTGGTCTTGATTTGCTTTCGCCTAAACGCGTTACAGTTTTGGTTTGCAAAACATGTAATAATTTAGCCTGGAGATGAAGCGGAATATTCCCAATTTCATCTAAGAAAATAGTTCCGTTCGAGGCATTTTCAAAACGTCCTGGAGTATCAATTTTAGCATCGGTAAAAGCACCTTTGGCGTAACCAAAAAGTTCGCTTTCGAATAAATTATCACTTAGAGAACCTAAATCTACATGCACAAAAGGCTGATTTTTTCTTTCCGAATGCTGGTGAATATATTCTGCAAAAACATATTTTCCTGTTCCGTTTTCACCCAAAATCAGAACATTGGCATCTGTTCTAGCCACTTTTTCGGCTATAGAATATGCTTGTTTTATTTTAGCTGAAGTACCAACAAAATATTTCTTTTCGGCCTTCTCTGTTTTTTCTGAAGTTGTTTTTTTGCTGTTTTTTCTGCTTTCAATAACTGCTTTATCAATAACTTCCAACAGCTTTTCGTTATTCCAAGGTTTTAAAACATAATCAAAAGCTCCAATTTTAATACCTTCTACAGCAGTTTCAATTTTACCAAAAGCGGTCATTAAAATCACAATTGTATTCGGAGAAAGCGTTTTAATTTCCTTCAGCCAATGAATTCCTTCTCGGCCGTCTTCAAAACCAATTCGGTAATTCATATCCAACAAAACCACATTTATGTCATTTTCGCTTAAGATTGAAATGATTTTTTTTGGACTATTAGTTGTAAAAATGGTCTCGAAATGTTTTTTAAGAATCATTTTTGCAGAAAAAAGAATTTCTTCCTGATCGTCAACAACTAATATTTGGGCTAGTTTTTTTCTCATGTGGTCTTTTTTCTGTCCGCTTCCGAACGGTCAACTGTTCATTATCGGACACTGCTTTTTTAACGTGTTTTCTAAAGCTTCTTTAAATTCAACACTTTACAAATAATAAATTTTATGGCACAGTATTCACCTATTGATTATCAGTAAAATAATTTAAAAAATGGACACGATAATTCCTCGTAAAAATAGAAAATTTAGGTATCTCGCAATAGCAATTGCTGTTTTTTTAGTTTTGCTAACCATTAGTGTTTTCGCATTCAATACCAAAAGAACTTTAAATGTAAAAGCAGACGAACTGGTAATTCAAAAAGCAGAAAAAGCCTTTTTTGAAGATTTTGTAGTTTTTCAAGCAAAAGTAGAACCTTTGAATGTTATGCTTGTGAATGTTACCGAGGGAGGTTCTGTAAAAGAAATCTTTGTAGAAAATGGCGCAATGGTTACCAAAGGACAATCGCTGGCTCGTTTATACAATCCGAACACAGAATTAAATTATCTTACTCAAGAAACGGCTATTATTGAGCAAATCAACAATTTGAATACTGGAAAATTAAACATTAGAAATCAGGAATTGAACTTAAACAAAGATTTAGTTTTAATTGAACACGACTACAACGATGCAAAGAGATTGTATGATATGAATGCAAAACTGTATGAGAAAGATGTAATTTCTAAAAATGACTGGAATACTTTTAAAGAAAGCCTACGTTTTCAGGAAGAACGCAAAAGAACAATTCAGCAAAGCATTCAAAAAGAAAAACAAAGCAATCAGGTTCAGATTTCTCAAATAAACCGTTCGATCCAAACAATGGAAAAGAGTTTGGATATTCTGAGAAACAATAAAAAGAACTTCTTAATTACAGCTCCAGAAACAGGACGATTAACTTCTTTTGAACCTGTTTTAGGAAAAACTTTTCAAGCAGGCGCAAGCATCGGAAGAATTGATTCTAACAAAGGATATAAACTTATTGCTGAAGTAGACGAGTTTTATCTAGAAAAACTTAGAGAAGGATTAAAAGGACAGGTAGAATTTAAAGGTAAAAACCTTGAAGTTATCGTGACCAAAGTAATTCCGGAAGTTAAAGGCGGACGATTTACTGTAGAACTTGCTTTTGTAAGTAAAGAAAATATTGTTTTGCAGGACGGACTTAGCTTTGGCGTAAAATTGATTTTGTCTGAAAAGAATAGAACCTTAGTGATTCCAAGAGGAGCGTTTAACCAAGAAGCTGCAGGAAAATGGATTTTTGTTGTAAACGGAAACAAAGCGATAAGAAGAAACATCAAATTAGGACGTGAAAATCCTTCGTATTATGAAGTTTTAGAAGGTTTAAAAGAAGGCGAATCTGTAGTTACTTCTTCTTACACCGATTATAAAGATATTGAAGAGCTTTCTCTTGAGTCGCAGTCGCAGTAGAGGGTCGCAGTTTTCATTCACAGTTTACATTTTACATTTTACATTTTACATTTTACATTTTACAATTATAAAAAATCAATCATCAATCAAAAAACGTATTTAATAACATTTCAAAACCTTAAAAATTATGATCACAATTCAGAATTTAACCAAAGTTTTTAGAACAGAAGAAATAGAAACTGCTGCTTTGAGCGGTATCAACGTAGAAATAAAAAAAGGAGATTTTTTAACTATCATGGGGCCTTCGGGCTGTGGAAAATCGACTTTATTAAACATAATCGGGCTTTTGGACAGTGCAGATGGTGGAAGCTACAAATTATTAGATCAGGAAATGATTGGTCTAAAAGAAAAAGGAAGAGCACAAGTACGTAAAGAAAACATTGGTTTTATTTTTCAGAATTTCAACTTAATCGATGAGCTTTCTGTTTACGATAATATCGAATTGCCTTTGCTTTACAACAATGTGAAAGCTTCTGAAAGAAAACAGAAAATTGAAGCGATTGCAGAAAAGCTAAACATTTCCCACCGTTTGAAACATTTCCCACAACAGCTTTCTGGAGGACAGCAACAAAGGGTTGCGGTTGCAAGAGCTTTGGTAAATGACCCTAAAATTATTTTGGCCGATGAGCCAACAGGAAACTTAGACAGTAAAAACGGTAATGAAGTAATGGAACTTTTAACCGATTTGCATGCTAAAGGTGCTACTATTTTGATGGTTACCCACTCTGATTATGATGCTTCTTTTTCGCAAAGAACCATTCATATGAAAGACGGAGTTATATTTTCTGAAAAGTTAAATCAACGAAATGTTGATGTTTTTATGGACGCTAAATAACAAAGTGATGATTAAAATTATTGTTACTGCACTGGTAGTTCTGGTAGAACTGGTGTGCAAAATATTTACTATGATTTAAAACCGAAAGGTTATCCAAAAACAACCACATCAACTATAAAAAATATACTTCAAAATGATTTTTAACTGGTTTAAAATATTTATATATCATTTAAAGCAAAGCAAACTGTTTTCGTTTTTAAATGTTTTAGGATTAAGCATCGGAATTGCGGGCGTAATCTTTGCCATTTTATATTGGAACAATGAGCATTCTTACGATCAATGGAATCCTGAAAAGGAGAATACTTATATGGTCCTTAATAGACTTAGCAATGGAGATACATGGGGCTCCAATTCTATTCCGTTTGGCGAGACTTGCAAAGCTTCTATTCCTGAGATAGAAAATGTGTGCTTCTTTCATACATGGTACGATGAAGACATAATCAAATATCAGAATCAAAAACTGATGACAAAAGACATCCTTTCTAGTGATGAAAATTTCTTTGATTTTTTCCCTTTTGAAATTATTAAAGGTGCTAAAAGCAATATTTTAAAAGAAAAAAATAGTGTTGCAATTTCTGAAGAACAAGCATTATTAATCTTTAAAAATGAAGATCCTATTGGAAAATCTATTTCTTATGGCAATAAAAACTATACGATAAAATCGGTATACCGCATCATTAGGCCGTCATCTGTAGAACCTTCTTTTGTTTTTAGTGATGTAAAGAGAGAAGGCGACCTAGATGCATGGGGAAATTTTAATTATGGTTTGCTTATTAAAACAAAGAAAAATGCAGACATTTCTACTGTTTTAAAGAAAATGCAAAATGTTTATTTTGTAAATAGAACTGTAAAAGATGCCAAAGAAAGCGGTATGACTGTGGCTCAGTACGTAAAAGAAAACGGTGAAATAAAAGTCATTTTAGATCAATTAAAAACATCTAGATTACACGGAACAAAAAGCTCTGCCGGACAAAATTATCCTGAAGGTGTAGGAAATTTAAAATTGCTTTACATCATGGCTGGCTTATCTGTTTTGATTTTAGTTTTATCATTGGTTAACTACATCAATTTAGCAACAGCATCGGCTATAAAACGTGCAAAAGAAGTTGGAGTACGCAAAATTGTAGGTGCTTCAAAAAACCAGATTATTATTCAGTTTATTTTTGAAACCGCAATAATTGTAACATTATCTATTTTGTTTGCTTTGGCAATTGTAGAACTTTCATTACCGTATTACAACAATTTTTTAAACAAAACACTGACTATGAATGGCAGTGAATTCTACCTGCAACTCATTTTTATTTTTGGATTAGTTATTGTTCTTGCGGGTATTTTCCCTGCCATTTATATCTCAAACTTTGAAACTCTAAAAGTTTTAAAAGGCAATTTCTCTCGCAGCAAAAGTGGTATCTGGATTCGAAATTCGATGCTTATTTTTCAATTCGGAATTGCAGCATTCTTCATCATTGGAGCGCTAATTGTTAATTCTCAGGTAAAATATATGATGGAGAAAGATTTGGGCTTTAGTGGCGATCAGGTCATTTCTATTCCTTATAATACTGTAGACAGACTCAAAAGAACTGACGATTATTTAGTTTCAAAACAAGAAATTAAAAAAATTCCGGGCGTTGTTGATGTTACTACATTTGCAGGAGCCTTTGGAGGTAATTCAGGTTCAAGTTCGGGATTTAAGCACAATGGGATTTTCGTACAGCCAAAAAACATTGAAATGGATTTTGGTTTCCTAGATATGATGAAAATAAAAATAGTTAAAGGTCGCGATTTATCTCCTCAATACGCTTCAGATACTATAAGCAGCATGCTTATGAACGAAACGTTGGTTAAAATGTTAAACTTGAAAGATCCGATTAATACCGTTATAACTTCGGGATGGAGCATCAACAATGGCGACAATTTAAAGTTTAAAATTGTTGGAGTAGTAAAAGATTTCAATTTGATGGGATTACAAAATAAAGTTCCACCAATGGTTTTTATAAATCTTAAAACTTTAAAATGGAACAACTTTGGTAGTGTGCTTGTTAAGGTTTCTCCAAATAATTTAACAGAAACGTTAGATAAATTGAAATTATATTGGGAGAAAAATGTAAACCCAGACTATCCGTTTGATTACGAATTTGTTAACAAAGGATTTGCAAAGACTTATGAGCAGCAAGTGAAGCAAAAAAACCTATTTTTTATTCTAAATTTGGTTGTAATTATAATTGCTGTGTTCGGATTGTTTGCTTTGGCATCATTTTCGATGGAGAGAAGATTGAAAGAAATCGCCATTAGAAAAACTTTAGGAGCTGAAACAGATATACTCTTAAAAGAATTATCGAAACAATATATTGTTTTCTGTTTTATAGGATTTGCAATCGGAATTGTTCCTGCTTATATATTATTACAGAAATGGCTTGAGGATTTCGCTTTTAGAATTGGAATATCGACCATTCCGTTTGTAATTGCCCTGATTTCACTTTTGTTCCTAACTTTAGTGATTGTTTTAACAAAAGCATTTCAGGTAACTAGAATAGATGTATTAAAGTATCTAAAATACGAATAAGCTTGTAGACCATTTTTTTTAAAGAAGCCCGACAGATTTCAGTAAAATCCGTCGGGCTTCTGTTTTTAGTCTTTCATTGTTACAGAATCATTATAGATCAGCTTGTCCAGACTTTGGTCACGATTGTATACATCTGGAAAAAAATTAACTTCTCCATTGTCCTGAACCCAACACGTAAAATAACCTATATAAACCGGAATTTTGCGTTTAAGCATACATGTTGTTTCTTTTCCGCCATTCATAGCACTGTCAATTTTGTCTGCTGGCCAATCTGGATCATCTTTTAAAATATGCAATGCAAGCTGTTTGGCTTCTTTTACATTTATACAACCATGACTGAAAGTACGGTTTTCAAAATCAAACAAACTTTTTGCGGGTGTATCATGCATATAAATATCGTTCGGATTCGGGAACATGAATTTTACTAATCCAAGAGAATTTTTTGGCCCAGGTTTTTGCCTTACTTTACCTCCGTTCCATTCCATATTATGTTCTTCCAGATAGTTTTTATCATTTGCAATCTGAAGTTTTAGTTCATTTTGAATAATGCTGTTTGGCACATACCAATACGGACTAAAAACAATTCGATCCATATTTCCACTAAAAATCACCGTTTCACTAAGTCTGTTACCAACAAAAATGTCCGAAACTAGATCATATTTTCCGTCCTTAACATAAAACAGCCTGAATGAAGGAATATTAACCATAACATACTCTTCTGCTTTAGCCAGCTTGGTCGGAATCCATCTGCATCTTTCCATATTCAGCATAATGGTTCTGATTCTCTTACTAATCGGCTCATTCATCTGATTGACAATATCTCTGGTAAGGGCATAATTTATCTTTAAATTATATCTTTTCTTATAATTTAAAACTCCCGCCATCAATTCTTCATCATAAATATCACTTCCTGAATCTTTTTTTAAATCTCCTACAACATACAAGCGATTTCTAATTTGCTTTATGGCAATAGCCGTATCGTCTGGTCTTAGATCTTTAAAATTAGCACTGTCAATCGAAATTTTCTGCCATAGATTATCGGTTTCTATTTTACGATATTTTTTTAGCGCGTCTTTCAATCTGTAGTATTGGCTAAACAAAAGATTATCATCTTTATCCAATCGATCAGAATCTACCATTAATGAATCTAGAATGTGAGTGTATGAAATAGATTTTGCGGGCAGATACCATCCTATTTTTTTCAATGTTGCGGGATCAACACCAGAATATACATTGCTGGCATAAAATACATACATACTCGTCAATAGTAATTCGGTATCGAGCTGAGATGGTTTGTTTGAAGAGCTTTCGTTAAAAGCCTCATCAATTTGTTCTTTATAGGGCATTTTTTCTTCAATTCCCTGATCTTTCAAAACATTTACTTTTTGGTACAATAAAGATCCAAATTCGGTTATACTTTTGTCATCATACCAAATAGATTTGTACGCTTTGGCCTTATAAATACCCTCAACATCTTTCTGGTATTTTTTAAGCTTAGGGTATTTTTTAAAAAAGGCATTAATAGAAGCCGCGTCAAGAGTAATGACCGCAACAGCTTTTCGATTTGTCAAATCAGCCTTGCCTTTAGCATTGTTGGAAAACGAATTAAATGAAAATGCAAAAAAACTGACTGTAACAATAATTAAAGAAGAAGTAAAATTTCGCATATTTTTAAAGTTTTAAATGGTAAATAACTTTAAAAAAAATACCGAAAACCCAATAAATTACTCAAAAAACCTTAGTTTTCACATATTTTTTTTATGTCTGGTAATCATCGATTTGGGTAATCAAATATAACGAAGTTTTGTGAGAATTTTATTTATTTGAAAGAAAACTTATGGAAAATAATTCGTTTAAAACGAAAAAACTTTTCGGCCTTTATTAAAACGATCGATCTTACTCAAATTATGATTTCTGGTAAAAATGAATACAGCATAATTTTGAATAATCTCAATATCAATAATTACAATTCAAAAACGCTTAATTTCCGAACTTAATCTGTTATCTTTGCACCCTGAAATCAGTTTAAATAAATATAATCTTATAAGATTGATTTTGGACAATAAAAAAATAGCCCATTACAATGAAACTAGATAGAAAAGAAATTCTAAAAGCCTTAGAGACAATCACTATTGCTGGAGAAGGAAAAAATATGGTTGAAAGCGGCGCTGTAACCAATGTCATTACATTTGGAGATGAAGCTGTTGTAGACCTTGTATTGCATACACCTGCTATGCACATCAAAAAAAGAGCAGAAGATGATATTAAAAAAACAATTCATGATCTAATATCGCCAGATGCAAAAGTAAAAGTAAACATTAAAGTAGAAGCTGCAGAGAAACCGGAAATTAAAGGCCGTGCTATTCCTGGAATTAAAAATATTATTGCCGTTGCTTCTGGTAAAGGAGGAGTAGGAAAATCTACTGTAACTGCAAACTTAGCTGTTACACTTGCAAAAATGGGTTTTAAAGTTGGTGTTTTAGATGCCGATATCTACGGACCTTCTATGCCAATCATGTTTGACGTTGAAAACGAAAAACCTGTTTCTATAGCTGTTGACGGAAAATCTAAAATGAAGCCAATTGAAAGCTACGAAATCAAAATGCTTTCAATAGGATTTTTTACCGCACCAAGCCAAGCCGTAATCTGGAGAGGTCCAATGGCTGCAAAAGCATTAAATCAAATGATTTTTGATGCAGATTGGGGAGAATTAGATTTCATGCTTCTAGATTTGCCTCCTGGAACTGGAGATATCCACCTTTCTATCATGCAGTCGCTTCCAATTACTGGAGCTGTTGTAGTAAGTACTCCACAAGCTGTGGCACTTGCAGATGCTAAAAAAGGGGTGGCAATGTTTATGCAAGACAATATCAACGTTCCTGTTTTAGGAATTATAGAAAATATGGCGTATTTTACACCAGAAGAATTGCCAGAAAACAAATATTATATCTTTGGCCAAGAAGGTGCTAAAAACCTTGCTGAAGATTTAGGAGTTCCATTTTTAGGAGAAGTTCCAATTGTACAATCTATTCGCGAAGCAGGAGATTACGGTCGTCCGGCAGCATTGCAGACTGGTTCTCCAATAGAAACAGTTTTTGAAGAAATTACGAGAAACGTTGTACAAGAAACAGTAAACAGAAACGAAAGCTTACCAGCAACAGAAGCCATCAAAATTACAACAATGGCAGGTTGCTCGGCAGTTAAAAAATAATTAGATAATTGAGATAAAACTAATGAGATAATTTGAAAATTAGACAATTAGATCATTTTGCTCAAAGTGAATTTTCTAATTATCTAATTGACACATTTTCTAATTGATAAAATTATGACAACAGAAGAATTAACAAGTAATGTTTTATTGGCCTTAGATGAGATAAGACCATTCTTAAAATCTGACGGCGGAGATATTTCATTAATCTCTATCGAAGATGACAAACATGTAAAAGTTCGTTTGGAAGGTGCTTGCATTAGCTGCAGTGTTAATCAAATGACACTAAAAGCAGGTGTTGAAACAACAATAAAAAAATATGCTCCACAAATTGAAACTGTGGTAAATGTAATGTAACAAATAGTTCCTTTTTCTTCAAAATTAAACACTCGTGGTTTAACAAGAATAATAGGTGTTTTATTATTTAATTGAAAAAACAATAAAATAACACCAAAAAAAAGGCTCTTTTTGCCACATTCATAAAAAACAATGCAAAGTTTTAAGAGTTTCTGTTAAGGAATTGTTACATTTTTAACTTAAATTTGTCAACATAACCCTTAAATCTTAAACTTATGAGAAACTTTTACGCTCTTTTTTTATTATTTTTTATAAGCGCTGTAAATGCACAACAGGGCCAAACACTATTTGCTGAAAAAGCTTGGGTAAATGAATCAGAGGAATGGTCAGATTTCCAATATTCAGGACAAATCATTTTTTCTACAAATGGCAAAACTGAAGAAGGCGCTTTAAGAATTGGAAACTATGATTTCTTATATGATCTTTGCGACGGAAAAGCAAAGTTTTCAAATAAAGCAACCTATAGCTCCGCCGATTTTTCGCATCCGCGAAAGCTTAGCGCGCAAACAGACAAACAAGGAATTTTAAACTCTACATACGAAGGGACCTTAATTTTCCAAGCAGACAAAGATTATTACTCTGTTATTTCTCTAGTTACAATACTAGAAAAAGGAGGTAATATTATTGGTGTAAAAATGCGCCTTAAAGATGGTAATAGAAAAGAATACGCTTTTAGCTTAAAAGAGAAAAGTTAAAATTAATAAAGAGTTTGAACACGTTTTCAAATTCTACAGTAAATTCCAATAATCAAAAATGGATGTATTAATTAAAATTAAAGATCGAGAAGGAGTTATACACGAATTACAAGCTCCAACCGATATGGCAATGAACATAATGGAGTTATGCAAAGCATACGAACTTCCTGTTGAAGGAACCTGCGGAGGAATGGCCATGTGCGCTTCTTGCCAGTGTTATGTTCTAAATGATGTTGCATTACCAGAAATGGGAGATGATGAAGAAGCTATGCTTTCGGAAGCATTTTACGTGAAGTCTAATAGTCGTTTAGGCTGCCAGATACCAATTACTGAAGATTTAGAAGGATTGGAGTTAGAATTAGCTCCTGAATACTAGAAAATAAATTCCAAAATTTTAAAATTCCAAATTCCAAAATGCATTTTGTGCACTTGGAATTTGGAATTTTTTTTAATTGGAATTTAAAAAACCGCTTGGATCAAAAGGTTCAAATTCTCTTTCAGAAAACGCTTCTGTCAAAATACCAGACGAACAAAGCCACGAAATTGTTTCTTCAAGTGTATTTCCTGCTTTATAAATCATTTCGCTATATCGTGGCAGAATATAATATTGGCTGTTTAAAAGAATGATTTCATCTCCATCAAAAGTATCTCCAACTCTAATCGATTTTAGCACTTCTTCTTTCGTTAAAACTTCTCTTCCTTCGTCCCAAAACCAATATTCAGTAATACGGTTTTTCCATTCTTCTAAAGTAAGAATTATTGTTTCAGGAAGATAAACTCTTACATAAGTTCCTCCTAAAATCCCGCTTCCGTAATTTTGAACATATTCTTTGTAATCGTCATCAAAAGTTATATTTAATGTCTTCTCGCACGCCAGAATATCCTCTTCGTCGGCTATAAATAGATCCGTTTTTTGTGTATTGTAATTTGGAATAATCTTGTAGTTATCGAAATTCATAACGCTTAATTTTTAATTGCTAAGTTACTATTTATTAAAAATATTTCTCACAAAAAAACCGTAATTACATTACTGCAATTACGGTTTTCTCTTTATAACAATTTTATTTAATCTCTCGATTATACCAAACCAGCTTTAATTAAATATTCAGCGATTTGAATTGTGTTTGTTGCAGCTCCTTTTCTTAAGTTATCAGCAACAATCCACATATTTAATGTATTTGGCTGGCTTTCGTCACGACGGATTCTTCCAACAAAAACATCATTTTTACCTTCTGCATATAATGGCATTGGATAAGTAAAAGTATCCAAATTATCTTGAACCACTACTCCATCAGTATTGTGTAAGATTTCACGAACTTCGTTTACATCAAAATCATTTGTAAACTCAACGTTTACAGCCTCACTGTGTCCACCAACAACTGGAACACGAACAGCAGTTGCAGTAACTCTGATAGTGTTATCACCTAAGATTTTTTGAGTTTCGCGAACTAATTTCATTTCTTCTTTAGTGTACCCGTTTTCTTCAAAACTGTCGCAGTGTGGAATTGCATTTCTGTGAATTGGATATTTGTAAGCCATCTCACCTTGAACTCCAGCGTACTCGTTTTCTAATTGTTTCACCGCTTTTACACCAGTTCCTGTGATAGATTGGTAAGTAGAAACAATGATTCTTTTAATGTTGTATTTTTTATGCAAAGGAGCCAAAGTCATTACCATTTGAATAGTAGAACAGTTTGGATTTGCAATAATTTTATCTTCTTTAGTTAAAACATCAGCATTGATTTCTGGAACTACCAATTTTTTAGTAGGATCCATTCTCCATGCAGACGAGTTATCGATAACAGTTGTTCCAGCAGCAGCAAATTTTGGAGCCCATTCTAATGAAGTATCTCCTCCAGCAGAGAAAACAGCAATATCAGCTTTCATATCAACAGCTGTCTGTAATCCTACTACTTTATATTTAGTTCCTTTGTATTCGATTTCTTTTCCTACTGATCTTTCTGATGCAACAGGAATTAATTCTGTAACAGGAAAATTTCTTTCTGCTAATACTTTAAGCATTACTTCGCCTACCATTCCAGTAGCGCCTACAACTGCAATTCTCATTTTTATATTTTTAAATAATCAATTAATCTAATTTGTATCGCAAAAGTAAGTATAATAAAAGTTATGGCAAGGTGATTCACAAAAAATAACAAATTGTTACAAAACAAACATTTTGTAAAAAAACCGCCTCTTTAGAAGGCGGTTAAATTAGACTTAGTGTAGCGGTATTATATTTTTATTTATTTTTCAATAAATCTCTAATCTGTGTCAATAATTCTTCTTGAGTTGGTCCAGCTGGAGGCGGTGGTGCAACATCTTTCTTTTTTGCATGATTCATTCCCTTAATTATCAAGAATAAAACAAAAGCCACAATTATAAAGTTAATTACTGCCGATATAAAGACTCCATACTTTACACCTCCAAAAGCAGTCAACTGTTCAATAGTCGATAAATGCGCAGCATCTAAAGCTGGTTTCAACAGCAATGGCGTAATTACATCTTCAATAAATGAGCTGACAATTTTACCAAAAGCAGCTCCAATGATCACCCCGACAGCCAGGTCAACCACGTTGCCTTTCATTGCAAATTCCTTAAATTCAGAAAAAAATCCCATATCGTATCTGTTTATATTTATAATTAAGTAATATCGAAAATACGCAATTTTATTGGAAATTCTTAATATTATCTAAAAAATACCCTCTTAACACGTTGTGAAATACTCGTCATAATCTCATACGGAATTGTTTTTAACGCTACAGCCATCTCTATCACAGTCGGGCTTTCGCCGAAAATAATTACCGAGTCACCTTCTTTACAATCGATATGGCTGACATTAACCATCAGCATATCCATACAGACACTGCCAACAATTTTTGCTTTCTGATTTTTGATTGTTACATAACCGATTTCATTACCCCATAATCTCGAAATTCCGTCTGCATAACCAATTGGAATTGTAGCAATTTTTGTTTCTCGGTCAGCCATAAAACGGCGTCCGTAACCTACGCTGTCACCAGCTGGAATGGTTCGAATTTGAGAAATTATAGATTTTAACGTTCCCACATTTTCCAGATATTTCTGTTCTGCAGGATCGTTTGAAACTCCATACAATCCGATTCCCAAACGCACCATACTGTATTGCGCGTCTGGAAAATTACTGATTCCAGAAGTATTTAATGTATGACGAATTGGATTGATATTTAATGCTGACATCAGTTTTGAAGACAGATTTTCGAACAAGGCAATCTGCTGTCG
This sequence comes from Flavobacterium sp. PLA-DH12, assembly GCF_059511845.1. Classification (NCBI taxonomy): domain Bacteria; kingdom Pseudomonadati; phylum Bacteroidota; class Flavobacteriia; order Flavobacteriales; family Flavobacteriaceae; genus Flavobacterium; species Flavobacterium sp. PLA-DH12. The sequence continues at coordinate 229,940 of NZ_JCAMPD010000009.1, forward strand.
CACAAAATCAAAATGTTTCGGATCATCACTTGTTGCTAAATGAGATAAAATACTTTGAACACGAACGCTCGAATTTCCTTTTAAAGTCGCAATCAGTTCATCGATTGTATTGTTTTCAAAACCTAAACGATGCATTCCTGTATCCATTTTGATATGAATTGGATAATCTTTTAAGTTCTTTTCGCGTGCAATTTTCAAAAAGGCATTTAATCCTTTTAAGCTATATATTTCAGGTTCCAACTGATATTGAATCATAGATGGAAAACTAGTCGATTCTGGATTCAAAACCATAATGGGAACTTTTATCCCTCCATTTTTCAACGTTATTCCTTCATCGGCGAAAGCCACTCCCAAATAATCTACTTTATGATGTTCTAAAAGTTTAGCAATTTCTAAACCGCCGTTTCCGTAACCAAATGCTTTTACCATAACCATCATTTTGACATTTGGTGCCAGTTTTGACTTGTAATAATTAAAGTTATGGCTAATAGCATCGAGATTAATTTCAAGAACTGTTTCGTGTGTTTTCTCTTCAAGAAGCGAAACAATCTCTTCAAACTGAAAAGATCTAGCTCCCTTTATCAGAATCGTTTCATTATTAAAATTCAGATTATCGATATCAGCTATAAAATCGGCTGTATTTTGAAACATAGTACTGTTTGGAAATTTAGCTGCAAAAGAAGAAATCGTTGCGCCAATACCAATGATGCGGTTTATTTTATTGTCTGAAATTAACTGGGCAACTTTAGAATACAATTCTTCATTTGCAAATCCGCTTTGGAAAATATCAGATAAAATAACAGTTTTTGAAGCGCCTTTTTTCTTTTGGCTTTCTAAGAAATCCAAAGCAATTTTAAGCGATTGAAAATCGGAACTGTAACTATCATCAATAATACTGCAATTGTTGATTCCGTTTTTTACTTCAAGCCGCATTCGAACAGGATAAAGCATCTCAATTCGACTTTGAATAGTTTCTTGATCGTAATTAAAATGCAGCAAAACCAATAAACAGGAAATAGCATTTTCTATAGAAGCCGAATCGTTAAACGGAATTTCTAAATTGAAAATTTCATTTTTGTATTGATATTGAATAAAAGTATGATCGTTTTTACCTTCTCTTTTTTCAATAAAAACATCTGCTTTTTTATCTGTAAAACTCCAAGAAAAAAGCTTTCTCGGGTGAATCATATATTCTGCCGCAAACTGAGTCAGACATGATTCTACGACTTCTGTTTTTTGATAGATAATTATCGGGCAATCTTTAAACAAAAGTAGTTTTTCATCAATCTTCTGCACTAAATTTAAAAACCCTTCATCGTGTGCACTTCCAATATTAGTGAGCACACCAATTGTAGGTTTAATTATTTTTTCAAGATGAATCATTTCGTTAACTGTCGAAATTCCAGCTTCGAAAATGCCTAAATTATGTTTTTCGTTAATACCAATTACCGAAAGCGGAACTCCAACTTGAGAGTTGTAGCTTTTTGGACTTCTAATAATATTATAATCAGGACTCAACAAGAAATTAAGCCATTCTTTTACAATCGTTTTACCGTTACTTCCAGTTAATCCGATAACTGGAAAATGGAAAAGATTTCTGTAATAAGCCGCAAATTCCTGAAGTGCCAAAAGTGCATTACCAACAACTAAAAAATTAGCTTTGTCTATATAACCATCTGGAATATACTGAACCACAAAATTCTGAACTCCGTTTTCTATTAAGTCTGGAATAAACAAATGAGCATCGTTGTTAACACCGGCCAGAGCAAAAAATAAAGTCTGTGATCCGTTTTGAAGTGAACGGCTGTCAATTGAAATATGATCGATTAAAACATCAGCATTTGTACCAATCCATTTGGCGTTAAGTACTGAAACCAGGCTTTTTAAATTTAGACTCATTTCGGAATTTCTTTTTTTCAAATTTAAAAAAAGGTTTGCCACGAAACTCCTAAATTTTCACTAATTATTCCATTTATATGAAAGTGTAGAAAAAGTAGATTTGCCACGAATTACACGAATTCACACGAATTAATTTTTTTTTATAATCTGCTAAATCTGCGTGAAAATTTTTAGCCACAGATTACAAAGATTATCACTGATTTCTAAAAAACCAGCCACCCATTCCGCAAATTAATTTTAAAAAAATCTGCGAGATCTGCTACCCGAGCGATAGCGAACAGGCGAAGCAAATCTGCGTGAAAAATTTCTTCCCCAGATTAAAAAAAGTATCACTAATTATAATCCTTTTAAATCCGGTTATCCCGATAGCTATCGGGAGTGGAAAAAAAATAAATCGTGTGAATTCGTGTAATTCGTGGCAGAAAACATTTATTGATTATATTTGTTTTTAGACCACAAATTTGCAAGTTTTGAAAAAAGTACTTCCACTATTCTCCTATATCTTACATCCGATTTTTATATCGTTATACGCAACTTTGTTTTACTTATTTTACAAAGATGATGTTTTCAGCACAAACGAAAAGTATTTTGTCTTAATTCAGATTTTGGTCATTAACATCATTGTTCCGATCTTATTTTATCTATTATTAAGATCGACTGGACACGTAAAATCAATAATGCTAAGTCAGACATCAGAACGAACTATTCCTCTTATTTTACAGTGTTTTTTATATATTTTATTAGTAAAAAGAAGCATTGTAATTACACGTTATCCAGAGCTTCACTTCTTTTTTCTTGCCGCATTGTTCAGTACTATTTTAGCATTGGTATGTGTGCTGTTCAAGACAAAAGCAAGCTTGCATATGGTCGCAATCTCAGGTTTAACGATTTTTGTTATCGGATTAAATATTCATCTTCAGCTGCATAATCCTTATTGGCCAGCTTTACTTATTTTATTATCAGGAATTGTAGCTTCATCTCGCTTAGAAATGAATGCGCATACTTCTAGAGAAATCTTAATTGGATTGTTTGTTGGAATAATGCCACAACTTTTATTTTTATACTTGTGGTTATAAAATATAAAAAATCAGTCCTGCATTTAAGGTTTTCATATTGATTTTTTCTCCATTCAAAGTTGTTGCCGACTTAAATAACGGATTTAAGCCGTAATATATATAAACGTTCCAGGTATTATATCCTGCGGCCAGATATGGTCCGTACTGAAATTTATTGATATCTCCGTTGTTTTTGATTTTATACGTTTTTTCGCCATCGTCAAGAGTAGAGGCGCTTGAGAAAACATAACTCAGTTTAACTCCACCATAGATACGCCAGAATTTAGTACTTTCATACGTCGAATTACGCCATCTGAATTCTATTGGAAGATCTACAGAATATTGTCTGTAACGATTGGATACAAATTGCCCATAATCGTTAACTCCATATATTATTGATCCCGAACCATCTTCAGAAATAGTCAGATTCTGATAATAATTCTGATAACTCAACCCTAATCCAGCAGCAATAGCAACGGTTCTTGATTTATTCACCGGCATATCGCGCAAAAAACCTCCTGAAAGTCCAAGAGAAAATTTATTCTGTTTGAAATCGATTGGAATATCCGTAAACATATTATAGGTAACCGAAAAATAAAACTGATCTTCTCGATATAAAGAATCTATTTTTACAACTGGTTTTATCTCAGGCTTAACGTCTTCTTGCGCAAAAGAATTTAAAAAAGTGAGTAAAAATAAGCAGCTAAAAATAATTCGCATATCGTGTTTTTGATTTTAAAGAGGTAATTATAAATAAACGTTTTTCAATGTCCATTTATTTCACATACAAATATAATATAATGCTTTCTGCAGAAACGATAAGAAGTAAAATATTCTCATTTTGACTCCTAATAAAATTAATTGCTGCATTATTTTCAATAAATCAACTCGCTGAAAGAAAAAATTAATCAATTTTGTTTTTATCTTTTATACCTTTGCAGTGTATGAAGAAAAAGCAGCTCATATTAAGTTTATCGTTTGCTGTAACAATATTGTTTTCGATATTGTTTCAGTCGATACACAGTTATGAGCATATTGTAAAGCAGCTTTCAGAAAAACAGTGCCATCACAATTACAATGATCCGAGCGGAGAAATAACGCATCAGCATCATGATTATGAGGTTTGTTTTGTTTGTAATTTCGCCTTCGGAAGTTACATTGTTCCAGAAACTTTTCAATTTCAATTTCATTCTTTTGAAAAAGAATTTGCTTATTTCTTACCCGTTACAGAGAAAATTTTCTCTATTTCATCTCCTTCGTATTTCTTACGCGGACCTCCTGCATTTATAGTTTCTTAGGTTATCGATTTTTCGAAAAAAAATCACATTTCTTTTCATTTAAATTCAAAACAACATTGAGTTTCCTAATCCTAATCTTCTAAATTGGGATCAGAATGCTTTAATGTCGCGTTTGGTTTTTATTTGAAGAAAAATTCAATTTAACTATAGCATCATTTTCAAATGAAAAAATATATAATAGCCCTTATTTTAGGGTTTTCGAGCATACTTACTGCTCAAAATTCGGTTTCGGGAACAGTGACCGATAATCAAAATCAGCCATTGCCCGGAGTTTCTGTTTATGCTCCCGAATTACATAAAGGAACTACAACAGACGCAAACGGAAAATATGAACTGAATAATCTTCCAAACGGAAGCCTACGCATTGCTTTCACGTATGTTGGATATGCAAATCAAAATAAAACTATCGCAAAATTGCTTAAGCAAAATACGCTAGATATTACTCTTGAAGAATCTATTTTAGAAATGGATGAAGTAGTAGTTTCTACACCTTTCAATAAACTGCAATCGCAAAACGTAATGAAGATTGAGCACGAAAGCATCAAAACATTACAGCAAAAAGGAACCTCAACTTTGATTGAAGGTTTAGCAACAATTCCAGGAGTTTCTCAGATTTCAACAGGAACTTCTATCGGAAAACCAGTAATTCGCGGACTTAGCGGTAATCGTGTTTTGGTTTATTCTCAGGGAGTTCGTATCGAAAATCAGCAATTTGGAGATGAGCATGGTTTGGGTTTAAATGATGCTGGAATAGAAAGTGTTGAAGTTATTAAAGGACCAGCTTCGTTATTGTATGGTTCTGATGCTTTGGGAGGTGTTTTATATTTCAATCCTGAAAAATTTGCTGATGCTGGTGATTTTAAAGCTAATTTCAGTCAAAAATATTTTACGAATACACAAGGAAGCAACTCTTCTATCGGATTAAAAACGTCTACAGATAACTGGAAATTCTTAGCAAGAGGAAGCTACAATACACATTCTGATTATAAAATTTCTGGCGGTGATCGTGTGACAAATTCTCGTTACAACGAAACGGACTTTAAAACTGGAATTGGCTACAGCAATTCGACTTTTTCAAGTGTTTTGAGATACAACTATAACAAATTGGATATCGGGATTCCAGAAGACGGAATTGCAGCACAATCTTCAAACAAAGACACACAATTTCCAAGACAGGGAATTTTCAATCATTTATTGAGTTTGAATAATGTTATCTTTTTTGAAAATTCTAAACTTGATGTAGATTTAGGATATATTGCCAATGACCGAAGTGAGTTTGAAGACAGCAATGAAGCTTCGCTTCACATGAAATTGAACACTTTCAATTACAATGCGAAATACCATTTCCCTAAATTCGGTAAAATCGAAACTATTATAGGAGTTCAGGGAATGCATCAGACCAATAAAAATTCTGGAGAAGAATATTTAATTCCGGATGCCACAACTAATGATTTTGGAGTTTTCGGAACAGCCAATTACGAATGGGACAATAGCGTTATTCAAGCCGGATTGCGTTTTGACAACCGAAATATTACTTCAATAGCACACGGAAATGAAGGTGAAGAAGGTTATTTTCAGGCCTTAGACCGATCTTTTGATAGCTTTAATGCTTCTTTAGGTTATAAAACAAAACTGGCAGAACCTTTAACGCTTCGTTTGAATGTTGCCACAGGATTTAGAGCTCCAAACTTGGCTGAATTGACTTCAAATGGTGTTCATGAAGGAACAAATCGTTATGAAATTGGGAATGCTAATTTGAAAACAGAGCAAAACGTTCAGACCGATTTGAACTTGGAATACAAAAACACGCACTTTGAATTTTTCGTAAACGGATTTTACAATCACGTAAACAATTACATTTATACTTCGCCAACCGGAGAAGTTCTAGATAACAATGATGTTTTTGCTTATGTTCAGGATAATGCACAATTGTATGGTGGCGAAGTTGGGTTGCATTTTCATCCTCACCCTTTAGACTGGTTGCATTTTGAAACTAGTTTTGAAACGGTTACAGGTAAAAAAGAGAACAAAGATTATCTTCCTCTGATTCCAGCAAACAATTGGAATAATACACTTAGAACTGAATTTAATATCAAAAACTGGCTGAGCGAAGGTTTTGCTTCATTGAACGTTTCTTCGACTTTTAATCAAGATAATGTAAGCGGTTTCGAAACAGCTTCTAAAGGTTATACTCTAGTAAATTTAGGTTTTGGAGGAACTGTTAAACTAGGAAAAACGGCTTTCGATATTAACTTAAACGGAAACAATTTATTCGACAAAAAATATATTGCACACCTTTCTAGATTAAAGACAGACGGTATTCCGAACATTGGAAGAAATATCGTTTTGGGGGTTAACTTTAATCTGTAACAATTTTAAACCATATAAGTCACATAAGTAAAATTAAGCAAACCGTTTAAATGAACTTACATTACTTATATGGTTTAATTTTTCATTTCAATTTTCACAACAAAAAGTGCTATTTTTGTTATAACAGATAAAAACTAACTATGAAAAAAACATTTTTATTAATGGCAATTACAACTGCAGGAATATCATTTGGACAAGGCAAAATACAATATCCGCAAACAAAAAAAGGAGAAACTGTTGATGTTTATTTTGACACCAAAGTAAGCGATCCCTACCGCTGGTTAGAAGATGATAAATCTGCCGAAACTGGTGCTTGGGTAAAAGCCGAAAACGAAGTTACTTATGCTTATTTAGATAAAATTCCGTTTCGCGAAGAACTTAAAAAGCGAATGGAAAAACTTTGGAACTACGAAAAAATTGGAGCTCCATCCAAAGAAGGAAAATTTGCTTATTACTCTAAAAACAACGGACTTCAGAATCAATCTGTTGTTTACAGAAAAGATGAAAATGGCAAAGAAGAAGTTTTCTTAGATCCAAACACTTTTTCTAAAGACGGAACAACTTCTCTAGGCGGACTTGATTTTTCTGAAGATGGAAGCAAAGCAGCTTATGCAATTTCTGAAGGAGGAAGCGATTGGAGAAAAGTAATTATCATAGACGCACTTTCTAAGAAAATTGTAGAAGATACTTTGGTTGATGTGAAATTTAGCGGTGTTTCATGGTATAAAAATGAAGGTTTCTACTATTCTAGTTATGACAAACCAAAAGGAAGTGAATTATCTGCTAAAACAGATCAGCACAAATTGTATTTCCATAAACTAGGAACTTCTCAAAAAGATGATAAAGTAATTTTTGGTGCAGATCAAAAAAGAAGATATGTTGGCGGATATGTTACTGAAGACAACCGTTATTTGGTAATCACGGCAGCTAATTCGACTTACGGAAACGAATTATACATTAAGGATTTAACAAAACCGAACAGTCCAATCGTTACTATCGTAGACAACTTTAATAGCGATAGCAACGTCATTGAAAACGAAGGAAGCAAATTGTTTATTGAAACAGATTATAACGCACCAAACAAACGTGTTGTAACGGTTGATGCAGCAAATCCGAAGCCTGAAAACTGGAAAGATTTTATTAAAGAAACCAAAGATATATTATCGCCATCAACTGGTGCTGGTTATTTCTTTGCCAATTATACTAAAGATGCCGTTTCATTTGTACAACAATATGATTACAGCGGAAAATTAGTTCGCGAAATCAAACTTCCAGCTGTTGGAACTGCTGGTGGATTTAGTGGTAAAAAAGAAGATAAAATCTTGTACTACAGTTTTACAAATTATACAACTCCGGGAAGTATCTATTCTTTTGAACCAAAATCTGGCAAATCTGAAGTATATGCAAAACCAAAAGTTGATTTCAAGAGTGAAGATTATGAGTCTAAACAAGTTTTTTATACGTCAAAAGATGGTACAAAAGTTCCGATGATTATTACGTATAAAAAAGGAACAAAATTAGACGGTAAAAACCCAACTATTCTTTATGGTTATGGCGGATTCAATATTAGTTTAACACCAAGTTTTAGTATTGCCAATGCGGTTTGGTTAGAAAATGGTGGAGTTTACGCAGTGGCTAACCTTAGAGGTGGTGGTGAATACGGAAAAAAATGGCATGATGCTGGAACAAAAATGCAAAAACAAAATGTGTTTGATGATTTTATTGCTGCTGCAGAATACTTAATTGCTCAAAAATACACTTCTTCTGATTATTTGGCTATTCGCGGAGGATCTAACGGAGGTTTGTTGGTTGGAGCAACGATGACACAGCGTCCAGATTTAATGAAAGTAGCATTGCCAGCGGTTGGAGTTATGGATATGCTTCGTTATAATGCCTTTACAGCTGGAGCAGGATGGGCTTTTGATTACGGAACTGCTCAAGACAGCAAAGAAATGTTTGAATATTTAAAAGGATATTCACCTGTTCACAACGTTAAACAAGGAACTCATTATCCTGCAACAATGGTAACGACTGGAGATCATGACGATCGTGTAGTTCCTGCGCACAGCTTCAAATTTGCTTCTGAGTTACAAGAAAAACAAACTGGAGAAAATCCGGTTTTGATTAGAATTGACGTTAAAGCAGGTCACGGAGCAGGAAAATCTGTTGCGGCTACGATTCAAGAGAACGTAGACATTCAAGCTTTTACACTTTACAATATGGGTTTTAAAGCTTTACCTAAAAAATAAAACTTTAAGCTAAATTTTTTATTAGCCACGAATTCACGAATTATTTTTGTGAATTTGTGGCTTTTTATTTTGCCACGAATTACTCTAATTTCCACTAATTTAAATTGAGGAAAATCTCATTTATATATTTTTTTTACCACAGATTAAAAGAATTAAAATGATTTAAATATCTATGCGTTTACTTTAGTAATCTGTGAAAATCCATTAATCTGCGGCAAACATCAAAAAAATAATTCGTGGAAATTAGTGCAATTCGTGGCAAACCTTTTTTAAATTTGAGAAACTAAAAACTTAATCAATGGAAATTATAAAATGGGGAATTATTGGGTGCGGAAATGTAACCGAAGTAAAAAGCGGGCCAGCTTTTCAGAAAGCTCCAAATTCGGCTTTAGTTGCAGTTATGAGAAGAGATGCGGCTCTTGCCGAAGATTACGCCAAACGCCATAATGTTCCGAAATGGTATTCTAACGCGGAAGATTTAATAAATGATCCCGAAGTCGACGCCGTTTATATCGCTACTCCTCCATCTTCTCATAAAGAATACACCATTTTATGCGCCAAAGCAGGAAAACCAGTTTATGTGGAGAAACCAATGGCTTTGACATTTGAAGAATGCAACGAAATGATCAGCGTCTGCAAAGAACATAATGTTCCTTTGTTTGTTGCTTATTATAGAAGAGCTTTACCTCGTTTTTTAAAAATAAAAGAAATAATCGATCAGGGAAAATTAGGAACAATCAGGCACGTCAATTGTGTTTTGTACCATCCTTTTGAAGCACGTTACGATGACGAAATCAATCTTCCTTGGACTGTTTTACCACATATTTCAGGAGGCGGAATCTTTGTGGATTTGGCTTGCCATACTTTAGATTTCCTTGATTTTGTTTTAGGTCCAATAAAATCAGTTCGCGGACATGCAACTTCTCAATTAAAAGCATATCCGGCAGAAGACGCAGTTTCAATGTCCTTTTTATTCGAAAACGGAATTCATGGTTCAGGAATTTGGAATTTTGCAAGTTTTGAACGTTATGATAACACTGAAATTGTAGGCGATAAAGGTAAAATCTCTTTTTCTACTTTTGGGAATGACCCTATTCACATTCAATATGCAAATGGAGAAAAAGAAAGCATTACAATTGAAAATCCATTACATATTCAGCAACCGTTTATTGAAACTGTTATTGCCGAACTTTTAGGGAATGAAAACGCCTCTCCATCGAAAGGAAATTCTGGAGCTAGAACCACTTGGGTTATTGATCAAGTTTTGAAAGAGTTTAGAGAAGCTTCAAAATAGTATTGTGTTGAATTGCCTCACGCTTTAACTGGAGGAATACATTAAAAATCTTTGTCAAAGTTTAAAACTTTGACAAAGATAAAACTGGACAGTTTGTCATTTCGAGGAACGAGAAATCTTCGCGAGAAACTCCTTTCCAATTGTCACCAATCTTTGTAGAGCTACTTGTGGAGATTTCTCGTTCCTCCTTTAGATTTGTTTTTTTAATTTTAAGTAGATTTATGATTGAGAAAGGAAGCAAAAGTAAACTATTCGTTCCTCTGAGCTTGAGACTTATATTTCGATTAAGACTTTAGCTTCCCTTTTATCAAAGACTCAGATAGAAATTTGGGCTTGAGACCCGTTATCAAGGAGTTGAGCTTATGATAAATTTCTCAAATCATTTGTTGAATCGTAAA